>JBGPJM010000086.1:0-18260 GCA_041485385.1 Phycisphaerae bacterium | reverse complement strand
TGTCGGAAAGAATGATCTTGAGGGCCTCGGTGACCGCCTTGGTGGTGGCGCCGCCGCCCACGTCCAGGAAGTTAGCCGGCGAGCCGCCAAAGTGCTGGATGGCGTCGGCGGTGGCCATGGCCAGTCCCGCGCCGTTGACCAGGCACCCGATGTTGCCCTCCAGAGCGATGTACGAGAGCCCGAACCGCTTGGCGCGGAGCTCGGCCGGATTCTCCTCCGCGGGGTCGAACATCCCGGCGATGTCGGCGTGGCGGAACGTCGCGTTGTCGTCGAAGTTGAACTTCGCGTCGATCGCCAGCACCTGCCCGTCAGGATTGGCGGGAGTGGGGGGGGTGACGATCAGCGGGTTGATCTCCGCCAGCGAGCAGTCCTTCTCCTCGAACAGCCGCGCCAGCGCCAGCATGGACTTCACGGCCTGGCCGACCTGCCGACCGCTGAAGCCAAGCTCGAACGCCACGCGGCGCGCCTGGTGCGCCTGGAGCCCCAGCAGCGGATGCAGCGGCTCCTTGATGATCGCCTCCGGCCGCTCGTGGGCCACGGTCTCGATCTCCACGCCCCCTTCCCGGGACGCGATCAGCACGTTCCGGCGGGTCTTCCGGTCGGTCGTGATCGCCAGGTAGTACTCCTTGGCGATGTCCACCCCAGCCGCCACCAGCAGTTTCTTGACTTCCAGCCCTTCCGGGCCGGTCTGCGCGCTCACCATGCGGTTGGTGAGCATGAAGCGTGCGGCGTCCGTCGCTTCCTCCGGCGAACGGACCAGCTTGACAAACCCGGCCTTGCCGCGCCCGCCCGCGTGCACCTGGGCCTTGATGACCGCCAGCCCCCCTTCGGCCGACGCGGTCCCCGCCATCGCCCCGGCCTCGTCGGTGACGCGCCGGTACGCCGAGGCGGCCTCCTCAAGCGACTCGATCACCACACCGGGCGGCACCGGTACGCCCGCCTGCCGGAGAAGCTCGCGACCCTGGTACTCGTGGACTTTCATTGATGCTCCTGCAATCGGGGAACCATGGTAAGCATGAAGAACGCGGGCTGTGACGTCCGGCGCGGCCAGGCGGCGATTCTCGGTCGTCGGCGCCCGTATGCTTGCCCGGATGGCGGCCAACCCGCACGAAGAACCGGCGCACCGCGGGCAACGGACGGCCGTCGTCGGGCTCCTTGCCAACGTCGCGCTGGCGGCGTCCAAGCTCATCGCCGGGCTGGTCGGGAACTCCTACGCCCTCGTCGCCGACGCCATCGAGTCAATGACCGACATCCTCGGCTCGGTGGTCATCCTGGGCGGCCTGCACATCGCCGCCAAGCCCGCCGACGCGAACCACCCCTACGGCCACGGCAAGGCCGAGGCGCTGGCGGCGATGGCCGTCGCGGCGATGGTCTTCCTGGCGGGAGTGTGGATCGCCGTGGAGTCGGTCCGCGAGATCCTGACGCCGCACCACGCCCCGGAGCCGTTCACGCTCCTCGTGCTGGTCGGTGTCGTGGCGGTGAAGGAGACGCTCTTCCGCTTCGTGCGCCGCGTCGGGCGGCAGACCGGCAGCGGGGCGGTGGAGGTGGATGCCTGGCACCACCGCTCCGACGCGATCACCTCCGCCGCCGCGTTCATCGGCATCTCCATCGCCCTCATCGGCGGCAAGGGCTGGGAGCCGGCCGACGACTGGGCGGCCCTGCTCGCGGCCGGAGTAATCCTGTACAACGCCTGGCGGCTCTTTCAGGTCCCGCTCCACGATCTCATGGACGCCGAGTCCACGCACGTCCGCGACCCGGCCCGGACCATCGCCTTGGGCGTGCCCGGGGTCAAGGGCGTGGAGAAGACGCGTGCCCGGAAGAGCGGTACACGTCATTGGCTGGAGATGCACATCGAGGTCGACCCCGATATGACGGTCCGCGACTCGCACGCCGTGGGTGGTCGAGTTCGCGCCGAGGTGCGGGCCCGGATGCCCACCGTCGCCGACGTGCTGGTGCACGTCGAGCCCTTCTCCGGAACAACCGCGCGGATGGTCAATGGCGACGGCGGGCCGCGATGATCAACAGGCCTGCGCCCAGGAGCGCCAGCGACGACGGCGCCGGCACGCCCGGGATCCTCGGCTCGGACAGGCTCGTGCCGTACTGGAACGACACGTGCGAGATCGCCGTCGCGGGATTGAACCCGTCCGGCAACCCGGACAGGGTAAGGACCACCGCGTCCTGGATCAGCGGATTGCCGCCCGTGACCGGCGCGTTGCCGGTGGCGGGGTCGTCGCCGGTGGAGGTCAAGCCGTAGTTCAGCCCCCCCGGCGACACCGGCCCATCGAGATTGTTCCCGGGGAAGCGGTCGTGTGGCCCGAACGAATCCAGGCCCGACGAGCTGATTCCGTATCGGGCGTCGTCCGGCCCGTTCAACCCCGATGCGTACGCCCACTCGCCGCCCACCACGCCGCCGGGGTCGCTGATGCCGAAGAGCACCTCGGACCCCGAAGCGAGCACAGCGCTCTCTCTCACCAGCGCCAGCGGGTCGCCCTGGATGTCGAAGAACACGGCGGTGAGCACGTCGACCGGCACCAGCACGTCCGCACCCGACGAGTTCACCAGCGTGACGACCAGGTCGCTCCCGCTCGTTTCGAACGTCGCCATCGCTTCACGCGAGCCCGCGGCGCCAGAGAAGCTGATCGAGCTCGCGGACACACTCCCGGCGCCGACGCAGACAGCGCCGGCACCGGCCAGCAGCGAAACACAATAACGCATGCGTGGACTCCCTTCGCCGAAACAACAACCACCGGGAGGCGGCTGAGCGGCGGCCGCGCCCCGGAACGTCCGAACAGGTTGTGTCTCTCTCGGCCTCCGGAACGCCCCCACCTGCTCAAGGGAGGGGCTCCCGGCGCCCCACCACGACCGGGTGATGGGAAGGTGCCAGAGCAAAGATAGCCGCGCAACGGATCCACGGCCACCAATCGGCGGCGGGACAGCGGGACGCGGGTCTACCGGGCCAAAAACGTGCGATGGACCGGATCTACCGGGCTGCCGGACCCGCCGGCGGCCGGACGGCCAGCCGGATCCGACGCTCGGGAGTGTCGTACGCCGCCAGAACCTGTCTCACCCGTTCGGGCGTGATCGTCCGGTATGCGTCAGGAGCACTCGCGAGATCGGCGGACGAATAGCCGTGATACAGAGAGGTCGAAAGGACACTCGACCAGAATCGGGGCTCTCGGAGCATCTTCGCGGCGTCGTCGGCCAGCTGGCCCGTTGCGGTCGTCACCTCGTCGGCCGAGGCGCCCTCCGAAAACAGACGCACTAGGATGCGGTCGATGTGCTCCATCGCTTGCTGGCAGCGGGCCGGCTCTACCTCGCTGGTTGCCAGGAAGAGCCCGAAGCCGGGGTACACGCTCCCGGGGACGGACGAGGCGCTGGCATTGCCGTCGATGTTCTCGGCCTGCGGCAGCTGCGACGCCAGGCGCGCCGTGAGGATCTTCCCGGCCGTCGCGAGCGCGCGGTGGTCCGCCAGGTTCGAGATATCCGCGCCGAGGAATCCGGCGACGACGAACGCGTTGCCCCGCCAGTCCGCCACGACCCGCTCGCCGACGATCGGCCCGGCAGCGCGCCCGGCAACCCGGAGGTTGGTGAACGTCTGGCCCGAGATACGGTCCCGCTCCGGGAGAGAGCCCAGGTAGGTCGCCGCGAGGTTCAGGGCATCCGCCAGTTCGATGTCACCGGCGATACCGACCTCGACCGGGTGCGCTCGGGGCCGGTCTCCGGCGTCCGCGCCGCCCGTGCCCAGCATGCGGTCCAGCCACGCCTGGGCATTCGCCGCGGTGATGGCGGCGATCGCTGCCGGCATGGCCGGGCGAGTGCGGACCTCGCCGGCCACGAAGATCGCGTCCACCGCGGTCTGATGGATGAGGCCGGCCCCGGCACGCTTGTGCGGCGCGTTGCGGGCCAGTGCCTCCTCCTTCCAGCGGTCCAGTGCGCCCGGATCGAGGCGCGGCTCGGAGAGGAGCAGCCGGGCCGCCCGAAGGCCCGCCTCGACCGACTCGCTGGGGGCCGAGATCCGCAGGGTCATCGTGTCCGCCCCGGCCCATGCACGCAGACGCACCCGCGTCCTTGAAAGATACTGGTCCATCTCCGCGCCCGAGAACGTGGCCGCGCCGGGGCGCTGCCAGGCGACCGCCGCGGCATCGGAGATCGAGCGGTTGTCGGCCGTCTCCAGCAACTCCCCGCCCGCCACCGAGATCGTGATGACCACCTGCCCCTTGCCCTCCTCCTTCCCCTGTGCCGGCGGGACGTCGGGATCGGGCTTCAGCTGGAGGTGGTGGACGAGAACACCGTTCCCCAGCCACGCCGAGCAGACGCCGCTGACGCGGTCCTTCTGGATCTCGACGACCGCACCCGGCTTCACCGGGGCCCCAGGCTCGGGGGGGCGCGCGCCGGGGGGGGCGGGGGCCTGAGCGTGCCGCGGCGCCGGCTCCGGCGGCGAATCGCTCTGCTTCGCCGCCCCGGCGAGCGACATCCAGACGGCCAGCGGCATCACGCCCGCGCCGACTCGAATCGCCCGAACCATCGTGTGTGCAATCCGCCAGTCCAGCAAGTCCAATATGCTCCACCCTGGTGACGCGGGCAATGACCGCGCCCGACGAGCAGTACCGGCCAGCCTTTGTACCAGTTGCGGGCCCGCCCTGCCACACCCGCCTCGGCAGACGCCCGGCGCGCGCCGCCCCGACCGTCATGCTGTCTCTTTCTTCCGCATGTACAGATGGATCGCGGTGTGCCCGTAGACATGCGTCTCTGGTCCGATCGCGCCTTCGATGGACAGGTCATGGGCCTGCCACGCGCTCGTCTGCCCCAGGCCCTCGGCGCGGTCCGCCGACTCGTCGTCACTCTCCATGTCCGCCGTGTCCCATCGCTCGCGGGGGAGCTCCTCCCAGGCGTCTTCGCCCGTCTCTTTGGCCGCACCGGCGCGCCGATCGGGGCGACCCTCGGGCTCCGGCTCGATCGACGGCCCCGGATCGGACCGCCCGAAAGGCCACGGTGTCCGCAGAACCGCGAATCCCTCGTCGGTCAGCAGCTGAACCACGCGCGAGAACTGCACGCGGAGCCGCTCCCACCCCGTCGGATCGCGGACGAGCGGGTAAGGGGGATCGAAAAACACCAGGTCGACGGGCCGCGGGCACCGGGAAAGCACCGCCGGCCCCAGTCCGTCGGCGCGGACAATCTCGCACCGGTCCTCGCACCCCAGCGCCGCCACGTTCTTGCGCAGAAGTTCCACGATCTGGCGGTCGCGCTCGATGAACACGCACCGGGCCGCCCCGCGGCTGACGGCCTCGAGGCCGATCGCCCCCGTGCCCGCGAACACGTCGAGAACCGCCGCGTCCTCGGTCCAGCCGCGCAGCAGCGAGAACAACGACTCCTTCACCCGGTCCGGGATCGGCCGTGTCACGGCGCCGTCGCGAGGGGAATGCAGCCTTCGGTGCCTGAACTCGCCGGAGATGATCCTCACGGGGCGAGCAAAGCACGCTCGGCGGGCCGGGTCAAGCTGTCAGCGACCCAGCTTGCCGGAGCGAGCACGCCTCTTCCGAACCACCGGCACCAGCGCCGTGGGAGCCTCGACCAGGGGCACCTTCTCGTCGCGAAGCACCGGCTCGATGCGGTACCGGATGAACGGGGGCACGTCCAGGCCCGAAACGACGCGCCACAGGGGCACCTCGCTCTCTTCCGACAGCCACGAGCTGAACTGCCCGCGAGGGTCCTCGGCGTAAACGTCCAGCGACGGAGCGCCGATGAAGATGGCGCGGTGCAGCAGGAGCATGTCCTCGCTGGCGTACTCAGCCTCGGCGGCGACGCCGGCAATGGCGTCCACCAGCCGTCCGAAGAGCTTGTGGTCGGCCCGCAACATCACGTCGGCGTCGTGCCAGAGATAGAAGCGCCGTCGGATCGCCCGCCCTCTGATCGGCTGGGGACGCCGGCGGAGCGCATCCACCACCCCGCCGCGGGCGTCGATGCTGCGCCGGATGCGGTCGTCGCCCATGGCCCGCTCGAGTTGGTTGCAGAACGAGAAAATGTCGGAGATGTGGGCGCCGTGCAGCTGGCAGACCTGCGTGTCGTCGAACTGCGTGAGGGCGTCCGCCAGCTCCAGCCCGAAACGGGCCCGGTCCGCAGGCAGATGCGCCCATGCCACCATGTGGTGCTCCTCGAGGAGCTGCGCCACCTCGACGTGCCACGGGGGCAAGGCGTTGGGCGGGAGGGGCACGGTCTGTCCGAGCTTGGTGGCCATCTTCCCTACATTACGCAGCCTGCGCAGCTTGCTGGCCCGGATTCTTGAAAGTTTGCGCCAGAGGCGACGAGAGTGTGCATCATGAACCCCCGAAGGCCAATATTTCATGCGGCCGCCGCCGCCGGGTGCGCGCCGGCTCGGCCGAGAAGAGCCTGATTCAGGGAGGGTGCCAAACGCCCGCAAGGCCTGCTGCGCCAACATGAAAAACAGTCGGCACCATGAGGTCTGGTGGGCCGACCACATCGGGATTTCTGCACCACGGAACGCGCCGGCGCCCTGCGGCTACCGAGGCTCGCCCGATCCTGTCCCTCCGACCCCGCGACGCGATCCCGCGTGAACGGACCACTGGCCCTAACAGGACCGGGACCCGCGCGACTCGCCGGGCCGGCGTAGCCCCTCACGCCAGCAGCTTCGGGAACAGCTCCCCGTGCACATCCGTCAGCCGGAAGTCGCGCCCCTGATACCGGTACGTCAGCCGCTTGTGATCCAGCCCCATCAGGTGCAGCATCGTCGCCTGCAGGTCATGCACGTGGCACGCGTCCTCGGTCACCGAATACCCCAGCTCGTCGGTGGCGCCGATCGTCTGGCCCGCCTTGATGCCCGCGCCGGCGAACCACATCGTGAACGCCTCCGGGTGGTGGTCCCGCCCCAGGAACGTCGACCCGTTCCGCGCCTCGTTCATCGGCGTGCGCCCGAACTCGCCCCCCCACACCACCAGCGTCGACTCCAGCAGCCCGCGCTGCTTGAGGTCCTTCACCAGCGCCGCGCACGCCTGGTCCGTCTCCTGGCACCGCTGCGGCAGCGAGTGCACGATGTCGTCGCTCATCGCCGAGCCGTGCGAGTCCCACCCGCGGTGATAGAGCTGCACGAACCGCACGCCGCGCTCCACCAGCCGTCGCGCCAGCAGGCAGTTCCGCGCGAACGAGGGCTGCCCCGGCGCCGCCTTGTCCACGCCGTACATCTGCTTGATCGCCTCCGGCTCCGCCGAGAGGTCCATCAGGTCCGGCACGCTCGACTGCATCCGGTACGCCATCTCGTACGAGTTGATCCGCGTCGCGATCTCCGGATCCCCCGCGCTCTCCAGCTGCATCTGGTCCAGGTCGCGGATGGCGTCGATGGTGCGCTGGCGGGTTCCGTGGTCGATCCCCTCGGGATCCTTGACGAACAGCACCGGGTCGCCCTTGGACCGCATCTGCACCCCCTGGTACACCGTCGGCAGGAACCCGCTCGACCAGCACGAGCACCCCCCGCTGGGCTGCCCGCCCCCCGACAGCAGCACCACGAACCCCGGCAGGTCGCGGCACTCGCTCCCCAGCCCGTACGTCAGCCACGACCCCATGCTCGGCCGCCCGATCCGCGCCAGCCCCGTGTTCAGGAACAGCTCCGCCGGCGCATGGTTGAACGCGTCGGTTCTCATCGACTTCACGATCGCGATGTCGTCGGCGATCGACGCGATGTTCGGCAACAGCTCCGAGATCTCCGCCCCGCACGCCCCGTGCCGGCCGAACGTGTACGGCGACCCCAAGAGCCGCGGCGTTCCCTTGATGAACGCGAACCGCTGCCCCTTCACGATCTCCTCCGGGATCGGTTCCCCGTTGTGCGCCACCAGCGTCGGCTTGTTCTCGAACAGGTCCAGCTGCGAGGGCGCCCCGTTCATGAACAGGTAGATGATGTTCTTGGCCTTCGGGGCGTAGTGGGGGGCCCGGGGCGTCAGCGGGTCCGGCGCCGGCCCGCGCGCCCGCGCCCCGCCGCGCCCCACACCCACACTCGCCCCCGCCGCCTCCGCCAACAGCGAGGTCAGCGCCAGCGACCCTACCCCCACCGCGCAGTCGGCAAAGAACTGGCGCCGGGTTCGGATCAGCAACGGGTTGACGGGCTCGTGTGTGTCCATGTGGGGGTCAGCCCTTGGTAAGCGTCTCGTCCAGATTCAGCAGAACATTCGCCACAACGATCCACGCCGCCAGCTCGGCTGGATCCAGCGTCGGATCAGGCGCCAGCGCCGCCGGCGGGTCCGGCGGCTGCGAAGCCGCCACCAGCGCCGCGGCCGCCGCCCCGTCTGCCCGATACACCCCCAGCTGCTCCTCCAGCAGCGTCAGCAGCCGCCCGGCCTCCGCCTCCGCCGGCGCCCGGGCCACGCACAGCCGGAACGCGTGCACCAGCCTCGCCCTCGCATCGGCCCCCGGCGTCTCCCGCAGCGTCCGCCGCGCCAGCGCCGCCGCCGCCTCGACAAACTCCGCGTCATTCAGCGTCGCCAGCGCTTGTAGCGGCGTATTCGTCCGCGCCCGGCGCGTGCAGGTGATCTCCCGGCTTGGCGCATCGAAGCTCGTGAACGTCGGAAACGGCGCCGTCCGCCGCCAGAACGTGTACACCCCGCGCCGGTACCGGTCCTCCCCTTTGCTCGGCACCCACTTGTCGTCGTTGTAGATCATCGTCCACACCCCCTCCGGCTGCGGCGGGAACACGCTCGGCCCGCCCATCTTCGGCGACAAGAGCCCGCCCGCCGCCAGTGCGACGTCCCGCACCATCTCCGCCTCCACCCTGAACCGCGCCCCGCGCGCCAGCAACCGGTTCCGCGGGTCGCGCTCCAGCAGCTCCGGCGTCACCGCCGACGCCTGGCGGTACGTCGCCGACGTCACGATCAGCCGATGCACCGCCTTCATGCTCCACTTCTGCCGCCCGGCAAACTCCGTGGCCAGCCAATCCAGCAGCTCCGGGTGCGAGGGCGGGTCCCCCTGCGTGCCGAAGTCGTCGCTCGTCTCCACGATCCCGCGCCCGAAGTACTGCTCCCAGAACCGGTTTACCGTCACCCGCGCCGTCAGTGGGTTCGCCGGATCCGTGATCCACCTCGCCAGCGTCAGCCGCGTCGGCCTCTCTCCGGGCCCCAGCGGCGGCAGCTTGTGCAGCACCGCCGGCACCCCCGGCGTCACCGGCTGTCCATGGCTCAGGAAGTTGCCTCGGATGTGCACGAACGTGTCCCGCGGCTCCCCGCGCTGCCTCATCACCAGCGTCGCCCCCATCTTCATCTCCCCGACCTGCTTCCGCAGCACCGCCAGCCGTTCGCGCGCCGGGCCCAGCGACGGCGCGATCGACCGGAAGTGTTTCGCCAGGTCCGTCCGTTGCTCATCGTTCCGCTGCGCCCCGGCGACCTCGAGGATCGACGAAATCTCCGGTGACAGCGGCGGGCGCGTCCGCGGCCGAGGGTCCGCCGTCGCCAACAGCCGGAACCGCCCGATCGTGTGCTTCCCGCCGTAGTTCTGCACCAGCGTGATCTTCAGCGGCCCCGCCGGCGCCGCCGACGCCAGCCCGAACACCGCGGCGTGCGCCCGGTCCGTCTGCCCGCCGATCGCCCAGCCCGTCTTGGGATCGTGGTCGATCGCCCCTGGCGCCGGCCACCCCGAATCGTGCCCGACGTCCTTGTCCTGCTCGTAATCCGCGACGGCCGACGCCATCGCATACTCGCCCCCTTCGGCGCCCGACCCGCCCGCCGGCCCAACCGTGATCTCCGACAACACAAGGTTCCCGCTCCCCGTCCGCCCGATCGCCGTGCTCCCCTTCATCCCCCCCGGCAGCACCTCCAGTCGGATGCTCGCGACGCTCAAGAGCCCGGCCCCGGGCACCACCTCCACGGTGTACGTATCCCGCTCCGGCGACGCACCGCTCACCGTGATCGATCCGTCCTCCCCAACCGTCAGCACCGCCGCCGCCCCCCCCTCGCCCCCCGGCGCCGCCGAGACCGCCGTCGGCATCAGCACCGTCCACGCCGGCTCCGCCGCCGCATATTCCCGCTCCCACGCCCCCTGCTCCGCGTCCAGCGCCTCCGTCGTCGTCCCCAGCTCGCTCTCCAGGCCCGCGATCTCCTTCCTCGCCGCCGCCAGCTCCCCCCTTTTCTCCGCCGGCACCACCTCCACCATCGCCCCTGCCGCGACCGACCCCGTCGATTGCACCACCACGTCCGAATCATCCCCGTTGAAGAACGCAAACAGCCTGTAGTACTCCTCCTGCGTGAACGGGTCGTTCTTGTGGTTGTGGCACTGGGCGCACTGCAGCGTCGATCCCAGCCACGCCCCCGCCATCGTGTTCACACGGTCCACGATCGAGTCGCACCGGAACTCCTCCGGGTCGACTCCCCCCTCCTCGTTGACCATCGTGTTGCGGCTGAACCCGGTCGCGACGAGATTGTCGACCGCCTCCGCCCCCGATGCGTCCAGCAGGTCGCCGGCCAGCTGCTTCACCGTGAACTCATCGAACGGCATGTCGCGGTTGAACGCCCCGATCACCCAGTCCCGCCACGCCCACATCGACCGCCGGTCGTCCTTCTCGTACCCGTTCGTGTCCGCGTACCGCGCCACGTCCAGCCACATCCGCGCCCACCGCTCGCCGTACCGCGCCGAGGCCAGCAGCCGGTCCACCACCCGCTCGTACGCGTCCGGCTGCCCCGCCCTCACCTCCGCAAGGTACGCATCCACCTCCTCGATCGTCGGCGGCAGCCCCGTCAGGTCCAGCGACACCCGCCTGATGAGCGTCTCCGGCATTGCCTCCGGCGAAGGCTTCAGCCCCTCCGCCTCCAGCCGCGCCAGGACGAACGAGTCGATCGCGTTCCGCGCCCAGTACGTGTCCTTCACCACCGGCAGGTTCGGCCGCACCGGCGCCCGGTACGCCCAGTGCCAGTGCCCCTCCGTCCCTCCGCCCGCGCCGTACGCCGCCCCCCGGTTGATCCATGCCGTCAGCGTCTCGATCTGCGCCGCCTCCAGCGCGCCCCCCTTGGGCGGCATCTGCTTCCCCTCCTCCAGCCCGGAGACCAGCCTGATCATCCGGCTCGCCGCGGCGTTCCCGGGCACGATCGCCGGATTCCCCGATCGACCCCCCTTCAGGGCCCGGTCCCGAGCGTCCAGCCGCAGCCCGTTCTCCGGCTTGTCCCCCGCGTGGCACTGGAAGCACCGCCGCGCCAGGATCGGCTGCACGTCCCGTGCATAGTCGATCATCCCTCCGCTCCCTGCCGCCGTCAGCATCGCGCCGCCGGAAGCAGCCCCACTCCCGGCAACCCCATCGGGCGCCGTCGTCACCGGCGAACGCAACTGCTCGAACGCCCGCGCGACATAATCCGGCCCGTAGATCAGCGAAGCCCCCAGGTGCCCGCTCAGCCCGACGAGGAGAGCCGAGAGCACCAGCCCCAGCCGATACAGCGCAATCGCCCCCCTTCCGTTCCCCGCGTCCCTGCGTGCCCGCATCCCCGCGTCCTTCCCCCGGACACCCAACGACGCCGCGACCGCCGCCACCGCCACCCCCGCCGTCACCACCCCCACCCACCGGTGCCACCACAGGATCCCCGCATCCGTCCCCGTGTGCCCCGCCGTGAACGCATCAAACCACCCCAGGAACGCTGCAACCACCGCCGCCGCGGCCCCCACCCGCAGGCACACGCCCGCCCCGGGCGAAGCCCCCACCCGCGCCGACCGCCGCCTGAGAAACTCCATCCCCGCCGCAACCAGCAGCAAAGCGATCGGGAAATGCACGATCAGCGGGTGGAACTTCCCGGCGAACCGGAGAACCGAGTCGGCGGAAACCGAGGCAAGCGCAGGGGACGCCGCGAGGAGCGGGACAAGCGCAAGCGACACCGCTGGCCACGGTCCAGAGCGGGTTGGCGGGGGCGAGCGAGTCTCCACGTGTCGAGTTTACCACGCAGTTCCGGGGTCGCCGCAGGATGTTGGATGGGCGGGGCGACAACATTTGCCACATCGCGGCGCGCGGTCTTCAAAGTCCCAGTTCGTTTGGGTCTTCATGTCAATCACCCGCCTATGACTCCCCATGAATCAGGACCTCCTCGCGCCGCCGAAGCTCACCGCTCGGACGTTCGCGAAGATCGTCCTGGGGGTCTTTGCCCTCTCCATCATCGTCGGCATCGGCCTGGCCGCGCTCGGCCTGCTGACCATCGGAGAGCTCGCCGTTCGGACGGCAATCGTCGGTGTCCTCTCCGCCGCGGCGGCCTGGGCCTATGCCGGGTTGATGCGTGCCGCCAGGCGCTCAGGGCCTGAGCGCATGCCGATGATCCACGCCGCGACCGGCGCTGCAGGAATGGTCGCCTTCTACGGAACACTCGGCGTGATGCTGCACGGCACACCCTTCGGCGTCGGCGCGCAGCTCCTGTGGATGATCCCGCTCATGATCGGCATGGGGCTGGCGGCGGGCGGCTGGGGTCGGCGCGTCGGCGAGTCCTTGCACTGCCCGCAGTGCGAGTACGAGTTCGGCACCCAGGACCAGGCCGATGCCCCCATCCGCTGCCCCGAATGCGGCACCGGCTGGCTCGGGCGCCTCAAAAAGGGACGCCGCGTGCGCTCGCCGCGCCTCGTCGCGGCCGGCATCGCCCTCGCATTCACCGGGATGATCGTGCTGAACCCGATCTTCTACATGGGCAGGCTCGCGCCTCACCTCCCGACGCCCCTGCTCTTCGCCTCGTTGTACGCGGCCCCCAAGGCCGCGTACACGGTCTGGGACGAGATGGCGACCCGGCCGCTGGATCCGAGCTGGACCCGCACGATGGCCGAGAGAGTGCTGAGATGCCGCCGCAAGGATCAGTACGACTCCAGCCCGAGCCAGTGGTTCGAGAACATGATCGCCGGCAAAAAGATCCCGGCGGACCTTGAAGACCGGTTCTACCGCGAAGGGTTCCAGGCCGCGCTGGTGGCGCCGCGCCGCGTGAAGGCCGGCGAGGCGTTCATAGTCCAGCTGCGCGTACACCACGCGGCCAACGGCGGGGGCACCATGGGTCTGATGTTCGCCGGATACGCGATCGGCGATGAACCGGCGAGCGCCGGCCGGCAGGACAAGACCGTCTGGGCCTACCAGCTCCGCCCAGGTGTGCTCTCACGCCACCGCGATGTGCTCCCGCAGACCCTCAAGGCCGACCACCCCGGCGAGCTCCGCATCCGGGCGGTCTTTTGGCTGGTCTACCAGCCATCGTTCGCCGACGAACTCGCCTGGCAGCCCGACGGCATGCCCCTGAAGCCAACCCGGGCAACTTGGTTCGAGCGGATCGAGACAGAGGCAATCGTTCGAGTCGAGTGAACCATCCGCGCGCTCAGCCTCCCGATCCATCCCACCCCTGGGGAGGGCCCAATCTGTTCTGAAAATAGGGCTGTGTCGCACGTCGTTCGTATGGCCGCCGCCCCTTTTTCATCGTCTCAGGGTGTCCCGCCCAGGGACATGTCCGAGTGCACACCAGATCGGGGACATAGGTGCAGTTTCCCTTGCAGTCGCGCGGCCAGAACGTGGAGTGCTTTGCTTCACCGCTCACTGCTCACTGGGGTGGGAAGGGATGGGGAAACCGGGACACTGCGAGACATGGGCTTTCCAGCGCCTCCGGCCCGTGAGTCTCACGGGCGTCCCGCCCGCTCCCGTCCCCGTCCCATCCCCGTGAACAGGGGTCAACGTTCGCCATCCCGCCGCGATCGAATCCGGACAACTCACTCCTGAGACACCGCGTGCTCCAGCCGCGCGCGCACCTTGCGGAACCCACTGGTTAGTCTAGCGAACGTGCCCAAAAACGGCCGCAAATCACATGGTATTACCCGATTCTGGCGCGCAGTCGGACATGTCCCTGGGCGGGACACCCTGAGACGATGAAAAAGGGGCGGCGGCCCTACGAACGACGTGCGACTCAGCCCTATTTTCAGAACAGGATGGGCCCTCCCCTGAAGAAGTGAGCAGTAAGCAGTGAGCAGTGAGCAGAAGAGGGAGAGGGCCCCAGGGCCTTCACGGAGTGTCGGGCTACCCCTACCCTCCCCCCATGCCACCCACCATCCGCTCCCTGCGCCGTGCCGTCGTCATCGCCTCCCTCCTTGCCCTTGGCGCGGCCTCCATCGCCGGCCTCGGCGCGTCGAGCGCGCCCAAGCCCGTGGGCGCGGCGGTGGGGGGGGCGGCCGCCCGCGCGGCCGACTTTGAGATCGACCTGGTCCACTCGACCCTCAACTACCGCGTTCGCCACTTCGGCGTCAGCTACTTCTTTGGCCGTATAAACAAGCCTACCGGAGCGTTTTTCTTCGATCCCGCCGACGCCTCCAAGAGCCATCTGGAGGTGGCCGCGGAGATCAAGAACATGGACGCCGGCGATCCGGCGCGGAACAGCTTCCTGCTGAGCCCGGACTTCTTCAACGGGCGCGAGTTCCCCAAGGCCGAGTTCAAGAGCACGTCGATCAAGAGGATCGACGACGCGACCTACGAGGCCGCGGGCACGTTCACGCTGCACGGGGTGACCAAGCCCGTCACCGTTCGCCTCCAGGAATACACCGAGAAGCAGACCACCAAGTTCGGCTACCGCGCCGGCTTCCTCTGCACCTTCACCGTCAAACGCAGCGACTATGGCATGGATCTGTTTGTCGCTGACGGGACGCTCGGTGACGAAGTTCAGATCACCGCGTCGCTTGAGGGCGTGCGCGAGTAGCGCCCCTCCTGGCCCACCTCCCCGACCCCTGCTTGTTGGCTCCACCGCGCAGTCCCCGGCGCCACCACCCTGGACGACAGCACCAAACAACTCCTCTTCGGCGCGGCCGCGCCGATCGCCATCACCGGGGTGCTCCTTGCGCTCCGCTGGCGCTCCAGACCCAACGCGGATGGCCGCGAACCGTGGCCGTGGCGCATCCCTCTGGCCCTTGGCGCCCCGGTGATCCTCGCGTTTCTCGCTCTTTACGGCTGGCCCGCCGGCTCCGAGACTTGGCGCACCGCCGCGTTCGCTCCCATTCTCGGGCTCGCTGCCGCGATGCCGCTGCTGGTCATCCGCGCGCCTTGGGCGCGCGCCGTGACCGTCCTCGGTCTGGCCGTGGCGCTCCCCGTTCTCCTGTTGCCGTACACCCGGCCGGAGCAGTGGGTGATCCAGCTTCTCCCTGGCGCGCTCGTCGTCGTGCTCGTCGGGCCGATGGAGGTGCTCGTCGCGCGCCGGCGCGGCCCGTCCATGGCCATCGGATTGGCCATCGCCGCGGGCGCCGCCACGGGTTTGGTGCTTGTCTCCGAGTTCCTCAAGCTCAGCATCCCACTGGCCGCGCTGTCGTTTTCGACCGCGCTGCTCGCCGTGTACACGCTCCGGCGGCCGACGCTCTCCCTCGCCGCGGGCCCACTGCTGGTCATCGTTCCGACCACCGCGACGGCGCTGCTGTTTGCGTGGCTGGAGGAAAAGTACCGCCAGGGTCCGATCCCGGTCGCGGCGTTCGCGCTCGCGGCCCTTGCGCCGCTGGCCATGTGGCTTGCCGAGCTGGCTCCGTTGCTGCGTCGGCGGGCGCGACTGGGCGGCGTGGTCCGCGTCGCCCTCGTCGCCGGTGCGTGCGCCGGCGCGTTCGCACTCGCGCTGGTCCGCCCGAAGCCCGCGTCGCCGTCGGGCGACTACGACAGGATGTACCACGACATGCTCGGGAAGTAACCGCGGGCTCCCTCGCCGGTAACCTCTGGATGCTTCCATCCACCCCGCGTCTCTCCGCGTTGTGCTGCTTGATCGCGGCGTTCCTCCTCGTCGGCTGCGCGACCGATCGCTCTGCCATCACCCAGTACGGCACCATGCGAGAGGCCCTCCGCGAGGGCCGCAGCGAGCCGCGGATCGGCGTGGCCCGAGTCGCCGCCGACCACCACGCCGTCGCGGTCGGCGCCCTGGCTGGCCTTGCCGGCGAGATCACCATCTTCGACGGGCAGACCTGGGTCACGCGCAAGGCCGCGGGCGGCGTCGAGAGCAGCGGCCCCGCCGCCGACGCGTCCGACCAGGCCACGCTCCTTACGGTCGCTTCCGTTGAATCGTGGATCACCATCGATCTGCCCGGCGCAGTCCCGCCCGACCGGCTCGAGGGCGTCGTCGAGAGCTGCGCCCGGGAGCGCGGCCTCGACACCAGCAAGCCCTTCCCGTTTGTCGTCGAGGGGACGCTCACCGGGCTCGACGCCCACGTCATCGCCGGGTATTGCCCCGAGTCCAACCCGCCGCCCGATCGCCAGCCATGGCGCCCCGCGCTCCCCGCCCCCCCCGCCCCGACCCGCGCCACGCTCGTCGGCTTCTTCGCTCCAAACCAGGAGGGCGTCATGACGCACCACGGCACGTCGCTGCACATGCACGCCGTCTTCTCCCTCGACGGGGTCACCGTCACGGCGCATGCCGACAGCGCCGCACTCGCGCCCGGCGCTCGCCTGCGCCTGCCCGGCGCCCCGACCAAGGCCGGCGAGCAGCGGTAGGCATTCTCCGCGTCTCCGCGCGAGACCTTGTCTTCACCGTGTTCGTCGCCGCCCCCTTGAACGAAACAGGCGGCGCCCGTCGGCGCCGCCTGCGAAGCGATGATCAAATCACCTCAAGCGATCACTTCTTGTCGCCGTCTTTGGGCGCCGCCCCGCCCTTGCGCGCCGCGTCCACCATCGCGACCACCTTCGCCGGGTCCTTCGACAGGTCGGCCACGCAATCCTTGCAGCAGGTCCGCACCAGCCGGCCCGCGATCACGTTGTCCACCGGCTTGCCCATCTCGCCGAGTTTCTCCTTCGAGATCGGGCAGGTCGTGAGCGGATAGTCTTTTCCCTGCTTCTCGACGACTGCCTTGTCCAGCGCCGCGAAGTGCTTCTTCGCATCCTTCGCCAGATCCGCCTTCTTCCCCTCCGACGCCAGCAGGAAGAGCCGGTTCCCGTACACGTACTCGATCGCCTTCCCGCCCGGCGCCTCGGAGAGCTTCTTTCCGCTCACCACGCTGGTCTCGAGCGGGTACAGCGGCCGCTGGTCCTTGATGATCTGCTCATCCACCTTTGCCCAGCTCTTGGCCTTGTCCTTCTCGAACGTGGCGGGGCACTGGTCGCAGCAGAAGCGAACCTCCCGTCCGTCGTAGACCTTGATCACCGGGTCCCCCATCGCGCCCAGCTTCTTGCCGGAGATCGGGCAGGTCGCCAGCGTGTACGGGTCGCCGACATGGTCCGCCTTCGCTGCGGCCGGCGTCGCGGCGGGCTTCTCCGCCGGCTTGGGCTGGTCGGCCTTTTTCGTGTCCTTGGCGGGCTGTGTGGACGCTGCGTCCGGTGCTGACGCCGGCGCCCGTCCCATGGCCCCCGCGCCGAGGAGCGCCCCGGTGGCAACCAACAGACCAGCCGCGCCGACGATCTTCCGATTCATCTTCATGAGGATCTCCTGGAGGTTGAAACTCCTGAAACCAAACCGTTCGTTTCCCCGCCTCCTGACATACGTTCCGCAACCCCCTATCCCATTGCGAATCTCCGGGTCACCAGTTTAGGGACCTTCTGACTCGAAGCCATCACCCGTGCAGATTCGCATGCTCCGCGGCCAACCTTCCCCGAAACTGCCACCGCTTCGCCAGCGTGAACACCACCGGGTACACCACCAGCTCCATAGCGAAGCTTACCGCCAGCCCGCCGATCATCGGGGCCGCGATCCGCCTCATCGTGTCCGCCCCCGTCCCGTGCGCCCACAGGAGGGGCACCAGCCCGATGAACGCGGCGGCCACCGTCATGGCCTTCGGCCTGATCCGCTTCACCGCGCCGTCGTGCACCGCGTCCCACAGGTCGCGCCTCGTTTTCATCCGCCCCGCCGCCGCGAACCGTTCGAAACTGTTGTCCAGGTACAGGAGCATCACCATCCCCGTCTCGGCGTCGAGGCCCGCCAGGGCGATCAGCCCGATCACCACGGCCAGCGAGAGGTTGTAGTCCATCAGGTGCAGGAACCACGCCGCCCCCACCAGGCTGAACGGCACGGCCATCATCACGATCCCGACGCGCAGCCAGCTCCGCGAGCTGACGTAGAGCAGCATCACGATCACCAGGACCGTGAGGACGCTGGCCGCGATCAGGCGCGGGATCGTCTTCTCCCAGAACTCGAACTGCCCCGAGAAGACCAGCGAGTACCCCTGGGGCAGCGCCACCTGCTCGGCGATTATGTGGCGGGCCTCCTTGATGTAGCCACCCAGGTCGCGCCCCGCGATGTCGACGTACACCCACGCGGTCCGCTGCGCGTTCTCGCTGCGCACCATCGGGGGCCCCGTCGAGATGCGGATCTTCGCTATCTGTCCCA
>JBGPJM010000085.1:0-18469 GCA_041485385.1 Phycisphaerae bacterium | reverse complement strand
TCCGGCGCTTGCCGTAAAGTCATCGGGCGCGGATGCGCGCCGATATCGATCCGCTTGATCCGCGGCTGGCCCTCACGCCGCGTCGCGCTTCAGGCCCTTGATCGTGCGAGTGTTGGCGGGCCCATCGGCCGACTCGCGCCAGTCCTCGGCGTTGCGGAGGCTGAGTTCGCTGGGCATCGTCTTGCGGTAGCCCAGCAGACGGACGACCTCGAGCACATCGGTCCAGGTGGGGTACATCCGGTCATTGGACTTCTTGAAGGCGTCGATGGCCATGAGGAACAGGAACTGTTCCTGGGTCATCTCCCCCTCTTCGGCTGATTTGGAGAAATCGCTCCGCCGCCGCCCCGGCCCGCGCCGGCGCTCCAGGCCCGTATCCGCCTCGCCGCTGGAAACCCCGTCCCCGCTCAGACGCGCGGCGATCTCCCGCCTGTCCAACCCGAGCCGCCGATCGACGACTCCCGAACCCGACCCTTCCGGGCCCGCCGGCTCTCCGCCGGCCCGACGTTCTCCGGTGGTCTCCCCGTCGAGATGGGCCGTGCCCGGCTTGGCACCCGGCGTTCGCTGACGGTTCGACGAGTTCTCGGTGCTCATGCGGGTCCCTTTGCGACGGCGCGTCGCGAGGGGCTGCCCGCCCGGGTCGCGACGATCAGAAGTCTTCGTCGTCTTCTTCGTCGTCGTCGGCGCCGAACTCTTCGTCCTCGTCGTCGTCCTCAAAAATGCTCTCGTCGTCGTCCTCAAACTCCTCGTCGTCGTCACCCTCGCCCTCATCGGCAAACTCGTCACCATCGCCGTCTTCGTCCTCGTCGTCATCCTCGTACGCCAGCACCTCGACCAGCGACCCGCCCCGCCAGTCCCGCGCCGACGGCGCCGTGCGCGGGTCCTGTCCGAGCTGAGCCGCCAGTTGCTCAATCAACGCTGCCATCGTCCTGCCTCCCATACCTTGCGCTGTCGTCTTCAGCCTCGGGGCGCACCGGGTCCGGCCGCGCCCGCCACCAGTCTCCCACACGCCGCACAACGTGCTCCACGAGCCTCCGGATCTTGCTCTCGCCGGTCTCTCTGTGCCCGGCGTGACGCTCAAAGTTGGCCGGAGGGCGGCCCGGCCGTGGGGGCGTGCCCAAGAATGGCGGTACACTACTCCCTGTCCCGTCCGTGTCAACAGGGGCAAGCGCCCCGTTTTGGGGTTTTTTGTCCACCCCAAAGCCGACGGATTTTCGCCGTCTCACCCCCGCCGGTTCCACAGCGCCGGATCCACCTCCGCCCGGCATATCCTCACCGCTTCTTCATTCCCAGCGTCGTTCCGCCGACCCCCTGAGTTCCTTGATGCCCACGCCCCACTACGACCATTCCGGCCCCGCGCCCTTTCAGCCCGTGGCCGCAGTGCTCGCCATTGTCTTCCCGGGCGCCGGGCACGCCTACTTGGGGGAAATCCGGCGAGCCGTCCTGATCGCGTCCGGTGTCATGGGCCTCTTCTTCGGCGGCATCCTTGTGGGCGGGATCGACGTCGTGGACCGCAAGGAGGATTTCGTCTGGTTCATCGGCGAGGGGCTTGTCGGCCCGATCGCCTTCGGCGTTGACTACTACCACCAGAACTTCCTGAAGGTCCGCGACGGCGTGGGCGCGCCCCCGCGGTCCGCCTTTCCCAACGAGGGGCGCGATCCGAAGACGGGCGTGCGAGTGGAGGGGGGCAAGCCGCCCAACTCGAGGTCGCTGGGGCGGGTCAACGAGCTGGGCACGCTCTTCGCCACAATCGCCGGGATGTTGAACCTGATCTGCATCATCGATGCCGCTTTCCGCCACCGGGCCCCCGCGCCGACCGTCGGCGCGCCGGGCGTTGGGGGAGGGGGTCGGGGGGTCGGGGGCGGGGGGATGGCGCGATGAACGCCCTCCTGGTGCTCGCCTGGCGTCCCTTCCTGGACCCGCTGAACGTCCACGACATCTGGTGGGCGTTCCTGGTCCCCCTTTCCTTCGGCATCTCGGTCGTGTACAAGGCCGTCCGGATGCACTCGCTGGAGGGGTACTGGAAGCAGGTCGCGATCATGACGGTGCAGATCGTGCTGTGCATGATCGCGCTGGGGCTTGCGTCCTTCCTGCTGATCATGGTCTACGTGAAGTACATGGCCAACTGAGCAGAACGTTGCGCGGGCGCGGGTCCGTTAGCCCCCACCGGGTATGCTGCACCCATGGGCCCCACGCTCGCCGAGCCCGAGCTGCTTCGGGCGTTCCTCGCTGTCAGCGATGCTCCCTGCCCCAGGTGCGGATACAACCTCCGCGGCCTCCCCGGGCTGGTCTGTCCCGAGTGCAGCGCCCTGATCCAGTTGGGTATATCCGGTGTCGAGCCTCTCTGGCGCCTTCGCTGGCTCGCTGCGTCCGCTCTTGCCATCGTCGCGGTGTACCGGCTGATCATGGGCGCCTGGACCGTGCTCAGCCTGATCCTCGGCGAGTATAACCCTCCAACGGGGATGTGGTGGTTCCAGGTCCAGATCGCCTTGAGCGCCGGTATCAGTGGCGGCGTCGGCATCGCGGCCGCCTGGGGGCTGTTTCGGCTGGTGCGGCGATGGCGACGCGGGCGCGACGACGAGCGCCCGGTGACGCGTGCCGCGGTGTACATCATGTGGCTCGTGGTGATCGACAGCCTGCTGTGGCTCGCCCTCTATGCATTCCAGATCGCCGTATCGCTGTGACCCTGCTTGAGCACCCCGCCGATGGACGCCCCCGCCGAGACCTACGACGGCCTCCTCATCACGTACTTGGCCGAGCGCGATATCCCCTGTCCCTCCTGCGGCTACAACCTCCGTGCGCTGCGTGCCGGCCGCTGTCCGGAGTGCGGCCTCGGGCTGCTCCTGCGTGTCCAGCCCGCGCATCCCCGGCTTGGTGCGTTCATCCTCGGCCTGGTCGGGCTGTCCGGAGGGTTCGGATTCTCCGTGCTGCTGCTGCTCTTCCTGGTCTTCCGCATGTTTACCAAATCCTTTGCGCCGGCGATGATCGAGGTCGCGCCGCTGGTGGGCATGGCCGTGCTCGAGGGGCCGCTGCTGCTGTGGTGGGTGCTCGCGCGCCGGCGCACCCGTCGATGGAGGCCCGTGCTCGTGTGGAGCGCGGCCGGCGCTGGGTGGGCGCTGAGCATCGCGCTGGCGGCGACGTTCCTGGCGCTGGTGAACTGACCGATGACGCCCCCTCTCCCCGACCACTCGCCCGCCGGGACCGAAGCCGAAGCGTACCTGCTCGACCGGTTCCTCGACGCTCGGCCGCATCATCCCTGCCCGTCGTGCGCGCACCCGCTCAACTCCCCGCTCCCCGGCGCGCGATGCCCGGCCTGCCGGGAGCCGCTGGTCGTGCGCATAGGGCTCGTCGAGCCGATGACGGGGTCGTTGATCGCCGGCGCCTCCGGCCTGGGTGCGGCCCTGGGCTTTTCCGGCATCCTCGCTGTCTACTTCACGGTCGTAGCGCTGTTCGAGGGATTTCCTATGCGCGAGTTCTGGCGGTTCGCACTCCCGATGTGGCTGGGCGCGATGGTCTCCGGAGCGGTGCTGGCCCTTCTGATCTCTCGCAGGGGGCGGACCTGGATCCGCACGCGCCGGGCGATTACCCGGCGCGTCCTGGTCATCGTCTGCCTGGCGCTGCCGCTCGTGCTGCTGGCCGGGCTGATCGCCGCTGCGCCCTGAACCGGAGCGGCCCGGGCTCTTCTCCCGATCCCGGCCCCCCCGGACTCCGTATAGATCAACGGACCAAAACCGCCGATAACACTCCCCATGGCTCCCTCGATCACATCCACCGACCTGTCGCCCGAACTGCTGGCCCATATGCAGGCCATCAAGGCCAAGGCGATCGAGTACGGCCTCAACTTCTACGAGGTCGTCTTCGAGGTCCTGCCCTTCGACACGATGAACCAGATCGCCTCCTACGGCGGGTTCCCCGTCCGCTACCCGCACTGGCGCTGGGGGATGGAGTATGAGAACCTCTCCAAGCGGGACGCCTATGGGCTGGGGCGCATCTACGAGATGGTCATCAACAACGACCCCGTGTACGCCTACCTGCAGGAGTCCAACGCCGTCACGGACCAGAAGCTGGTCATGGCCCACGTCTACGGGCACGCCGACTTCTTCAAGAACAACTCCTGGTTCAGCCGCACCAACCGCAAGATGATGGACGAGATGGCCAACCACGCCACGCGCGTGCGGCGGCACATCGAGCGGCACGGGCACGACAAGGTCGAGCGGTTCCTGGACGCCTGCCTCTCGATCGAGCACCTCATCGACCCGCACTCCATGTTCATGCAGCGGGAGCAGTCGCGCGCCCAGGTGGCGCACGACCAGGACGAGGCCGCGGCCTCCGGCGACCGCGGGGGGTTCGTCCCCGAGAAGCTCCCGGCCAAGGACTACATGGACCCCTTCATCAACCCGGTCCGGGAGCTGGACCGGCAGAAGAAGGAGTTCGAGAAGAAGAAGCTGGCCGACAAGGGGAAGGTCCCGGCGCGCCCCACGCGCGACATCCTGCTCTTCCTGCTGCGCTTTGCGCCCCTGGAGGAGTGGCAGCAGGACATCCTCTCGATCATCCGCGACGAGGCCTACTACTTCGCCCCCCAGGCCATGACCAAGGTCATGAACGAGGGGTGGGCCGTCTACTGGCACTCCAAGCTCATGACCCAGCACTTCGTGGAGGCCAAGGAGATCATCCACTACGCCGACCAGCACTCGGGCGTGCTGGCCATGCCGCCCGGGGGCTTCAACCCCTACAAGATCGGCTTCGAGCTCTTCAAGGACGTCGAGCGCCGCTGGAACAGCGGGCAGCACGGGCCCGCGTGGGAGCGGCTCCCCGGCGTCGGCGAGAAGGAGCGGTTCGACGACAAGTCCATGAAGGGGAGGGAGAAGATCTTCGAGGTCCGGCGCATCTACAACGACGTCTCCTTCATCGACGAGTTTCTCACCCCCGAGTTCGTCGAGCGCAACAAGATGTACCAGTACCGCAAGGACCCGCAGTCCGGCGAGCTGCGGGTGGTGTCCCGCGACTTCGAGCGCATCAAGAAGACCCTGCTCTACCGCCTCACCAACATGGGCCAGCCGTTCATCTACGCGGTGGACGCGAACTACCTCAACCGCGGCGAGCTGTACCTGGCCCACCAGTTCAGCGGGCTGGAGATCGACGTGGCCAAGGCCAAGGAGGTGCTCACGAGCCTCCGCGCCCTGTGGGGCCGCCCGGTGCACCTGCAGGTCCACTTGGACGAGGACAAGTTCCTGCTCACCTGCGACGAGCAGGACAAGTTCCGCAAGGACAAGATCAACGCCGAGATTCCGCCGCCCGCGCATTTGATCGAGTAGTGCCCGGCCCACTTTCCTCCCCCCTCCTGTCACACCCCCATTGCCTGCGCCATGGCCTTTCCCATGTCAGCGGGTGACTGCGCCACCTTCACGCCGGCCCTTTCCAGTGCCGCGATCTTCGAGTCGGCCGTTCCTTCGCCGCCGGAGATGATCGCCCCGGCGTGCCCCATCCGCTTGCCCGGGGGGGCCGTGCGCCCGGCGATGAATGCGGCGACCGGTTTCTTCACGCTCTTCGCGATGTACGCCGCGGCCTCCTCCTCGTCGGTCCCGCCGATCTCGCCGATCATCAGGATGCCGTGCGTCTCCGGGTCGCGCTCGAAGAGCTCGATGCACTGGATGTGCCCAAGGCCGCGGACCGGGTCGCCGCCGATCCCGACGCACGTGGATTGGCCCAGCCCGGCGTTGGAGGTTTGCCACACCGCCTCGTACGTGAGCGTGCCCGAGCGTGACACGATCCCGACGGCCTTCTTCAGCCGGCTCTCGCTGAGGTGGGTGTGGATGTACCCCGGCATGATTCCGATCTTGCACCCCCCGCCTCCCTTGGCGCGCGACGTGTACGGATCGCCGGGCGTCTCGCCGCCGCCGGTCTTCTTCCCCGGCGTGATGACGCCCGGGCAGTTGGGGCCGATGAGGGTGATCGGCGCCGGCGCCGGCCCGCTTCCGCTGATTTGTTGCCGTTCCCGGTTCATCTCGTCCAGCACCGCCCGCACGCGAACCATGTCCTGCACGGGGACCCCCTCGGTGATGCAGCAGATCAGGGTCATCCCTGCGGCGGCGGCCTCCAGGACGGCGTCGGCGGCGAACGCCGGCGGGACGAAGATCATGGTGGCCGTGGCGCCGGTGGCCTTCACGGCGCGCTCCACGGTGTCGAAGATGGGCAGCCCGTTGGGATCCTTGGTGCCGCCCTTCCCCGGCGTGACGCCGCCGACGAGCTGGGTGCCGTAGTGGAGGCACCCCTTGGTGTGGACGGCCCCGAAGGCGCCGGTGATGCCCTGGCAGATGACCTTGGTGTCGGCGTTGACGAGAATGGCCATAGGCGGGACGGTAGGGATGTGGGATGGTTCCGGCGATTGTTTTCGACTTCGGGGCGACTTCCGGCGACTTCGATCGCACTTCCGACGATTTTTTGCGACTTCCGATGACTTTTTGCGACTTTTTGCGACTTCTCCGGGGCGTTCTCCGGAGCGTAAGTGCTTTCGCACAAATGGTTTGCGTGCGAACGACCCCGGTTTTGTGCGCGCGAACGCTTGAGCGCGCGGGGGTCGCGGCGGGATGGGATACCACTCCCCTGAAATGTGGTGCTGAGTAACGAAGACGTGCCATCCCCCGCCTCCCTTCCCCGGGCGTCGTCTACCACTGACTGTGTATCGGCACTGTACTCGCGGGCGGCGGTGCTGCAAGGGGAATCGCGCCTATTACCCCGATTTGGCGCGCGCAGGATGCACCCTCCCCGGAAGAGAGGATGCCGGGATGGGGGGTCAACCGCTTGAGCGCTTCTCAGGGCTGGGCTCGTGCGTTGTCGGCGTTGCCGGCGAGGGGTGTGGGCGAGGAGGGAGGATCGCGGGGCGGTTCGGGGGGCGAGCTGGCCCGGCCCTCGGTATCCGGCGGTCCGCCGAGGGGGATGACGAGCACGCAGCGGACGCCGTCGCGGGCGAACTCGAGGTTGGCGCGTCCGGCGACCTCGAAGGGGACGGCGACCTCGATGAGATCGCGTCCGAAGCCGCGCCGGGTGGGCTCCTCGACGGGCGGCCCGCCTCCCTCGGTCCAGACCATGCGAACCTGGTCCTCGCCGCCGGGGCCGCGCTCGCGGGCCCATTGGATATCGACCTTGCCATCGGGGGCGGAGAGGGCGCCGTACTTGGCGGCGTTGGTGGCCAGCTCGTGCAGGGCCATGGCGACGGAAGGGACGGCCTTGGAGGAAAGGGTGAGGGGCTCGCCGCGGACGACGACGCGGCCCTCGTGGCCGATGGTGTACGGCTCGACGATCTGCTTGACGAGGGAGCCGAGGTCGGCGCCGGACCATCGGCTCTGGGTGAGGACGTTGTGCAGGCGGGCCATGGCCATGATGCGTCCGGAGAAGGCCTCGGTGAACTGCTCGAGGGACTCGCTGTTCCGGACCGTGTGGTCGACGATGGAGAGGACGGCGGCCATGTTGTTCTTGACGCGGTGGTCGAGCTCACGGGTCATGAGGCGCTGGCGCTCCTCGCTGCGTCTTCGCTCCTCGACCTCGGTGGCGAGCTCGCGGTTGGCCTCCTCCAGGTCGGCCGTGCGGGCCCGGACGAGCTTGGCCACGCGGGCGCGGCTGACGCCGGTGGAGAGGCTGGTCGCGGCGAGGGCGGTGATGAGCAGGCCGGCGCCGAGGGTGACCCAGGGCTCCCACGTGCCGGCCGCCCGTTTCCCCTCGGACGGTGTGCACGCCACTCGCCATTTCCGCCCGCCCAGATCGAGCTCCTCGCTGAACAGCTCGGCGGGGGCGGTGGAGGACGTGGAGTCGCGTTCGGCGGCCGGCCCGGCGCTGCTCGATGGGCGGAAGGCCAGCAGTCGCTGTTCGGCACCGGTGCTGTCGTAGACGGAGATGTCCATCTGCTGGTCGGGGAGTTCCTCGCGGACAAGGTCGAGCAGCCGATCGACGTCGATGGTCGCGCCAACGAAGCCGGCCAGCCCCGCCCGCCGCCCCGGAACGGTGGCGGTGCTCGCGCCGTGGCGGTAGATGGGGACGAAGGCCATGACGGCGTGGGGGTCGTGCCGCCCGCCGACGGCGGTGACCGGCCCGGTCAGGCTCATCTGTCCGGTGTCGGCGCAGCGGAGGAGGGCCTCGGCGCGCTCGGGGACCGCGCCGTGGTCGAAGCCGAGAAGGCCGGGCGCTTCCGACTGCGGCTCCGCGGCCCATGTGACGTAGTACTCCTCGCGCCTGCCGGCGGGGACGAGCTGGCCATCGGGGGCAGGCTCGGTGAGCTGGAAGGTCGACAGGCCTTGCTCGCGGGCCTCGGCAACGAGCTCTTGCTCCTGTCCGGCCGGGACGCGCCGGAGCCACACGATGGATCGGAGCTCGGGGTGGCGGGTCAGCGCTTGCGAGACGAAGGTGGCGAACTCGAATCGCTCAACCACCTGCGAGCTGTCGTGCAGGGCGACGACGGAATAGGCGAGCTCCTCGAGCGTTCTGGCCTCGCGCCGGATCGCCTCGGCCCGGGCCTTGGCGCCCTGGCGGAACTGCGACATCGCGACGTTCTGGGTGAACTTCCAGATTCCCAGCGCGGCGACCGTCGAGAGCAGCGCGCCGACAAGGGCGATGATGAGGGCGCCCTTGAGAGGACGATCTCGTCCTGTTGGCTCGGCGGTGCCTGGTCCTGGCGGCAGAGCCCGCTGTGGGTCCTCGCCAGGAGGGCGACGGGTGATCTGGCTCATCGCAAGCCCCTCGGTGTGGGTTGTTCGAGCGCCGGCATGATTTGACTGTACGTCGATGGGCGCGGAGGAATCGGCGGTTTTGTCCGGTCCTTGAACTAGGAAACGGCCCGATTCTCGCGTGCCATGTCTTCGGGGCGCGCCGGGCCCCCGCGCAGTTTCAGCGCGAAGAGCCGGGGGCTCGAAGTGAGGAAGTCGAGAGACCCTGCGGACCGGGGCGCGGCGTTCTACACGTTGCCGAATCGGCCGGGCTACCCGGGCACGGGCAGCCCCCGCAGGTTGGTGACCGACCCCGCAACGCGGGCGCGCCGGCGCTCCTCCTGGGTCGCGATCGCGACGAACGCGAGCAGCGCGACGAAGATCGCCAGGAGCACCACAACCTCGACCGCGACGAACGTACGCCGATCGGCCGGTCTGAATCGCCGCATAGGCACCTTTCGACTCCGCCGGCGCGGCGGCACGAGCCGCCTCAATCCCACCATACGGATGTTCGGCCACGCTCCTGCCCAGGCCTATGGCACCCACGGTACCTCTGGCCCGCCGAAGTCCCGCCCGCGCAGGCCGGAGCGCGTCCACTGGACATACCCGTAGAGGAGCTGTGAAGCGGCCCCGCTGAGCGTCGGCGCCTCCCAGCTCAGGTCAGGCGTGTAGTTGATCCGCGTTGGGAGCGGGCTACTCGGTGTGTTCGGATAGAACCCCCGGTTGGCGTCCGACATGGAACGGACCGACACGGAGCCATCGGCAAGCAGGATCGGCGCGCGCGTCCGCTCGTAGGCGTAGAAACATCTTCGGTCACTCGTGTCGTCGGCGTACGCCTCGAAGACCATGGCCTTGTTGGCCGGATGGACGACCTCGTTCATCCGGCGCATGCCGAGCACGGTGCGGCTGCTGCCGACCTGGTAGTAGCGGTGCCCCGCCGGATCCTGCGCGAACGTCGGAATCGGCCCGGTCGGCGTGTTCACCTGCGCATCGGGCGAGAAGAACGACGGGCCTACGCGGTACGAGCTCGCGAATGCCCAGCGGGGGTTGCCCGTGCTCGGATAGCCCGGCCGATTCGGCAACGCGTAGAACGCCGCGCCCCGGTCCGCCGGGTCTCTCGATGCTCGCTGCCAGGCCAGGGTGTTGTGGTCCGACGGCGACGCCGCGAACTCGACCGGCAACGCCTGGTCGAGATATTCGACCAGCGCGAGGTAGTTGTAGACAATATGCGGAGCCCAGCCCGAGATGATCGTGATGTCGGGGCGCCCGGCGCGCTGACGCATGATCGAGACGGCCTGATCGCCCGCGGCCTCGTTGTCGTGGCTCCTGGGGGGGTATGTGTATCCATCCGGATCCACGTGCACCTCGCCCTGCCGCCACGAGAACGAGAACACCCTGTCGTCGTTGTCTGCCGCGAACGAGGAGGCGCCCGAGGCAAACTGCTGCAGATTGGTGACCGACCCCGCGACACGGGCGCGCCGGCGGCCCTCCTGGGTCGCGATCGCGACAAACGCGAGCAACGCGCCGAAGATCGCCAGGAGCACCACGACCTCAACCGCGACGAACGCACGCCGATCAGCCGGCCTGAATCGCCTCATGGGAAGCCCTTTCGACATCCGCCAGCGCGGCGGCACGTGCCGCCTCAACCCACCATACGGATGTTCGCGCACGTTCTTGCCCGGGCCTATGGCGCCCACGGCACCTCGGGCCCCCGCCGAAATCCCGCCCGCGCAGGCCGGAGCGGGTCCACTGTACCCGGCCGATGACGAACCGACCGGCGGACCCTTTGAACGTCGGTGGTGCAAAGTTCCTGAAAAGCCGCGCAGGATCGGCCATGATGCTGCGTACCGGCAGAGGGCGGGCTCGTCGAAGCCCGCCGCCGGAGCCCCGGGGGGAAGACATCCCGCTTTGCAGGAGGTGTTCGATGCGCGCTCCGCACGATCCCACGTTCCTCCTCCGTCGGACGCTGCTCCTGGGCGCCGCGCTCCTGAGCGCCCCGGCCGCGGGCGACGTCGTCCACCGCACCATCGCGCTCTCCGGCACGCCCGCCGGCCCGGGCCTGGTCTACGACACGTTCGACCATCCGACGATCAACCATTCGGGGAAGGTCCTCTTCTGGGCCCGCATCGCGGCCACGACCCCGGCCAGCGACGAGTGCGCCGGCGCCATCGACATCCGCGCCGGCGGGACATTCATCAGCACCGTCGGCGCCACCGATAGCACGGCGCCGGGGTGCGGTCTCCACAGCGACGCGTGGTTCCGCTACACGTCGCCCGGCGCGGAGTCCGTCCGGTTCGGCACAACCGCCATGAACTTCGTGCCGACGCTGGCCGTCTATCGCGGCGATTGCAACGCCCTGGTCCAGGAGGTCTGCGGCGCGGCGGACACAGCGCCGATCGCGCTGGCGGCAGGGGAACCGGTGCTGCTGCGCCTCGGGTACGTCACGGCGCCGCCGGCCGTCTCCACCGGCACGTGCATCGTCACCGTCCGCCCGGGTCCGGCCTCCCCACCGCCGCCGCCCGTCACCCTCTCGGCCACCGACGCCGCGCTCTTCTCCGACCGCGGTGCGGCGGGCACCTTCGAGATGATCCTGCGCGAGGGCGCGCCGACCGGCTTCGACCCGCTGCTCGTGCACGCGGCCCTGCCGCTGCCCGCGTTCAACGACGCCGGCACCGTCGGCGTCACCGGCGGCGTCCTCTCCTGGCCCCCCACGCCGCAGCCCCTCTCCGCGACGTTCACAAATGACTCGTCCGGCGCCACCGTCCTCATCGAGACCGAGGTGCTCGCGCCGCCGCCGGACCTTCCGGACTGGTTCCTTCCTCCGCCGAAGCTCAGCGCCTCGGGCGAGGTCGCGTACGCGCGCCTCGACGGCGCCGGCCTGCGCTACGGCGCGGAGGCCATCGCCTCCGGCACGCCCGCGCCCGGCACGCCCGAGGGCGTGAACTTCCTCTTCTTCGACCAGCCGGTGGTCGCGGGCGGTGGGCTGGGCGCCGTCGCCTTCCGCTCCTCGCTCGACGCCGAGAGCGGCGTTGACGACACGAACAACTCCGGGCTGTGGTCGGATTTCGACGGCCCCGGGACCCTGCCGCCCGAGCTCATCGCCCGAACCGGTTCTCCCGCGCCGGGAACGCCCGACGGCGTCGTGTTCGCCCGCCTCGCCGTCGAGCCCGGCATCACGCCCGAGGGCCGCCTGGTCTTCTGGGCTTCGCTCACCGGGCCGGGCATCGACACGACCAACAGCTCCGGCATCTGGACCGACCGGGCGAGGACGGCCGGACTCCTGGCCCGCGCCGGCAACCCGGCGCCGCTCTCGATGGAAGGCACCGTCTTCCAGTCATTCAGCAAGCGCCCCGTCATCAACGCCGCGCGTACCGTCGCCGCGCTCGCCTATGTCAGCGGGCCGAACGTCACCGCCGAGACGAACTCCGGCATCTGGATCTATCCGCTCCAGGGGTCGGCCTACGGCGTGGCCCACGAGGGCGCCCCGGCCACGGGCCTGCCCGAGGGCATTGCCTTCGCCTCGTTCTCCGACCCGGTGCTCAACGAGCGTGGCGATATCGCGTTTGTCGCGCGCGTGCGCGGGCGCGGCGTCACCCCGGAGAACAACACCGCGCTCTTCCTCGCGGGGGCCGGCGGCGTCATGACCGCGATCGTCCGGACCGGCGACGCCTTCGCGGTGAGCCCCACCGAGACGCGCACCGTGCGCGACATCGACTTCGGCACCCTGCCGCCCTCGTCCGGCCGGGGGCAGCTCAACGACTCGGGCACCGTCGTCTTCCGGCTCTCGTTCACCGACGGCAGCAGCGGGCTCTTCGCCGCCGACCGCACCTGCGAGGCCGACGTCAACGGCGACGGCGCCGTCAACTCGCAGGACTTCTTCGATTTCCTGTCGCTCTTCTTCGCCGGCGACAGCCGCGCCGACTTCAACCACTCCGGCGCCGTGACGTCGCAGGATTTCTTTGATTATCTCGCGGCGTTCTTCGCGGGTTGTTGACTGATTTGAACTGAAGGTTGGCGGGACGACACCGAGGGCCCCGGTCCGCACGGCGTGAATGAACCAGACCCGCGAGGCCGGAAAGGGGGGAAGGGTTCGCCCCGGGCGCAAGCGTCTTCAGTGCTCTTCACCCCGCCCCCCCGGCTCTTTCAGGTCCCGAACCGGTTGCGATCCCTGCGCTCCCTGCGCACTGGGGCGGTCGACGCGCCCGGCGACGCAGACGATGAAGCTCGGGGGGATGTCGCGCGGGTCGGCGATGGGCGTGGTGCGGGGGGCGGCGTCGGCCGCGCCCGGGAGGCGGGTGTGGACCTCGGTGGAGATGAAGCCGGCCTCGCGCATGGCGTCGCGCAGCTCGGGGACGGACCAGAGCCGCCAGGTGTAGACGAACGCGTCGAAGAGCTGGTCGGTGATCTGGCCGGCTTCTTCGATGCGGAAGTGCAGGGCGCATTCGACCATGCCGGTGAAGGGGTCGGCGCGGCGCTGCTGCCAGGTGTAGTGGACGCGGGCCCCGGCGGGGGACGGGAGCGGGTGCGGGCGTGTGACGGCGCCCAAGCGGAAGGCGGACTCGCCGCCGTAGGTGTCGCAGACGATGACACCGCCTGGGTTCAGTCGTGCGCGGGCGTGGCGGAGGTAGGCGACCAGCGCGGCGCGCTCGTGGATCTCGCCGATGGAGAAGTTGCCGACGAAGAGGACGTCGGCGCGGTGGGCCGCGATCGAGAGGTCGCTCGCGGAGGCGGCATCGCCGCGGATGAACGTGAGGCGGCCGGCAAGGTCGGCGCCGGCGTCCGCCGCACGATCGAGGACGGACGGGTCGTGGTCGACGGCGACGGCGCGGGCGCCGGGGACGGCGCGGACCCAGTGGCGGGCGACAGCCGCGGTGCCGCAGAAATCCTCGGCGAGGACGCGCGGGTCGCCCCCGTGGATGGCGCGGAGCAAAGGGACCAGGTGGACAGGTGACTGGACGCACAGCTCGTAGAGGTCGTGGCGGTCCACCGGAGATGCTATGTGACGGGGGCGGGCCCGGGGCGGATCGTCCTGACCGTCCGGATAACGCGTGTCCGGTTCGGGGATGACCGCAAGGTCGTTCCGGGGTGAGCCGATAAGCACCGAGCCGATGGGAGACAAACCTTGAGAATCGAAGCCAATCACGGGCATGGGCCCGAGGTCGCGCGTGCGTACACGGCGCAGGTCGCGAGTGCGCAGGCGCAGACACCCCCTGTTTGCGTGGCGCCGCCGCCGGCGGATGCGCCGGCACCGAGCGCGCCCGTGCAGCCGGAGCAGCCATCGGCCGATACCGGCGAACGGGCCAAGGGGCTGCTCGACCGGCTGGAGGCGGGGCACTTCCGGGGCGTGGCCGCGGTGCGGCTGAGCATCAACTTCTTCGACGAGCTGCAGGCCCGCGCGGCGTCACGGAGCGCCTCCGCGATCGCGCAGAACACCGGCCCGCTTGCCGATGCGACCGACGCGGGGCTGCAGGGGGTCATCGACTCGCTTTCGCTCGACGAGAGCACGGCGACCACGCTGCGCAACCTGGGCTCGGACTTCCGGGAGACCCTCGGCACGATCCTCGGCGGCGGCGGGACCGACCCGGCCTCGCTGGACCAGCGCATCGGCGCGGCGTTCGAACAGTTCGTCGGCTCACTCCGCGACGCCCTGGCACCCGCGCCGACGCCCGCGCCGGAACCGGCACGCGGACCGGCGCCGTCACCGTCCCCGACCGATGCGCCCTCGCCGGGCTCGCCCGTTGATCAGCCGGTGGTTGCCGCCCAGGTTCCCACCGTCGCGGCCCCGGCCCCCACTCCCACCACGGATCCGGTGGACCCGACCGTCGAGCCGCAACCGGCCCCGACCGTGCCGGCGCCGTCTCTGGACGACGCGATTACCAGCTTCAGCGAGGCTTTCGCGGGGGCGCTCTCGACGTTCCTCGGCGCGGTGCGGGAAGCGGGGAGCCTGCCTGAACCGACCGCGCCACGCGGCCACGGGGGCGCGTACCAGAGGTTCCTCACCATCTACAACTCGCTCCGCCAGCCGGCGACACCCGCGCTGGACGAGGCCGCGTAGCTGCTGGCAAGCGGGGCGCTTACCCGACGCCGACGCACAGGTACAGTGCCGCCATGCGCACGGCCAGGCCGTTGGTGACCTGGCGGAGGATGACGGACTGGGGGCCGTCGGCGACAGCGCCGGCGATCTCCAGGCCGCGGTTCATGGGGCCGGGGTGCATGATGATCGCGGACTTCTTGAGCAGCCGGGCTCGCTCGACGGTGAGGCCGTAGGCCTGCTGGTATTCGCGCAGGCTGGGGAAGGCGGGGGAGGACTTGAGCGCGGCCGGCGCGGGCGCTCCGCCCTTGGTCTCGCCCTCGCCGCCGTGGCGCTCGAACTGGATGCGGAGCATGTTGACGGCGTCGACGCGCGGCAGGACGGCCTCAAGGTCGTCCTCGACGGTGCAGCCCAGAGACGTGAGCGACTGCGGGGCTAGCGTGGGGGGGCCGACGCAGACGACCTCGGCGCCGAGCGTGGTCAGGCCGGCGATGTTGGAGCGGGCGACGCGCGAGCTGAGGACATCGCCGACGATGGCGACGCGCAGGCCGCGGAGGTCGAAGGTCTCCAGCCGGTTGCTGGCCTCGGCGAGGGTGTAGATGTCGAGGAGGCCCTGGGTGGGGTGCTCGTGCTTGCCGTCGCCGGCATTGATGACGGCGCAACGGCCGCCGACGGCCCCGGCGATCATGGCGGGTGCGCCGCTGGCCTTGTGGCGGACGACGAAGGCATCGACGCCCATCGAGAGGATGTTCATCGCCGTGTCGATGGTGGTCTCGCCTTTGTTGACCGAGGAGGCGCTGCTGGCCAGGTCGATCACGTCGGCCGAGAGGCGCTGGGCGGCGAGGGTGAAGGAGAGGCGGGTGCGGGTGGAGTTTTCGAAGAAGAGGTTGGCGACGACCTTGCCGCGGAGGGCGGGGACTTTCTTCACCGAGCGGGTGGAGACGTCGGCGAAGCCGCGTGCGGTGCTGAGGATGTGGCGGAGTTCGCCCGAAGACATCCCCTGGAGGCCGAGGAGATGGCGGCGGGTCCAGGCGAGGGCGGGGGGCTCGGTTGGAGGGATGGCCGGCGGGGGCTTGGCTTTGTGCGCGGCGGCTTGAGCGGGGGTCATCAAAGACTAGTTTAGCGGGGCTTCCGGGACGTGCGCGGCGTGCGTCGGGGTCGAGCGATGGACGAGTCCGCATTGAAACGGACGCAAGCCCCCACCGCACATAGGGCCTAGCCCCTCGGGTTGATCGAGATCTGGTCCATGTCGTCCTGGGGCTTGAGGCGGACGTCCACCTTCTCGCCCGGGGCGGGGGCGAGCTGGATACCGACGTGCTCGGGCTGGATGGGGATCTCTCGCTCGGGGCGCTCAACCAGCACGGCCAGACGGATGCGGGCGGGGCGGCCGAAGTCGAGGATCTCGCGGATCGCGGCGAGCACGCTGCGGCCGGTCATGATCACGTCGTCAACCAGGACGATGTCGCGCCCGTCGACGGCGAAGGGGATGGAGGTGCCGCCGACGCGGGCCGCGGGACCGGTCTCGGAGAGGTCGTCGCGGTAGAGGGTGATGTCGATGGAGCCGACGTCGCGGACGTCGAGGCGCTGGGCGAGCTTGGCGGCCAGCATGTCGCCGCGTCGCCGGATGCCGATGAGGGCCAGCGGCCCGCCCTTGAAGTTGCCCGGAGGAACGAAGGTGCGGATGCTGGCGGCGAGCTCGTCGATGTGCTTGTCGATCTGCTTGGCGTCGGCGATAAGGCGCATGGGGGCAGTCTACCTTCGTGGGGCTGTCGGCGAGCGCCTGGGTTGTGGGCTTACGGGGCCGGCCGGGCTCAAGGATCTTTCGGTGCGCTGCCGCCGGGGGCCGGCGGCTGGCTGGCGTCGCCGTTCTTCTCGGCGCTGCCGGCGGGCTTAGCGGGTTCGGCCGCGGCCGGCGCCGGGGCCGGCGCGGGAGCCGGCGCGGCGGCGGGGACCGGTGGGGCGGCCTGGGTTGGGCCGGAGACATGGCCCGGTTCGGGCAGGTAGCTCGGCTCGGGGACTTCGAGGGCGCCGATGGTCCAGACCTTGTGCGAGGTGACGGTCCAGGGCTTGAGCCCGCCGCGGAGGTTGAGGGTGATCGCCTGATGGACGGGCTTGCCGCCGGGACCGGTCATGCCGGTGACGGGCTTGAAAAGGTCGACGGTGGCGGAGTCGCCGCTGATGGCGACGCGCGCGATGTAGTAGGTGGGCAGGTGGGCGTTCTCGGGGGTGAGCGGGACGGCGCCGGGGCCGATGATCTCGACGGCCCTCTGGTAGACCTCGCGTTTGAGGCCCGGGCCGAGGCTGACGGCGAAGCGCGGCGGGGTGTCGGCCGCGGGCTTCTTGGGCTCGGGCCTGGCCCAGGGGACGGGCTCGGGGGCAGGGCCCTCCGGCATCGCCGGGGCCAGGTCGGTCTCGGGGTAGCGGTAGTTGGTCCAGCGGATGGACTCGGCCATGATCTTGTAGAGGATCGGTGAGTTGGGGTCGTTGAAGGCGTGCTCGCCCGGCATCGCGGGGTAAACGTTGTAGCCGACGCACCCTGGGGAGAGCAGCGCCAGCGCGCCCATGCCCAGTGCCGCAACCGCCGTGAGATTCCTTGCCGTTCTTCGCATGTTCGACCTCGCCCAAGTCAACCGTTCGTCGCCCCCCCACCCCCGCCGATGGCGACACGGACACCGTACAGAGAGCCGCCGCGGAGGCCATCACTGTATCGCCCCGACGGCGCGCCTGCGCAATCGGCGATCCGCCGCGTCTACCATGAAGCGCCGCGGAGCCCCGATTGGTTCGCCGCCGGAGGCTTGGCTTATGAGCTCCCCACCCGCAAACGGCAGCCACCGCCCCGCCCCCGCCCCCGGGACCGGCGGCGCGGCCGGGCGACGGTTCGTGCTGGGGATCTCGGGCGCTTCGGGCGCGGCGTACGCCCTGCGCACGCTGGAGCAACTGCTGCTGGCCGGGGCGGAGGTGCACCTGGTGGTGACCGACTACGGGCGCCGGCTGCTGTTCGATGAGGCGCGGGTCACGCACGTGGAGTTCGCGAATCTGTGCCCGACGATCGAGTCGGCCGAGGCGGCCAGCCGCCTGGTGATCCACCCGAACAAGGACGTGGGGGCGGTGATCGCCTCGGGGAGCTTCCGGCACGACGGGATGGTGGTGGTGCCATGCTCGTCGAACTCGATGGGGGCGATGGCAACGGGGTCGGGGTCGAACCTGCTGACGCGGGCGGCGATGGTGACGCTGAAGGAGCGCCGGACGCTGGTGGTGTGTCACCGGGAGACGCCGCTGAGCCTGATCGATATCGAGAACATGCGGCAACTGACGCTGGCGGGGGCGATCGTGTGCCCTGCGAACCCGGGGTTCTATCTTGGGCCGAAGTCGGTCGAGGATCTGGTGGACTTCATGGTGGGGAAGGTGCTGGACCTGTTGAAGGTGGAGCACGGGCTGAGCACGCGGTGGGAGGAGCACGTGCAGACGGCGGCCGGGCAGGATTGAGGTCGAGGAACGCTGGTCACTTTGCCCACGCGGCCCTCTTGCCGTTCGCGGCTCTCGGGCCCGTTACCTCGACGGCCACGCCGCCGATGACCTTGACGCAGTTCTCGCCCAGGAGCCTGGTGAGCCCTTGGGCCAAGGCGGGGGTAAGGGTGGCGCGGAGGGAGCGGTCGGCGGCGAGGAAGACGTGGTCGGTGCCGGTGTCGATGAGGATCTCGAGCGGGAACGTCGCGGCCTTGTCCATCGCCGCCAGGCCGGCGGC
>JBGPJM010000084.1:0-18491 GCA_041485385.1 Phycisphaerae bacterium | reverse complement strand
GTTCGAGGTGCTCAGCACCAACGGCGACACGCACCTGGGCGGCGACGACTGGGACCAGCGGCTGATCGACTACATCGCCGAGGAGTTCCGCAAGAAGGAGGGGATCGACATCCGCAAGGACCCGATGGCCCTGCAGCGGCTGAAGGAGGCCGCGGAGAAGGCCAAGATCGAGCTCTCCACCATGCAGGAGACGACGGTCAACCTGCCGTTCATCACGGCCGACCAGACCGGCCCCAAGCACATGCAGGTGTCCATCACCCGCGCCAAGTTCGAGAGCCTGACCGACGACCTGTTCAAGCGGCTGCGGGACCCGTGCCTGCAGGCGATCCGCGACGCGAAGCTCGAGATCAGCAAGATCGACGAGGTGGTGCTGGTGGGCGGCTCGACCCGCATGCCCAGGGCCCAGCAGATCGCCAAGGAGCTCTTCGGCAAGGAGCCCAACAAGTCGGTCAACCCCGACGAGGTGGTGGCGGTCGGCGCGGCCATCCAGGGCGGCGTGCTGATGGGCGACGTCAAGGACGTTCTGCTGCTGGACGTCACGCCGCTCTCCCTGGGTGTCGAGACACTGGGCGGCGTGATGACCCGCCTCATCGAGCGCAACACCACGATCCCCACCTCCAAGAAGGAGGTCTTCTCCACCGCCAGCGACAACCAGCCAAGCGTCATGATCCACGTCCTGCAGGGCGAGCGCGAGTTCGCCAAGGACAACCGTACGCTGGGGCAGTTCGAGCTCAAGGACATCGCCCCCGCGCCGCGCGGCGTGCCGCAGATCGAGGTCGAGTTCGCGATCGACGCCAACGGTATCCTCACCGTCACCGCGGCGGACAAGGGGACGGGCAATAGCCAGAATGTCCGCATCACCAACTCCAGCGGCCTGGGGAAGGACGACATCGAGCGGATGAAGCGCGACGCCGAGGCCCACGCCGGCGAGGATAAGCGCCGGCGCGAGCTCATCGATCTGAAGAACCGCTCCGACGCCATGGTCCACTCCAGCCGCAAGAGCCTGGAGGAGCACGGCGGCAAGGTCTCCTCCGAGGTCCGCGGCCGGATCGAATCGGCGATCTCGAACCTCGAGGACAAGCTCAAGGGAGAGGACAAGGCGGCTATCGAGGCCGCGACGAAGGAGCTCGAGAACGCCGCGATGGAGCTGGGCAAGGCGATCTACGAGGAGTCGGCGAAGAAGGCCGGCGCCGGCGCGTCGGGCCCGGGGGCGGGCGCCTCGGCCGGGGCCGGCAAGTCGGCGGACGGAAAGAAGGGCGGCGACGACGTGATCGACGCGGAGTTCGAAGTCAAGGACTGATCGAGCCTCCCACTGCTCAGGACACCCACGAAACCCACGGACGACGGCCCGTGGGTTTTTTTCGACCGGTGAAGACGATCTCGCCGATTTGACGCCCCGGCCCCGCCCCGCAACGATTCAGCAGAGCCCATTCGGAGAGGTGCTAGAGTGGTTGAATAGGCTGGTCTCGAAAACCAGAATGGCCTCCGGGTCATCGGGAGTTCGAATCTCCCCCTCTCCGCTTTGATACCCGCTTTCCACCACGGAAGAGCGGGTTTTTCGTGCGCATGCCGGCCCAGGGTCCGCCGCGCCTGGTTTCCCGGTAGACTGACACCTCACCCAAGCGGAGTCAGCCCCATGCCATCCCTCTCGACCCGTCCCGCCATTGGCCGCGCCTTCCTCACGCCCTGCCTTGCGTTCATCACTCTGATGGCGGCGTCCCCCGGCGCGCCCGCGGACGTCATCCTCCCCGCGATCCTCTCCGACGGCATGGTCCTCCAGCGTGAGACCGATGCCCCCATCTGGGGTTCGGCCCACCCCGGCGAGAAGGTCACCGTCACGCCGTCGTGGCCCGGGGCCGCGGAGGCCACCGCCACCGCCGACCCCGCCGGCAAGTGGTCGGTCCGCGTCAAGACGCCGGCTGCCGGAGGCCCCTTCACCGTCGCCATCAAGGGCGACAACGCCATCACGCTCGCCAACGTCATGGTCGGCGAGGTGTGGGTCTGCTCCGGCCAATCCAACATGGAATGGACGCTGGGAGGGATCGGGCCGGGGCGCGAGGGCGTCCCCAGCGCCGAGGAGGAGCTCAAGGCCGCCGTCTATCCCGCCATACGCCTCTTCACCGTCGCCAACACCATCGCCGCGCAGCCGCGGGCGGACTGCGCCGGCTCCTGGGCGGCATGCACGCCCGCCACGGCCAAGGAGTTCAGCGCCGTCGGGTACTTCTTCGGAAGGATGCTGCACAAGGAGCTCGACGTCCCGATCGGTCTCATCAGCTCCGACTGGGGCGGCACGCCCGCCGAGTCGTGGGTCAGCGAGCAGGGCCTGGGCGAGTTCCCCGAGTTCCGGCAGAACCTCGAGGCGATCGCCGCGGCACGCGACCCGAACAAGCGCGGCGTTGGCTCGAAGGAGCGACTGGAAGCCTGGTGGAGCACCGTCGACGCGGCCGGCAAGCCGCCGATCCCCGCCGCGTGGGCCACGGCCGGCTTCGATGATTCATCCTGGAAGACCATGCACGTGCCCGCGGCGATCTCCGGCGACGGCCTGGAGAACTTCGACGGCATCTTCTACCTCCGCACGCAGGTGACGATCCCCAAGGAGTGGGAGGGAAAGGCCGCCACGCTCGAGCTCGGCCCCATCGACGACCGCGACGACACCTGGTTCAACGGCACGGTTGTCGGCCAGACACACGAGGACGGCCGGTTCAGTGTCGCCCGCGTCTACACGATCCCCGCCGCGGCCGTCAAGGCGGGCAAATCCACCGTCGGCGTGCGCGTGCTGGATACCGGCGGCCCCGGGGGTATCAATGGCAAGCCCGAGCAGGTGGTCATGCGGTCGGCGGACAAGTCGCTGGCGCCGATCGCGCTTGCCGGCGACTGGCGGTTCCACGTCGGGCCCGCCCTGGGCACGCTCCCGACGCTCCCGCAGTCGGCGGACATCGGCCCCAACACGCCGACGGCGCTCTACAACGGCATGATCGCCCCGATCACCCCCATGGCCATCCGCGGGGCCATCTGGTACCAGGGCGAGTCCAACGTCGGGCGGGCGGCGCAGTACCGCAAGCTCTTCCCCGCGATGATCCGCGACTGGCGGAAGCAGTGGGCCAAGGCTGGCGTCGGCGAGTTCCCCTTCTATTTCGTGCAAATCGCCCCCTTTGCTTACGGCAACGATCACCACGCCGCGGAGCTGCGCGAAGCCCAGCTGCTCACGCTTTCTACCCCGAACACCGGCATGGCCGTGACAATGGACATCGGCAACCCGGGGAACATCCACCCCGATAACAAGCAGGAGGTCGGCCGCCGGCTCGCTCTCTGGGCGCTCGCCAAGACCTACGCCAAGTCCGATCTTGCATACTCTGGCCCCCTCTACAAATCCATGACCGTCGAAGGTGAGAAGGTCCGCATCCGCTTCGAGCACGGGGAGGGCTTGAAGGTGATGGGCCCCGCGCCGGCCGGGCACGTCACCAATCTTCGTATCGCGGGCGCTGATAAGCAGTTCTTCCCGGCGATGGGTCGGGTCGATGGCGACACGCTCGTAGTGTCCTCTCGCGTGAAAGAGCCCGTTGCCGTCCGGTACTGCTGGGGTCCCGCCAACGAGGGTAATCTTTTCAACGCGGCTGGCCTGCCTGCCTCGTCTTTCCGCACCGATGAATGGGAGGGTCCAATGACCAGCCTTGACAGCCCCCCCGAAGATCCCCGCTAGGCGCCGCAACTTCGACCAGCTCCCCATCGCATCGTCAGATGATCCCGTTCGTCTCGTCCTCACGGATGGTGATCGGCGCCGACAAGACCTCGCGCATCAGGATCGCCCGGCGCCAGTCCGCCGGCGTCTTGGGCGTCTTCAGGAACTGCGCGACTTCCGCGACGTTCCACGAGCGAGACGGCGAGCCGGGGACCAGCAACTGCGAGGCCGTCTCACGCGTGTCGCGCGCCTCGGCGGCCGCCCGGTGCTGTTCCTTCTCCCGCTCCGCCGCGGCCTTGCGGGCCCGCTCCTTGCCGCGACGCTTGCCGTCCTGGTCGCGCGTGAGCGCGGCGGGGGCCGGCGCCGTGGTGCGCGGCGGGGGCGCCGGACGCGCCGTGCGGGAGACGTTGCGCCCCGTCACCGGCGCCGCCTGGCGCGGCAGGTTCGTCTGGTCGGCGCGACCGGGGCCCATGATGACAACCGGCGGCGGCTTCCTCACGACCGGCGGGAGCGGCCGCGCCGCGGGCCGAACAGGAGGCGCGGGGGCGGTGGGGGGGGTGCCGACCAGCACGACCGGCTCTCCCGCTCCGCCCCGCTGCGAGGCCTGCTGCCTGCGCCGAAGCTCCTCGAGTTGCCGCTGGCGCCGCTCGGCGAGTTCCTGCAGGCGGCGGCGCGCATCGGCGTGCCCGGCCTGGGGAGCAGCGCCCGGGCCCGGCTGTGCCGCGTCGGCCGAGACGAGCACGCCGGTGGGCCTGTCTGTACGTCCGGTCCGCAGCTCCTGCTCGATCCGGCGCTCGCGGTCAGACTGGGCGCGCTTGATCTGCGCCTGCTCGTTGAGCTTCTTGAACACCCAGCTGATCGCGCCCCCGCCCACGACCACGAGGAAGATGATCAGGTTGATCCATTGGTGCAGGCTGCCCATAGGTGCTAGATCCTATCATCGGCGGGCAGCTCCGGGATGAGCGCCACGCCCGCCTTCCGCAGGTCACCGGTTCCCGTCCCGCCCTCGATGACAACCCGCCTGAACGGCACCTCGAACACGCCCCGGAGGACGTCGGTGGTGAGCGTCCGGTCCGTCTCGCCCGCCGCGGCCACGCGCCCGGCCCCGTCCAGCACGACCGCCCGGTCGGCGAACCGCGCCGCCATCGTCAGGTCGTGCAGCACCATGACCACCGCCCGCCCCCGCCGGGCCTGCTCGCGCAGCAGGCCCATCGCCTGGATCGCGTGCCGGGGGTCCATCGCCGCGCACGGCTCGTCGGCGAGGATCGTCTGCGCCTCCGGCGCGATGTCGCCGCCGTCGAGCTGCGCCAGCACCCGCGCCATCGTCGCGCGCTGCTGCTGACCGGCGCTGAGCGTGCCGAACGGCTCGTCCGCCCGATCGGCAAGCTCCATCCGCTCCAGAGCGCGGCCCACGGCCCCGTCGTCGGCCGGGCGGGCGTGCCGCCCCAGCCGCACCACCTGCTCGACGCTGAACGCCTCGGCCAGGTCGGCCTTCTGCGGCACATACCCGATCACCCCCGCTCGCCGGCGCGCCGCGATCGTGTGCACCGGCTCACCCCGCAGCGTCACCGACCCCGACGCCGGCCGCAGCACGCCAAGCAGCAGGCGCAGCAGCGTGCTCTTGCCCGCACCGTTGGGCCCGACGACCACGGTCATCGAACCGGACGGGAACGAGGCCGCCACGGCGCGCAGAACCTCCCGACCCGCCACATACGCAAACGACACCTCCGACGCGACCAGCGACATCCCACCAATGTACGCTCATTCTCCCCGTCTCCCGTCTCCCGTCTCCCGTCTCCCGTCTCCCGTCTCCCGTCTCCCGTCTCCCGTCTCCCGTCTCCCGTCTCCCGTCTCCCGTCTCCCGTCTCCCAGTCCCATCCCACATCCCCCATCCCCTACGCTTCCCCATGCCAACCCCCAAGACCATCGCCGTCACCGGCGCCACAGGTTTCGTCGGGCGCTCGGTCGTCCGCGAGCTTCTCTCCCGCGGCCACAGGGTCCGCGCCATGGTCCGCTCTCTCGAAAAGGCGGCCGAGGTTCTCCCCAGCACCAGCGGCGGCAACCTCGACCTTGTGGTCGGCCACGCCTTGGACGGGCGCACCCCCGCCGACCTGGTGAAGGGCGCCCACGCCTGCATCCACCTGATCGGCATCATCCGCGAGGTCCGGGGTTCGGATTCCTCGTCCGGCGGCCCCCAGACCTTCCAGCGGATGCACGTCCAGGCCACCCGCGCTGTGCTCGAGGCGTGCCGCGCCGCCGGTGCGAGTGCAGGGGGAGGGGGGGTGCGGTACCTGCACATGTCCGCCCTCGGCGCCTCCCCCGAAGGCAAGGCCCCGTACCAGCGCACAAAGTTTGAGGCCGAGGTGCTGGTCCGTCATTCCGGGCTTGATTGGACGATCTTCCGTCCCACGGTCATCCACGGCCCCGACAGCGAGTTCGTGCAGATGATGGACGGCCTGTGCTCCGGCCAGGAGCCGCCGTGGTACTTCATCCCCTACTTCACGCGCGATGTCATCGACGAGAGCGTGCCGCTGGGCCCGCCGAGGGCCGAGGCCGCGAAGGTCCAGCCCATCGCCGTCGAGGCCGTCGCCTGGTGCTTCGCCGAGGCTCTCGAGAAGGACATCACCATCGGCGAGATCTACAACCTCGTCGGCCCCGATGTGCTCAACTGGCAGGAGCTGACGACCTTCTTCCGCGACACCCTCCCGGGCGCGGACCACAAGCTCCCCGTCGGCCGGATCCCCGGCGCGCACGGCGTCGCCCTGGCGAAGATCGCCGGCGCGCTGGGCCTGGGCGGCCTGCTCCCCTTCGACGCCGGCCAGGCCCAGATGGCCATGGAGGATTCCACCGCGGAGCTCCACAAGGTCGGAACCCACCTGGGCCTCAAGCCACGCCCGTTCAAGGAGACGGTGATGGCGTACGCGCCCCAGCTGGCCTGATGGCGGCGCCCCGGTCACCGGCCGACTCGGATCCGGGACCGCGCCGCCCGCCCGCCCGGTCGATCCGGCGCGCTCAGCGAGGCCCGGACGATGTCCAGCGCCGCGTGCTCGTGCTCCCGCTCCAGCATCAGCACGAAGTACTGCTCCTGCACACCCCGCAACTCACCCACCCGGGCGAGGCCGAACCGGCGTGCGACATCCGCCGCGGCCACGTTCGCCAGCGGCACCGCACCACGCCCGGCTTCCGCGAAATGATGCAGCAGCGTTCGGTCATCCGCCTCGAGCACCACCCGTGGGCGCAACCGGTGCAGCGCAAACCATCGGTCCAGCGACAGTCGCACGGCCGTCCCCGGCGATGGCAGGAGCATCGGTGCGCCCCCGAGCGACCGCGGAAAGCCCCGGCGTAGCCGCCGGGCCAGCGCCGGCACCGCGTACACCGTCGTCCCCGATGTCCGCGCGGCGAAGCTCCGGATTGGCGATGGTCCTGCCTCCGGCGCCGAGTCACTGATCACCAGGTCTATCCGATACAGCGACAGCTCCGCCAGGAGCTGGTCCACGCTCCACTCCCGGACAAGCACCGGCACCGAGGGCCTCAACTCAAGCAGCGGACTCAGGATCGACCGCACGGCGATCTTCGGCACCGCGTCCGCCGCCCCCACAATCAGGGTCCGCCCGCCCCCTGGCGCCGTCAACGGCAGCGCCCGCAACAGCTCCGAGCACGCCCCCACCACCTCCTCCGCAAAGCGCATCGCCTGCTCGCCCGAGGACGTCAGCGTGACGCCCCGCGCGCCGCGCACCAGGAGGTCCGTTCCCAGGCGGCGCTCCAGCGTCCGCACCTGCTCGGTCACGCTCGGCTGCGAAACGTCCAGCCGCCTAGCCGCCTCCGTCATGCTCCCGGTGCGACCGACCGCCCAGAAGTACAGCAGATGGTTGAGGTTGACCTTGCTCAGCAGTTCAAAGCTATCGGTTTTTCCTATGTCACTCATGCGGAAGATGTTGTAGCCCCGTGCCCCGCCAGAGTCGACTCTATCACCGACATCCATGCTGTGGCCCGCGGCCGTTCCGCGAGTGCGAAATCGTGTGCGCTCCTTGGGGAGCGGCCGCGTCGCCCCGGCAGGCCCTCTGCGGCGAGCGTCCGCCCGGGGCCTGTCCGGGGCACTTTTCTCCGCGCATCCCTCGGCCGTCCGCCCACGGTGCAGGTGAGCCGCCTTGTCCTACCGCACCATGCTGGACATCCCGGCCGAATCTCCGATCCCCGGCCGGCCCCGCGCGTGCCCCCGCCCCCAAGGGTCCGACGCCGCCCCCATCCGCTTCGTCCTCAGCCAGCCCTCCCTTCCGAGGTACCGCGTCCCGGTCTTCCGTGAGCTCGCCTCTCGCCCCGGGATCTCGCTCAAGCTTGTCCACGCCCGCGATCCCGCCATTCCCAACGCTGTCCCCGACGGCTTCGAAGCGTCGTACTGGCCGGTACGACAGGTCTCGCGCCGCGGCCAGGACCTCTGCTGGCACGGGGCCCAGATCCGCCACGCCCTCGGACGCACCGCCGACGTCCTCGGCCTCCCGTGGAACACACGGTACATGAGCCTCGTGCCCGCCCTCCTCCTGGCCCGGGCACGCTCCGTGCCGACCCTCGTCTGGGGACACGGCCGCCCCAAGCACCAGTCGCAGCGTCGGTTCGCGCTCCGTGTCCGCGTTGCCAAGCTCGCCACCGCCGTGGTCGTGTACGGCCACGCCGGCGCGCGCTGCGTCATCCAGGCGGGCATCCGCCCGGAGAAAGTCTTCGTCGCCCTCAACGCCCTCGACCAGCGCCCGATCCAGGCGGCCCGCAGCCAATGGTTGCGGGAGCCGGGCGCGCTCGAGTCGTTCAGGAAGCACCACGGCCTTGACGCCGGCCCCGTCGTCCTCTTTGTCTCCAGGCTTTATCGGGCCAACCGCGTCGAGGTTCTCATCGACGCCGTCGCCCGGCTCCGTCCGCGCCTGCCCGGGATCACCGCCGCGATCGTCGGCGCCGGCCCCGAGCTCGGTCATCTCAACCGCCGGGCGTGGGAGCTTGGGCTCTCCGACCGCGTCAGGTTCCCCGGCCCGATCTACGACGAGACGGAGTTGGCGCCGTGGTTCCTGGCCGCGGATGTCTTCTGCTACCCGGCCAACGCCGGGCTGAGCCTCCTCCACGCCATGGGGTACGGGCTCCCCGTGGTGACAGGCGACAACATCGCCGCCCACAATCCGGAGATCGAGGCCATCACCGACGGCGAGAACGGCCTGCTCTTCGCTGACGGCGATGCGGCCGACCTCGCCGACAAGCTCACCAGGGTGATCGACGACCGCCGACTTCGGGCCTCCCTGAGCGCGGCCGCACTCAAGACCGCCACCGAGAGATTCACCGTGCAGCGGATGGTTGACGGCCTGGAGGCCGCGATAAGGTACTGCGCGGCCGTGGGATACTCGTCCAAGTAACCGCTCAGGCTCTCGGGCGGCGCCGGCGCGCAAACACGGCTCGGACGGGTGCCGAGCCGCTTGCGCCTGCAACACGGTCCCCCGACGGATTCTTACGGCGGCGGCGGAGTCTTCTTCTCCGTCTCGACCGTCTTCTCGGTTGTCTCGGTGGTCTTCTTCGTACCCTCGGGTGTCTGGGTCGTCTTGGTCGTGGTGGTCTTGGACTTGCTGGTTTCCTTCTCGCAGGCCGCGAGAGCGACCGCGAACCCGGATACGGCCGTGGCGAGAAGCACGGCCAGCGACCGGCGGACGATGATCTGATTGCGTGTCATGGGAGGTCCTTCCTCTGGAAGTTCGATGGTGTTGGGGCACACAGAAGCGACGGCGGGCGATCAAGAACCGCGGATCATGGCGGCGGATAAACCTTGGTGTCCTTCGTGTGCGTTTCGGTGGTGGTCGTCTTCTGCGTGGGCGTCTCGACGGTGGTCTTGCTGACGGTCTTGCTGTGTCCGGGCTCGTCGCTGCACCCCGCCAGCCCGCCCAGCGACAGCCCCAGCGCCGCCGCCGCGGCCGCGACAAGCGCCCTCCGCGTCAGAGCGGTCGAGCGGCGAGGAGTCTGCAAACACGTGACCATGAGTCGTCTCCTTGAAGGGCCCGTCACCCCCCCGCCCCGAACGAGTCACCGGGCCTTCCAGTGTGAATACGTCACGACAGGCCGTGCGGGGATGAAACCGGGGTGAGGGCGGCTTGAGGCCGCGGCGCTCGTGCCCACCCATTGCCCAGTGCCTAGGGCCTGCCCACCCATTGCCCATTGCCCATTGCCTTGACTTTGTCCCAATCGCGGTTATGCTATTGTTCGCAGTGACCCATGATCATGTTGGGGACAGAGACCGGGGTGGGGTGGGGGTGGGAAGCGGTGGGGAAACACGTTCAAGCACGCTGCCCTTACTCTGCACCAGTGCCGCTCCGCGCGCGCCGGCACGGGCGAGACTCAACTTCTACCTCTTGAGGGGGGATCTAGGCCCATCTTTCGTGCCCCCTATGTGGCTTCTGTACCGTCCCCCCGTCCCGTCCCCCCGTCCCCCCGTCCCCCCGTCCCCCCGTCCCCCCGTCCCCCGTCCCCCCGTCCCCCACCTCCGAATCCCAACCTATTCACCCCCTCTTCCCCTCTCCCTCGCTTCGTCGCTCCGTCGCTTCGTCGCTTCCTCCCCCCTCACAGGAAACACTTCGTCCATGCCTCTCCGATACACACGCCGCCTGATGGACCACCTCAGGCACGAAACCTACATCCCCGGCCCCGCTGACCGCCTCGCCGAAGAGCTCGGCGTCGAAGCCGCCGAACGCTCCGTCTTCCAGGAAGCCGTCCAGCAGCTCGCCGCCGAGGGCTCCCTCGTCATCGACGCCGCCGGCAAGCTCAAGCTCCCCGCCATCGGCGACGAGGTCGTCGGCACCTTCAAGAAGAACCCCCGCGGCTTCGGCTTCGTCAAGCCCGAGACCCACTTCCGCGAGGGCGACCTCTTCATCCCCCCCGATTGCACCGCCGACGCCCTCACCGGCGACACCGTCCGCGTCCAGGTCGTCCGCTCCATGCGCCGCGGCGAGGCCGACACCACCGGCCGCATCGTCGAGGTCCTCAAGCGCAAACGCAAGAGCTTCACCGGCGAGCTCGTCAGCCGCGCCGGCAAGTGGCTCGTCTTCCCCGACGGCAAGGAGCTCACCGCCCCCGTCGTCGTCCCCGACGCCGGCGCCAAGTACGCCAAGGCCGGCGACAAGGTCGTCGTCGAGCTCCTGCACTACCCCGAGGGCGACATGCTCGCCGAGGGCGTCGTCGTCCGCGTGCTCGGCGAGGCCGGCCTCCCCGATGTCGAAACCCAGGCCGTCATCGCCGCCTACGACCTCCCCGGTGAGTTCAGCGAGGAATGCATCCAGCAGGCCCGCGAGGCCACCCAGCGCTACGACGAAGAGTCCGCCCGCGGCGAAAAAGAAGGCTTCCCAGACCGCGAGGATCTCCGCAACGAGTTCATCATCACCATCGACCCGCCCGACGCCAAGGACTACGACGACGCCATCTCCATCAAAAAGACGGACGACGGCTGGGAGCTCGGCGTCCACATCGCCGATGTCGCCCGCTTCATCCCCCCCGGCACGCCGCTGGATGAAGAAGCCAAGCAACGCGGCAACTCCGTCTACCTGCCGCGCCTGGTCATCCCCATGCTCCCCGAGCTCCTCTCCAACGGCATCTGCTCGCTCCAGGAGGGCGTGATCCGCTTCACCAAGTCCGCGTTCATGAAGTACGACCGCGACGGCAAGATCCGACCGGGGGGGGCGGGGGGCGAGCGCTGCGCCGCCACCATCATCAAGTCCGCCAAGCGACTGACCTACCTCGAAGCCCAGGCCCTCATCGACGGCGACCTCCGCGAGGCCGTCAAGCACGCCAGTGGGGGGGGGACCGGGCCCAAGTACACCGACCAGCTCATCGCCACCCTCCGCGAGATGAACACGCTCTCGCGGGCCATCCTCCAGCGCCGCCGCCAGCAGGGCATGATCCACCTCGAGCTGCCGGATGTGAACCTGGTCTTTGATGAGCTGGGCCACGTCATCGACGCCGAGAAGGAAGACGACGCCTACACGCACACGCTCATCGAGATGTTCATGGTCGAGGCCAACGAGGTCCTCGCCCGGCTCTTCGAGGGCGTCGGCGTGCCGCTGCTCCGGCGCGTCCACCCCGAGCCCACCCCCGGCGACAACGCCGAGCTGCAGATGTACGCCCGCGTCGCCGGGTACAAGATCCCCAAGAGCCCCACCCGCGAGGAGCTGCAGTCGCTCCTGGAGTCCACCGCCGGCACCGGCGCGGCCCGCGCCGTGCACATGGCCGTCCTCCGCACGCTCACCCGCGCCGAGTACTCCCCCGCCCTCATCGGCCACTTCGCCCTCGCCAGCGCGGCCTACGCCCACTTCACCAGCCCCATCCGGCGCTACGCCGACACCACCGTGCACCGCGCCCTCACCGAGTACCTGCGCCTGACGGACAACGGCAAGAACCGCCCGCGCTCCGACGATGACAAGCGGCGCCTCGGCGAGAAGCTCCGCGAAAGCAAGATGTGCCCGGACGAAGAGACGCTCGTCCAGATCGGCCGGCACATCTCCACCACCGAGGACAACGCCGAGTCCGCCGAGCGCGACCTCCGCCAGTTCCTCATCCTGCAGCTGTTGCAGAACCACCTCGGCGAGTCCTTCGACGGCATCGTCACCGGCGTCACCCCAAACGGCATCTTCATCCAGCTCGACAAGTACCTCGCCGACGGCATGATCAAGGTCATCGACCTTCCCACCGGTCGCGAAGGCCGCCCGCAGAACCAGGGCCGCGGCGACGGGGGTGGTGGCGGTGGTGGGGGTGGGCCCGGACGCTGGCGGATCGATCAGCGCACCGGCGCCCTCGTCCACGAGCAGACCGGCCGCTCGTTCAACATCGGTGATCGTCTCAGCGTGCAGATCGCCGCGATCGACCTGGCCCTCCGCAAGATGGACCTCGCCGTCGCCGACCCGCGCTCCCGCGACTCCGGCAAGGCCAAGAAGGTCCCCGTGAAAACCGACGCCGCCGCCCTCGGCGGCGGCCACATCAACATCGACTTCGATGTTCTCAAGGGAAGGGGCGGCCAGACCGGCTCCGAGCGCCGCTCCCAGAAATCCAAATCCCGCGACCGCGGCAAAACCGACTTCCGCAAGGACAGAAAAGACAAGGGCAAGCGGCAGTAAAAGGACGCATCCTCAACGTCGCGGCGGTGGGGCAGGCATAAACTGTCCGTGAAGCGGAGCCTTGGCCGGGGAAATCTATGGCGTTGGGACAAGTAGACCTGTGCGCCCTGTGTCGGGACAGAGCCGAGCTTTGTGATTCGCACATTGTCCCGGAGTTTTGTTATCGCTCAATGTACGATGACAAGCACCGCGCCGTCACGTTCTCACCGCTGGATCCAGAACGGCAACGCTACGCCCAAAATGGCATTCGATCACGATTACTTTGTGCTCGTTGCGAATGTCTGATCAACGACAACTACGAGAAGCCATTTCTGCGTTATTGGATAGAGGGCGACGTCCTACAACCGCTTGGCAAGGAACGGATTCACGTACTGAAAGGGGTCGACTATCCAAGTTTCAAGCTGTTTCACCTGAGCGTGTTGTACCGGGCATCTGCAAGCGATGACCCAAACTTCGCGGAGGTCCAGTTACGACCTCAGCACGAAGAGCGAATTCGTGAGATGCTACTGAATAGGGATCCGGGCGAGCACTGGCGCTATCCAATCATCGCTTCTGCAATCCAGGGGTCTGGTGGTCGTGTATGGGATTCGCTCGTCGCGCCGGCGCATCAGATTCGATTGGACGGGCACTGGGGTTATATGTTTGTATTTGCAGGTTGCCAATGGACATACCTGGTTTCGTCGCATCCGACGGTCGAGTACTCAACAGTGGCCCTAGCCCAAGACGGCACATTGCCTGTTGCAAAGTTCCCCTTGAAGGCGATAGAGCTCTATGAGAGCATGCGGAGATCGCGAGCGCGACAAAGGGGCCCGGCGCGTTGACCTGATCCTCACTCGTCTTTTGGATGTGAGTACCAATGCTGTTGGACGACAACAACGCATTCAACCAGCTGTACACGGCCCGCCACGTCAGCACTCGACGTTTCTGCTACCTGCTCCTGCTTGAGTGCATCGCGCTTCTCTTCTATGTCGCCGTGTGCTATGTCTTCATCGGATGGGCCCTTGACCATCGTCCGTGGGGCTGGCGCGTCATGCACTCCGTCGGCGCGTGGGCGGCGTGGAATGGGCTGAAGAAGATCTGGCTGATCGGTCTGTCTCTGTTGATGGTGGTTGCAAGGGAGTAATCGCAGTGAGTAATGTGGAAACTAGACTGACGGAGTTGGAACGAGAGGTAAAGGCCTGTCGACATTCGGCTTTCCGTGATCGATTGGTCTTGGGCGCCCTGGCTGCGCTGGTGGCTCTCTTGACGGTCGGCGGATCAGGCCAACCCGCGAACGTGGTTGATGAACTGCGAGCGAGGAAGTTGGTCATCATTGATGAGAAGGGCACGACGCGAGCGGATTTGGAGATTAGTGCAGACGGTTCCCCCGCGCTGAGTGTGCGAGATGAGAAAGGCAAACCTCGCATGATGCTGACGGTGAAAAGGGACGGCTCGCCACTGCTGGCCATGATCGACGACAATGCCAAACTTCGCATGGACTTGTCGACGAATAGGGACGGCTCGCCGAGTCTTACCTTGGTCGACAAAAAGGGGGAGCTCCGCTCCAGCTTGTTCCTGAACGAAGACGGTTCGCCGAGTCTGACCTTGGCCGACGACAAGGGCAAGCCCCGCGCCGCGCTGGGCCTGACCAAGGGCGGCGACGGCCTTGCCTTGTTCGATGAGAACGGCAAGATACGCAACTCCCTGATCGTGAGCAAGGACGGCACGCCGTCGCTCGAACTGGTCGATGCGAAAGGCGGGACCCGCATGAAGTTTAGGGTGGGTGCAGACGGCTCGCCGGTGCTGGGCCTATGCGACGAGAAGGGTACGGTCCGCGAGCTATTGGGCATGAGAACAGACGGCTCGCCGCTGCTGACCCTGTGCGACGAGGAGGGTAAGAGCCGCGCGAGATGGGGCTTGGGTAATGACGGCGCGCCGCTGCTGGCCCTGAGCGACGTTAAGGGTAAGGACCGCGCGATGTGGGTCCTGGATAAGGATGGTACGGCGATGCTGAGCCTACACGACGAGAAGGGTAGGAACCGCGAGTTCTTGTCGGTTGGTGCAGACGGCGTGCCGCATCTGTACATGACAGACGAGAAGGGCGAGGTCCGCGCGATGTGGGGCTTGAGCACGGACGGCTTGCCGGCGCTGGGCCTGTGCGACGAGAAGGGCAAGAGCCGTGCGGGGTGGGCCTTGGATGCAGACGGCTCGCCGACGCTGGGCATGATCGACGCGAAGGGCAAGACCCGCGCGATGTGGTCCTTGGATAAAGATGACGCGCCGATGCTGACGCTATACGACGAGAAGGGCGAGGTCCGCGCCGTACTCGGCGCGGCGCACACCGAATCTCCCGACGGAGTCAAGACCGCATTTCCCGAGTCCACGCTGATCTTGTTTGGGCCGGACGGAAAGCAAATGTGGAAAACGCCCTAATGGTTCATCCTTGTAGTGTCTGCGGTGGACTAAACTTGAGCGAGGTGCCGGCATGAACACCCAGCAGTATGGGAAGAAGGAAGCCGAACGGATCGCATTCGACGCTTTTGCCCTTGCCTATGAGTATGCAACCGGAGACGGTTTTGAGATCGTTGCATGCGGCGAGCGACCTGATTTCGTATGTCGGCGGGCGGATGGTGCTTTGCGTGGGGTGGAGTTGACTGAAGTGCGCTGCGAGCCGTGGTCGTCCCCATTCGACGCATTGGATCAAATGTGGCATGCCATGTGCGAAAAGGATCGCAAGCGGGGACAAGACGATTGGCGGTGCGCTGAGCAAGCCATTCTCGTGTTGGAATTGACGGGCGCTTCACTGTCCGATCTGGAATGGGCACTCGACGACCTGCCAGCCGGTGATTTTGCCCAGTTCGGCTTTCGAGAGATTTGGCTCGTCGACTACTCGACGGTGGACGCGTTCGGAGAAGTAGAGCTCTACTGCATGCGCCCCGAGTCGATGCGGGGGCGTTATCCGAGGGCCCATCCGGATAAGAAGCCGTACGGCTGACCCGGATCTTGTCCTTCAACGCCAACCAAGCTCTTCGGGATAGCTTGAACAGCACGTTCGGGTAATGTATGCTGCGCCGGAAATGGCTAGCCATCGGATCAACCTCGACCTCATCCGGCAGTACTGGGGCTTCGACAACCTCCGCCCCCGTGTATCCTGTCCCGCGTGCACCTCCCAAACGGACCGATCCGTAATCGGATGTACAGCCGGGAATCCGGCCGACTCGTCGGCCCCATGACGAGCAGCGATACAGTCCCCCATGACGGCGGCTCTGGGTCCATTCTCCTTTGAGCGGGTGAGGCGCGCCGCGGAACAGGTTCGGCAACGATTGCTCCGGGCCGCGGCGGCGCTCAACAGCGCGAACATTCCCTACGCCGTTGTCGGCGACCACGCGGCGGCCCTCTGGGTCTCCCGCGTGGACGAGTCGGCGGTGCGGATGCGACTTGCGGGGCATCGAGAGTGGCAGATGCCCGGAATGCGGAAAGCTGGCACGCGTTCTCTGATTGCGCTCTTCAGGCCCCTTCCAGGGGCCTTGCCGCGCAGCGGGTACAGGCCAGCCCTTCGAGGGCTGGTGAACGGGCAGCCTGCGCCTCTATCGTCGTCTTTCGTCCGCAGCCCGTTTCCAACGGGCTTCCCCGCGGGGCCTTCAGGCGCGCTCCACCGCCGAACGCTGGGCGCGGCCGCGGATCGAGACACGAGCAGCATCCGGCCCGGAGGAGGGTGCATGAGGCACAATCCTCACGAGACTGCTGGCACGCGTCCTCTGATTGGGCTCTTCAGGCCCCTTCCAGGGGCCTTGCCGCGCAGCGGGTACAGGCCAGCCCTTCGAGGGCTGGTGAATGGGTAGCCTGGCCTCCATCGACGGCTTTCGTCCGCAGCCCGTTTCCAACGGGCTTCCTCGGGGGGCCTTCAGGCGCGCTCCACGGCCGAACGCTGGGCGCGGCCGCGGATCAAGACGCGAGGAGCATCCGGCCCGGAGAAGGGTACATGAGGCACAATCCTCACGAGACTGCTGGCACGAGTTCTCTGATCGGGCTCTTCAGGCCCCTTCCAGGGGCCTGAAGAGCGCTCGGGGTGCGGTCGCACGATGACCCGGGGTGCCGGAGCTGGCGCGCTCAACGGGTCGACGGCTGACCCGGGCGTTCGGGTAAGGCAATCATTTCCATCGTGGACTACTCGCGCATCATCACCATCGAGCCCGACAAGCGCGAGGGCAAGCCGTGCATCCGCGGCCTGCGTATCACGGTGTACGACGTGCTTGATTACCTCGCCTCGGGCATGTCGCCGCAAGAGGTCCTCGCCGACTTCCCCGACCTGACCGCTGAGGACATCCGCGCGTGCCTCGCCTTCGCCGCCGACCGCGAGCGCCGCCTGATGAGCCGGCCGCCATGAGGCTTCTCTTGACGAGGTGTCAATCTCCGGCCACCCGGCGAGCGGCGCTACAGTTCCCGCATGGCCGTGGCTCTGGGTCCATTCTCCTTTGAGCGGGTGATACGCGCTGTGGAACAGGTTCGGCAACGATTGCTGCGGGCCGCGGCCGCGCTCAACAGCGCGAACATTCCCTACGCCGTTGTCGGCGGCCACGCGGTGGCCCTCTGGGTCTCCCGCGCGGACGAGTCCGCCGTCCGCACCACACGCGATGTGGACATTCTGGTGGGTCGCGCCGATCTGGCCGCGGTCACCAAAGCCCTTGAGGCAGCGGGATTCGATCACCGGCGCATCGCCGGGATCGATGTGTTCCTCGATGGACCGAACGCCAAGCCGCGCGATGCGGTCCACATCGTCTTTGCCAATGAGTTCGTCCGCGACGGCGAAGCGGCCCCCAACCCCGATCCCAGCGAATCAGAGGATGCCGGCCCCTACAGGGTGATCTCGCTCGACGCCCTCGTGCGGATCAAGCTCACGGCCTTCCGCGACAAAGACCGCACCCACCTCCGCGACATGATTGATGTGGGCCTCATCGACGCGGCCTGGCTCCCCCGCGTCCCGGCCGCGCTCGCAGAACGCCTCCAGGGCCTGATCGAAACGCCGGGCCGTTAGAGCGCGCGCTTTCAAGCCCTTCTTCTTCTCCTCTCTGTGTCCCTCTGTGTTCTCTGTGGTAACCTCTTCGTCCCCGTCTCCTTCGCGCCGGCGCTGCGCCACGGCAGACCGACTTCCGGAAAGACTGGTCACAGTGAGCCCAGACTCCCGGCTCGGCGCGTGACCTCAGGAAAGCATGGTTGTTCAGAGCCACAGATCACGCAACCCGTAGGGAGGCCACCCGCCGTCAGGTCAGTCAGCAGCCCGCGAAGAACGCGTCGAGGAACGCGAAGAAATCCTGCGCGTTGACGACGCCGTCACCGTTGAAGTCGGCGTCGCGCCCGGGTGGGCAGTCCCCGAAGAAGCAGTTGAGGTAGTCGAACAGATCTTGGCTGTTGGTGGTGCCGTCGCGGTTCCAGTTTGCCGTGCGGCTCAGGATGAGAGAGACGGTGTACGACGCGTAGTAGCCCGGCGCGGCGATATCCGGCAACAGGTCACCGTTGAAATCCGCCAACGCCACGGTGGGGGCGGCGCCCTCGATGGCATAATCAACGCGACCGGCGAAGGCCGCGTTGCCGGTGTTGCGGAGCACGGAAACGCTGCCGCTGCCGTAGTTGGACACGACAATGTCCGCATCGCCGTCTCGGTCCAGATCGGCGATGTAGGGGCGGGTGGGAAGGCTCCCGACCGT
>JBGPJM010000083.1:0-18526 GCA_041485385.1 Phycisphaerae bacterium | reverse complement strand
GGGGCGTGAAGGCGTAGAGGCGGGGAGATAGAGGGGGAGGGGCGGTGGGTGATGGGGGGTGAGTGGGAGGTGGGCATGGGATCTCGGCGCGGAATGGGAGCGCCCTCACCCTTGGGCCGCGGGCCCTGTTTGCGCGCGCACGGAAGGGCGAAATCCGGGGCGTGACGCGGTAAGTGCTTGCGCCGTCGAGAGGAAAAAAACGTGGGTGCGCCGGCTTGTGCGCGCCCGGCGCGCCCAATCGGGCGCGCAAGATGGCCCAGCCCCGAATCGGGTACCTCCTTGCCGCGGCCGCCGCGGGCCGCGCTGACGCAGGCTGCCCCCGCGGTTTGAAAAAATCAGGCCAATAGGCCGCCCAAACTCTCCGCTTTGCTTGCGTCGTACGCTGTTTTCGGGCACTATAAGGGTGTCGTTTCCCGCCGGAGCCCCCCTGATTTCTGAGAGGATCCCTCAGATGACGCACACGCCCCTCCGCGCCCTCATCGGCGCCCTTGCACTTGTCACGGTCCTGCCCGCCTCGCCGGCCTTGGCCCGCCAAGCAACAGGCCCGGATGTGATCGTCGGCGATATCCCGGACACCCGCCATTACACGACGAGCGGCCCGATCAACGGAATCCGCGCCTATCAGATCGGCACGACCTCCTGCAATATCGGCGACCAGGACCTGCTGTGGTTGCAAGCCACGAACCAGCACCCCGTGATCGCCTGCGGCATGTTCCGCCTCTTGAACGGTCGCTTCGAGCAGATCGGCCAGGCCTGGTGCAAGCACGGATTCGCCGCCGACAACGGCAGCCTGTGCAGCATCAACAACTGCCACGCGACGGATGGGACACGCCTGGGAGTCGGCTGTTCGGACTGGTACGACGCGGGCACCAACGGCAGCCAGGGCCTCCTTGGACCCAAGTCGCAGGTGAATCCAGCGAACGGCGATTTCCCATGGCCCTTCACCGCGCCCCCCGCACCGGCCACGATCGGCCGGCGCATCCAGGTCGCCCAGACCGACCTGGCCATCTCCGGCGCTCTGTACTTCGTCGAGGGCCAGTACATCCAGTACCAAGACGCCACCCTGGGCAACGGCAACAACAACGCCTCGTACCGGCGGATCACGGTCAGCCCGACCACCTACGACCTGACGCTGCAGGAAATGGTCGACCGGATGATCCCTGTCATACACGCCTGGCACGACCACGGGAACGGGGTCAACTCGCCCGACCCACAGGTCGAGATCACGGATGTCGACGTCCCGATGGACGGCAGGATCATCGTCGCCTCCAAGGCCACGAGCCTGGGCGGGGGCATGTACCACTACGAATACGCGGTGCAGAACCTGAACTCCGCCCGCGCCGGCGGCTCGTTCGCAGTCCACGTGCCCGTCGGGGCTTCAGTCACGAATATTGACTTCCACCGCGTGCTGTACCACTCCGGCGAAGTCTTCGACAATACACCGTGGACCGGCGTCCTCTCGGGCGGCCTGGTCACGTGGCACAGCCCCCAGACATACCAGCAGAACGTCAACTCCAACGCTCTGCGATGGGCAACGCTCTACAACTTCCGTTTCGACAGCAACGCAGCGCCCCATCCGGCCCTGGGGAATGTCACGATCGGGCTCTTTGTGCCGGGGACGCCCGCCTCTGTGACCGCCGCCGCCCATGTGCCGCTGGTTGTCTGCGCCTGTGATTGGAACAACAACGGCACGCTGGACAGCCAGGACTTCTTCGACTTCCTGAGCAGTTTCTTCTCGGGCCAGGCGGACTTTAACCAAGACGGGACCACAAACTCGCAGGATTTCTTCGATTTCCTGACCTGCTTCTTCGCAGGTTGCCAGGGATAACGATGGCCTAGTTGGCGAGGGGGCCAGCGGCAGGAGGTTGAGGGGGGCTGGCGTGCGCTGGTGCGCGGCCTCTGCGGGCGGTTGGGGGCGTGGGGTGTGCCGGGTGTCGGGTGCCCGCCCTGGAGATGAATCGGGTCGTTCCCGGGGTCGCGCTCCCTCGAAGACTCGGTCGCTCCACTCCCGGATCGGGATAGGGGCGGGCCTTGCGGCCCGACCCCTCCCACACCACCGTGCGTACGGGTCCGTACACGGCGGTTCGGCAGGTTGAGCGACCCCGGCGAGCATCAACGTTGCCTGCTCGACGGCGTGCCGGGTCGATGGTGCGTGCTTCGCCGCGACGACGCGATCCCTTGCCGGGCGATCCCTGGGCTTCACCCGCGGATGAGGCCCGGCAAGGCCGGAGTACCGGTGTTTCGGTCGCCCTGTCGTCATCGAGTCGCACGCGCATCGACCACTCCTGTCCCGTTCGGGCCTTCGTCCGTCCGACGCAGGTATTGGCACGCGGCCTTTCCTGGTTACGGGGCCGGACTACTACGCCCTCTGCTGACTTCTCCGGCGCGATCACGCACCTTGCGGGTCCGTCAGCCGCGCTCTCCGTGCGTTTTCACACGGCCCCACGGCACGCCGGAGATCTCCCGAGGTAAGTTCAACCGCCTTCGCCGCACGCCCGCCGGATCTACACGATGCAGGTCTTGATGGATGTGGACTTCGCGGTCGTTGGCCCGCTCGTCCGACTGCACATGCCTCTATCCGGTTCTTGTTCATCGGGCCGCGGTTGTCGATCCGGGCTTCTTTCAGACCCGGCCTCGCGGCGGTAGCCCTTGCCCTTCACTGGGCCTTCACCTCCATCAGGTTGGCCAGAGGACTTGCACCTCCGGGTTGTTGAACATGCTCGGCACACCAACGATCGTGCGCCCGAGGCGGGCGAACAGGGGGCCCGAGCTCCCTTGGTGCAGCCCGGCCCTTCGGGCCGCCGATGATGGCTTGCGCACTCATGGTTGCACACGACCGGCCCAACCCTTCGCCCCCCCCGGCGCCGCTCATCCTGATCGGCGGCGGGGGGCACGCCCTGGTCGTCGCCGAGGCGGCGCTCCTGCTCGGCCTTCCTCTGCGGGGGTTCCTCGATGACGATCCGGGGGCGGCGCTCTCTGCGGGCAACCCGGTGGCGACGCCGCTGGGGCCGCTGTCGGAATCCCTGCGCGTCGTCTCGTCGGCATCGCACGGGACGGGGTGGATCCTTGCGCTGGGTGATCTGGCGCTTCGGCGGCGGATGCTCGCCGAGCTCGCGTCCCACACCGCCGCGGCCGTCACCATCATCCATCCCACCGCGTTCGTCTCGCCCTCGGCGCGCCTCGGGCGCGGCGTGTATGTCGGGCCGCACGCGGTGGTGCACACCCGGGCCCGGATCGCCGACCACGCGATCATCAACTCCGCGGCCGTGATCGAGCACGACTGCTCCATCGGCGAGAACACGCACATCGCCCCCGCGGCGGCGCTGGGCGGCAACTGCCGCGTCGGGGTCGACACGCTGATCGGGCTGGGCGCTCGCGTTGTTCCCGGCCTGGAGATCGGGGCCCGTTGCACAGTCGGCGCCGGCGCGGTCGTCATCCGGGCCGTGGCGGAGGGCTCGACGGTGTATGGCGTCCCCGCGGGCGCTGCCAGACGGGAAAAGAGATAGTCGCACCCCTCCTACCGCCCACGCTCCACGTCGGACCGCGCTTTCTTTGCCCTCTCGACCAGGTCGTTCTCCGCCGTTTCTTTCTCGGGAGAAGCGGGCCCGGAGATGAGCGAGGGGGCGAGGTCGAAGTGCCAGGAGATCTTCGTGCGGATCGTTGCGGGGATCGCCTCGGAGATCAGGTCCAGCCCCGCCCACTCGTAGATCGGCTGGCTCGCCTTGCGGCTGGTGACCGCCGGCTCGTAGCCCTCCAGTTTCAATCGCACGTCGTAGACGCCGTAGAAGGTGAAGTCGGTCTCCAGCGGCGTCCGCCCCAACTCCTGGTCGTTGAGCCACACGATCGCCCCGGCCGGCGTGGAGGTGATGGAGATCGTCCGTTGCAGGCAGCCGCCGGCGCAGAGGGCCGCGGCGGCCCCGAGTGCAAGAACGCCAGACCTGATCGCCCGTGCGGCCATCGACAGCACTCTATCGCAACTCAACCTCGCCCGTTGGGGCTGGCCGCGCCGTCGCGGCGGACGGTGCCGATCCCGTCTACCTTTGCCCCCCCACCCCCCACCCCCCCACTGGCCCCGGCCTCCCGCACCGGCAGGTGATCGAACTCGTCGCCGCGGAAGAGGGAGCCGAGGTAGACGCGCTTGACGGTCTCGTTGTTGATGAGCTCGCGGGGCGTTCCCTCGGCGAACTTCTTGCCCTCGTCGATGATGTATGCCCGGTCGCACACCCGGAGCGTCTGCTGCACGTTGTGGTCGGTCACGAGGCAGGCGATCCCCTTGTCCTTCAGCCGCCGGATCTCGGCCTGCAGGCTCTCGACCGCGATCGGGTCCACGCCGCTGAAGGGCTCATCCAGCAGGATGAGCTTGGGGTTGGTCGCCAGGGCCCGGGCGATCTCCAGCTTGCGGCGCTCGCCGCCCGAGCAGGTCCTGGCCTGGTGCGTGGCCTTGTGGCTCAGCCCGAACTGATCCAGCAGCATCGCCGCCTGGCGTTTCCGCTGGATCCGCGTGAGCGGCATGGTCTCGAGGATGGCCAGCAGGTTCTGCTCGCAGGTCATCCGCTGGAAGACGCTGGGCTCCTGGCTCAGGTACCCCATGCCCAGGCGTGCCCGCCGGTACATCGGCAGGTTGGAGACGTTGTTCTCGTCGAAGAAGACCTGGCCGCCGTCGGCCTCGATCATGCCGATCGTGATCCGGAACGAGGTGGTCTTCCCCGCCCCGTTGCGCCCCAGGAGGCCGACGATCTCCGCCCCCTCTACCTGGAAGGACACCCCGTTGACGACCACCCGGTCGCCGTAGCTCTTTTTCAGGTTGTAAGCATGCAGCAGCGGCACGAGGCTTGGTGGAGTTTACACCGGCGGGGCGGGTGGTGGGATTCGGACCGGGCTTTCGGGTTTCGGGGGGGGACGCCGACGGCGCGCCGCTTGACGAGGCTCGCCCTTTCGGCGACACTCCCTCCCCCCTTCAATCCCTCGTCGCTGCGGACCTTCCTATCCTCCCGGCCCCTCTTTCGCAGCGGATCCTCCGGGCGATTCCCCGCGTATCGCCCACACCGGCCGTCGCCCACCCCCCCCCCCCGGCAACGGCCCAGAAACGGAGTCGTCTCATGGCAGGTCGCACCAGCGTCGGCGTCGGAGTCGGCGTCACCCTCACACTCGTGTCCGTGGCCGCCCTGGCGCTGTTCATCACCACGGTGGTGTTCTACAGCCAGCGGCAGGCCGCGACGCGCAAGTTCAACGAGCTCTCGCAGACGGTCAACGAGTTCGTCCTGGAGGCCGAGCGGACGCGCGACGACGTCCAGCAGATCAAGTCCGCGGCGACCAAGGAACGGGCATCGGTGGTCGGCTACCTGATCAACCAGCGCCAGAACGCGATGCAGACCGTCACCGGTTCCAAGGCCACCACGGTGGACGACCTGAAGAAGGCCCTTGCCTCGGCCGGCGGCGAGGGCGCGACGAGCCTGATGCAGGTGCTGCGCGATACCCAGCAGCAGCTCTCCAGCGAAAAGACCTCCCGGGAGCAGGCCGAGGCCGCCCGCGAGCGCGCCCTGCTTGACCGCACGAACGAGGTCGCCCGTGTCAAGGCCATCGAGGACAACCACAAGGCCACGCTGGCGGCCCTGAACCAGCAGGTGGATGCCTACAAGGGCGAGGTTGATCAGTACCGCGCCGAGCTGGAGAAGGCCAAGGCGGAGATGATCCAGCACGAGGAGAAGGCCAAGGCCGACGCGGAGGACAGGATCGCCGCGCTCAACGCGCAGCTCTCCGACATGCAGAAGGAACTCCTCCTCAGCCGCGACACCATGAGTCGCCTCCAGAACGAGCTCAAGGGGCGCACGTTCAAGCCGCAGGACGAGTTCGCGCTGGTGGACGGGAAGATCATCGGCCTGGATACGGCGGAGAACGCCGTGTACATCAATCTCGGGCGCCGGCAGAAGCTGCGGCTGGGGATGTCCTTCGAGGTCTACTCCGAGGCGACGGCGATCCGTCCCGATGAGCGCACCGGCCAGTACCCGGCCGGCAAGGCCTCGCTGGAGGTCATCAAGGTCGACGAGAACTCGTCCACGGCGCGCGTGGTCCGCGAGAAGAAGGGCAACCCGATCAGCAAGGGCGACGTGATCGCCAACGCGGTCTACGACCCCAACAAGGTGTACACGTTCCTGGTGTACGGGAACTTCGACGCCAACCTGGACGGGATCGCCACCGCGCAGGAGCAGGTGGACATCCGGGCCCTGATCGAGAGCTGGGGCGGCAAGGTCACCGACGAGCTCGCCGGTAACGTGGATTTCCTGGTCCTGGGCCAGAAGCCCGTGATCCCGCCGCCGCCCCCCTCCGGGTCCCCGGCGGTGGTCATCCAGGAATACATGCGCGTGCGGCGCATCTCCGAGCGGTACGACGAGCTGTTCAAGAAGGCCTCTGAGACCTCGATCCCGGTGCTGAACGAGAACAGGCTGTACACGCTGATCGGTAAGCCGTTCGGGATCTGACGCGGGGGTCACGCCCTTCCCAACGTCGATCGCGAACGCGCGAACGCCATGGGCAAGCACAAGCAGAAGCAGAAGATCCCGGCTTGGCTGCACGGCCCCCTGTACCTCGGGATACGCTCGGCGCTCTCGGCCCTGCTCATCGGCGAGGTCGGGAACAACATCCGGGGCGCGAAGCGGCTGGGGCGCGCGTTCGCCGAGGCCCGCTTCAACCGGCGCCGCCTGCAGCGCGCCGTGAGCAACCTGGCCGTCGCCTTCCCGGGCTGGCCCGCCGAGCAGCACCACGAGTACGCGATCCGCGCGTACGAGCACCTATTCATGCTCATCGTGGAGACGGCATACACCTCGCGCCTTCTGACCAACGACTCGTGGGGCGACCACCTTCGGCTGGGCAACCTCGGCCAGGGCGTCAGGCACCTGCTGGCTGGTTTCACCGACCAGCGTCCGTGCGTGCTCATCACCGGGCACTGCGGCAACTGGGAGCTGCTGGGGTACGCCATGGCCCTCCTGGGGTTCCCCATGCACGCCCTGTACAGGCCGCTGGACGTCAAGCCGCTGGACCGATGGGTTGCGCAGACCCGGCAGGTCCGCGGCATGTACCTGATGGACAAGTTCGGCGCCATGCGCGAGATCCCGCGCGTCATGGCCAAGGGCGAGCCGGTCGGCTTCGTCGCCGACCAGAACGGCGGGGACCGGGGCCTCTTCGTCCCGTTCTTCAACCGGCTGGCCTCCTCGTACAAGTCGATCGGGCTCATGGCGCAGCGATTCGAGGCGCCGGTGCTGTGCGGCCAGGCGCGGCGGCTGGTCTGGACGCGCGACGACGATGAGGCTTCCGGGGAGAACTACCAGTCCCAGGAGGGCGCGCTGGGCTTCGCCCACTGGACGGGCGAGCCGTTCAAGTACCGAGTCGACGTCATCGACGTCATCCTCCCCGAGGACTGGAAGGCCCACCGCGACCCGCTGTTCTACATCACCGCCCGCTACCGGCGCGCCATCGAGACGATGGTCCGGCGAGCGCCCGAGCAGTACTTGTGGATGCACCGCTACTGGAAGAGCCGCCCGCGCCACGAGCGCCTCGGACGGCCCATCCCGCGCTCGCTGGTTGACAAGATCCGCGCACTTCCCTGGATGACCGACGGGGATGTCGCCCAGGTCGTCGAGTGGACCCAGCGCGACGCCAGGGAAATCAGCAGTGGGGGTGAGGAGAAGCGGCGCCGCTGACTCTCTTGCCGCTGGGCCCAGCGGCCCCGTCCGGCACCCAGGCAGTTCCGTCGCGCCTTCTGGTCACTGCTTACTGTTCACTGCTCGCCCCCCCACCCCCGCCCAGCCCCCCACCACCAGCCCGAGGTCCCCAATCCATGGCCGGCAAACTCGACGGTGTCCGAATCCTGATCGTCGACGACGACCACGACGTCCGCGAATCCCTCAACGTCGCCCTCAGCTCCGAGGGGGCCGAGACCATGCTCGTCGAGGACGGCATCGCGGCGGTGATCGCCTGCCAGAACGACCCGCCGGACATCGTCGTGCTGGACATGATGCTCCCCAAGCGATCGGGGTTCCTGGTACTGGAGAAGATCAAGGGGCGCGAGGACAGCCCGCTGGTCGTGATGATCACCGCCAACGAGGGGAAGCGGCACCAGGCGTACGCCGAGTCGCTGGGCGTGGACAAGTACCTGCTCAAGCCCGTCCCGCTGGCGCGCCTGGTCGATGTCTGCGTCGAGCTGCTCGACAAGCAGGACGCCGAGGACGAGGCCGAGGAGCAGGCCCGATCGGCCCCGCCGCCGCCGGAGAAGCCGGAGCCGAAGAAGAACAAGAAGTAGGCGTCGGGCGCGTCGGCGGCACCGACTGCCGCTACCGGGATCATGCCAGTGTTTGTATTCTGCCGCACCGGGCGACTGTGGCCCGAGGTCGTCGCGCACGTGCCCGGCGAGCTTTCCCCGGCATCGCCACCCGCACCTCCCCCTGCAGCTGTCCTATCACCCACGAGCGAGCGAGTATGAGAACTTCCCGCATTCCGGCCCTGGGGGCGATCGTCGCCGCTGTCTTGATCCCGCTCGCGGCGAGCGCCCGCCAGGACCAGCCCGCGGCGCCTGAAGCGGCCAAGGCCGCCTCCGAGCCCTTCGACGTCACGAACAAGGGGGCCCTCGCCGGGGCCGTGACGCGCGGCGTCGAACTGCTGCTCAAGATGCAGGAGGCCATGGACGACGGCGCCCCGCGCGCCGAATGGCCGTACGAGGGCGTGTACCGCGTCGGGCGCGAGATCCCGATCGGGTACCGCGTCGGCGGCAGCTCGATCGCCTGCATGGCCCTGCTGCAAGCGCCCGGGTACGCCGACGATGCCGCTCGAAAGGACGCCGTCGCCCGCGCCCTGCGGTTCGTGTGCGAGTCGACCTCGCACCCCCTGATGAACCCGGACTACGACGGGGGGTACGACGTCCGCGGCTGGGGATACACCTACGCCGTGCTGTTCATCCTCCGTCTCAAGGACGCCGGCGCGGTCCCCGAGGACCAGGCGGCGGCGACGGAGGAGGCGCTGAAGTTCTACGTCGGCGCAATCCAGCAGACCGAGATCAACGAGGTCGGCGGGTGGAACTACGCGCGCTCGGCGGGGAGGCAGGCCGTCTCGCCGATGTCGCCGTTCATGACCTCGCCGACGCTGCAGGCGCTCTTCGAGGCCCGCGAGCACGGGTGCGCCGTGGACGACGCCGTCGTGGAGCGGGCCGTGACGGCGCTGGAGAGGGGCCGCACCTCCACCGGCTCGTTCGTCTATTCGGGCGCATCGAGGGAAGAGAACGGAGGCCGGCCGGAGGCGGTGCCGGGCTCGGTCGGGCGGATGGTCGCCAGCGAGACGGCGCTTTTCCTGTGCGGGCGCTCGTCGGTCGCGCAGATCCGCGGCGCCGTGGACTCGTTCATCGTCCATTGGGAATGGCTGAACAAGCGGCGCTCGCAGACGGGCACGCACGCCGCGCCGTACAGCATCGCGCCGTACTACTTCTATTACGCCCACTACTACGCCGCGCAGGCCGTGGAGCAGCTCCCCGCCGGCGAACGCGCCGAGTACCGCCGCCGGATCAACACGCTGCTCTTCTCGGTGCGTCTGGAGGACGGCTCGTGGAATGATCGCGTGTTCCCGCGTTCGCGGAACTTCGGCACGGCGATGGCGATCATGGCGGTGATGGCGCCCGATGCGCCCAAGCCGGCGCGGTGGGAGCCGGCGGCGAAGAAAGATGCTCCGGGCGAGGCCCGGCCCTGAGCGCCCGCTCCCCCCTTACGACCATCTCCCTTTGAGCGCCCCGCCGGCGATCGACTGCAGCCCCGCCACGCGCACGGAGTCCCGCCCGCGGATCGACTGGATCGGCACGAGGCCCGCCGCGCGGATGGTGTTGGCGGCACGGTCCGTCAGCCAGGCCTCGGCGCAGGGCTTGGCCCGCACCTCGCCGCGCTCCTTCCAGGAGTGGACCGGGAGGCCGCCCACCTCGTCGGAGAGTTCCGGGTCCAGGTCCCAGCCATCCTCGGTGAACGCCCGCCCCAGCGCCACGGCGCACGCGAGGGCCCCGTTCCCCCACAGGTATGCCTCGTGCCCCTCGAGGCTCGGCGGCCCGCCCGCCTGCGCCAGCTCAGCGAACTTGAAACGCTCGGTCTCTTCCGTCCCCTCGCCGTAGGGCAGGCGCAGCAACACCCGCGGCAACGCCAGCGCCGCCCATTCCGCCTCCGGCAGAGCGCGCAGGGCCGCCCACGCCGCCTCGTCCTCCGCCCGCGCTTCGCCCGTCCAGTGGTCCGGGTCCGGCGTGAGGCCGAAGCTGCCGCAACCCACGTGGGCCGAGACCGCCGCGGCGACCAGCGGCGCGCCGGCCGCCGCGCACACCTTCGTCAGCCGCCCGAGCAGCTCCGCGTCATCTTTCGTCGGGCCGAATGAGTAGTTCGCGATCAAGAGTCCCCAGGGCGACACACCGGGCGACTTCGCCGCTTTCTCCACGAGGAGTTTGTACAGCCCGCTGGATTGGAGCTTCCCCGTGGCCGCGCCCAGGTCCGCCGCCAGCTCCTGTCTGCTCACGTCGATGACGTGGACAGCCAGCTCCTCGCCGGTTTCCAGGCTGGTGATGAGCATGTGCACGCCGCGCCACGCGGCCTCGATCCCCTGCACCGCTGGGTGATGCAGGAGCGAGCGCATGAGTTCGCTGATAGCAGAGTCGATCCCCGTCACGAGCTGCGCCTGGCGCGGGTCCCGGGATGGAACGCTGGCGCTGCCGACGACCTGCTTGATGAAGCTTGAGATGTCGATCTTGCCCGCACCGGCCCCCGCCGGCCTGCTCCCAGAGATCGCCGGTCGCTTGCCGAGAAGCGAGGCGAACTCGCTCTCGCCCTGAGCGCCGGCGGACGCGGTCGGCGCGACCGGAGCGCCTCCCACCTTCGCCGCTGCCGCCGCGAACGTCGCCGGATCCTTCGCCGCCTCGCGCAGCTGCCGGAGCTGCGTGAACATCGCCAGCCGCTCGTACAGCCGGTCCGGATGGAGGTCGTCCATCTCGGTGATCGCCAGCGTCAGCGGACCCGAGTCCGTCGGCACATCCACCTCCACCCCCAGCCGTCCGATCACCTCGTCCATCTCGTCCACGTCCACGGCGGGCGTCGCCCGCACCGCCAGCGCATCGCCCGTCTGCACGATCCCGCGGCTGGCCCGCCCCGAGAAATCCCCGATCACCCCAATCTTCAGCGGCACATCCGGGTCCGGCCGCCCCCCCGGTCCCCCCGGCCGTCCCGCCGCCGCGCCCGAGCCGCCGAACGTGAACTCGAGGTTGCCGAATGAGAACCGCTCGGCCATTGTGCCGCTCCTTTCCCCCTTTCTCCCAAGCCTACCACAGCGACACCGGCCCCCCCTCGCCCACCGAAATACCGCGATTCTCCGAAAGCGTGACCGTGCCGATCGGAACAAAAGGTGGATGCGGGCCGCGACGACCCCTCGCCGGGGCCGCTGCGACGTGCGCGCTAAGCTCCAAGTCCAGTTCCACCAACCGGACGACGCACAAACCTCATGACTACCGCACCTCCCAGCCCGATCCCCCCCTCCTCGATCCCTCCCTCCTCGAGGCCCACCTCCCCGATGCCCCCCTCCCTGATCCGCCCTTCCTCGATCTCCTCTCGTCCCGTCGAAGTCGGTCCCGGTCCCGAGTCCGCCCGGTATCTTCCACTCCCGCAGCGCGCCGCCGCAGCCCTCGACGCCGCCGTCGCGGCTCTGTACCTCAAGCAGCGCACGAACCGTGCCTCCGACGGTCAGCCGATGCAGGGCGCCCACTGGTGCGCCGAGCTGGAGGGGGACTCGATCCTCTCCTCCGAGTACCTGCTGATGAAGGTGATCCTCTCTCAGGAGAGCGACCCGGCCGAGGTGCCGCGCCTCCGGCGCATCGCCAACCACCTGCGGCTCACGCAGCGGCGCATCGAGCCAGGACGAGGCGGCTGGGGCCAGTACCCCGGCTCGCCGCCGGACGTGGCCGCGTGCGTGAAGGCGTACTTCGCGCTCAAGCTCTTCGGCGACCACCCCGATGCGCCGCACATGAAGGCGGCACGCGACCTGATCCTCTCGCTCGGCGGCGCCGATCGGTGCAACACGTTCTCGACGTTCTACCTCGCCTGCCTCGGGCAGGTCTCGTGGGACGCCTGCCCGGCCATCCCGCCGGAGATCGTGCTGCTGCCGCGCTGGTTCCCGTTCCACATGGACAAGGTCGCGGCGTGGACGCGCACGATGATCCTACCGCTGGCGCTGTGCTCGGCCCTGCGGCCGGTGCGCCAGCTCCCGCAGGAGCTGGGCATCGACGAGCTGTTCGTCGACAAGCAGTGCAAGGCCCGCCTCAACAAGCCGTGGAACCGGCAGAACCAGTTCTCCTGGGGCAACTTCTTCCTGCTCTGCGATCGCGCCCTCAAGTTCGCCGAGAAGCACAAGCTCTCGCCGTTCCGCCCGAAGGCCCTCCGCGCGGCGGAGCAGTGGATCCTCCGGCGGATTGACCCGCGGTCCACCGAGGGGCTGGGCGCCATCTTCCCGCCGATGGTCTACGTGCAGATCGCGCTCAAGGCCCTCGGGTACGACCGCTCGGAGCCGGCGATCCGCCAGGCCGAGCGCGACCTCGACGCCTTCATGATCGACGAGCCCAGCCCCGACCCGGTGCTGGACCACATCCGCCTCCAGCCCTGCTTCAGCCCGGTGTGGGACACGGGCATCGCCCTGTACGCGCTCACCGAGGCGGGCCTGACCGCGGCGAGCGACGAACGCATCGCCCGCACCTGCGACTGGCTGCTGGACCGGCAGGTGACGATGACCGGCGACTGGCTGGGTAACCTCCGCCCGCAAGATCGCTCGCTGCGCCTGGGGAAGGACGCCGCCGCCTGGGCGTTCGAATACCGCAACGACTGGTACCCCGACATCGACGACACTGCCATGGTCGCCAAGGCCCTCTGGCGCGCCGGCGACCGGCCCGGCCAGACGAAGAACCGCGACGCGGCACGCCTAGCCGTGCGCTGGATCCTGGCGATGCAGAACGACGACGGCGGCTGGGCCGCCTTCGACCGCACGAAGGACCGACCCTGGATGGAGGCGATCCCCTTCGCCGACCACAACGCCATGCAGGACCCCTCGTGCGCAGACATCACCGGGCGCACCATCGAGTCGCTGATCACCTGCGGCGTCCCCGCCACCGACCCCGCCATCGCCCGGGCGCTGCGGTACCTCGTCTCGCACCAACAGCCCGAGGGGTGCTGGTGGGGCCGCTGGGGGTGCAACTACCTCTACGGGACATGGCAGGCGATGGGCGGGCTGGACGCCGCCGGCGCGGTCGCCACGGGGCGGCGCTCGCACCCCGCGGCGACAAAGGCCATCGACTGGCTCCGCGCGGTGCAGAACGCCGACGGCGGGTTCGGCGAATCGGCGAACTCGTACCTCGACCGCTCCCTCATGGGGCGAGGCCCATCCACCGCCTCCCAGACGGCCTGGGCGCTCACCACCCTGCTGTACGTTCTGCCGCCCACCGACCCCGCCGTCGAGCGCGCCGTCCTCTGGCTCTGCGACCACCAACTGGCCGACGACAAGCGACCGTTCGCGCCCTCGCGCCCGCTGAACCCCGACGCCCGAGACCCGGGCACGCACGACCTGGCCCCCCTGGACTTCGTCTACGACCTGGCTGGCGGCTGGAACGAGCACTTCTTCACGGGCACCGGCTTCCCGCGCACGTTCTACCTCCGCTACAACCTCTACCGCCACTACTTCCCGGTGATGGCGCTGGCGCGGTACGTTCGGAATGCGGGGAACACGACGGGGGCGCCGTGGCCACAGAGAGAACCTATCGGGTGAGAGGCTCGCCTCATCGCCCTGGCCGATCGATACACTGGCGCGCATGGCCGAGTTCACATGCGTCACGCCCTACCTCTCCACGCACAACATCGCGGGCACGATCGAGTTCTACGCCGGGGTCCTGGGCTTCAGCGTCGAGCTCATCCACCCGGGCCCTCCCGAGATCCCAACCCTCTGCATCCTGGAGCGCGGCGGCGCCTCGCTCATGTTCCAGTCCACGTTCTGGCCGGACGAGCCGACGCTGACCGGGGCGCTCCATTTCGGGCTGGAACCGGGCGGCGTGCTGGAGACGTTTGAGCGCGTGCGCCCGTACGCCGAGATCCTCTGGGGGCCGGAGGTCTACTGGTATGGCCGGCGCGAGTTCTCGTGCGAGGACCCGGTGAACGGGTACGCGCTGATCTTCTCCGAGGAGACGGCGGAGCCACCGACCTGCCTGAAGGAGTAGCGCGCCGCGCGCAGGAATACCCCCCCGGGGTGGACAGAACGCGCACGCGGTGAAGCGGGTGCGGGGTTCAGCAGCCGATGAAGAACGCGTTCAGGAAGTCGAAGAAGTCCTGCGAGTTGGTCGGGCCATCACCGTTGAAGTCGGCGTTGCCCGCGAAGAACCCGGTGAGGAAGTCGAAGAAGTCCTGGCTGTTGATCAGAAGGTCGCCGTTGAAATCCACGCACGTCTGCGACCCGGGGAACTGGTTGGGGTTGGCGGGGTCGGAACAGACGGAGATCTCGTCGAAGTCCAGCGCCCCGTCGTTGTCGCGGTCGACGCCGATCCGGCGCTGCGTCCCGATCGGCACCACGGTGTAGGTCAGCTCGCCGCCGGGGGCGGCCGAGGCGAGCAGCGCCGCCGCGGTCACGATGTGCCCGGCGCCGCTGAGGTCCGTCTCGAACTGGTTCGCGCCGATGTACGTCCAGCCGTGCTGGCGCCCGCCCTGTCGGCCCTTGACGACCACGCCGACCTTGTTCAGGTTGGCCTGGGCGAGCATGCTCGTGATCAGGGTGCCCTGGGCCGGGGGAACGCTCGCGCCGTTGACGACGGTCGTCTGCCAGCCGACGGCCGCCGGGGTGTCCTTGCTCGTGCCCCCAGGCGGGAAGAAGATGTTCGTCGGCGAGCCCTGCGGCAGGTCGGAGCCGGAGAAGGCCAGCAGGAAGGCGACGAGGTTGGCGACCTCCTGGTCGCTCACGACGTTGAAGACCGGCTCGGCGACGAAGCGGGCCAGCGTGTCGACGCTGCCGTCGTGGAGCACGCCGAAGCCCGCAGTGTTCCGCGTCGCGTACGCGTTGAAGCCGGTCTTCTCGTACTCGTTGCGGAGGTGCGGCACCTTCACGGAGATATTTGAGACACCGTCCGCCGACACGAGCGCCCGGTGGTGCTCGCCGTTGGGGCCAACCGGGAACGGCTGGTAGCTGGCCCCGACGAGCCGCACGTCGCCGCCGGCGCCGGTGGGGAGCGTATGGCAGGTCACGCACGCGAGCAGGCCGCCATCGAGCCGGCGCGTCGTGTTGATGTACAGGTCTCGCCCGGCCTGGGCGTTGCCCGGTGCGGTGAAGGGCAGCCCGCCGCCGCCGAACCGGCCCGGGCGCGGGATGTTCGCGGGGATCGTCAGCGCCGCCGGCAGCGTGTTGTCGAAGTTGCGGAAGGGGTTGGGGGGGTAAGTGATGGTGGCGAGGAAGTTCTCGAACTCCTGCATTTCGGTCGCGGTGAGGTTGGTGTCATCTCCCTGCAAGCCGATAAAGGCGCCGTTGAAGGCCTCGATGCCGTCGCGGTCGCCGCGCCAGTGCAGCGGTTCCTGGCCGATGATGTCCTGCAATGTCTGCGTGGTCATCGGCCCCTTCATGGGGTGGAAGGGCAGGAAGCCGGTGTTCAAGCCGGGGAGGTTCATCCCCAGGTTCTGGCCGGTGACGGGGTCGAAGTCGCCCCTCGGGTCGCCCAGGTCCCAGGCCAGCCGGTCCATGCGCGCGTCCACGTGGCACGAGGCGCAGGCGAGCTGCCCCAGGCCGGAGTTCTTGTGCGTGTCGTAGAGGTGCTTGCGACCGGTCTTGATGGCCGCGGGCGAGGGGTCATAGAAGGGAACCCGCATCACCTCGGTCTGCAAGGCCGTGCTGACCACCGACACCGCCGCGCCGAACTTGTCGACGATGTACAACCGGGCGCGCGATTCGTCGAGCACGAGGCCAGTCGGGCCCTCGCCGATGTCGATCGTGTCGGTGATCCCCGCCCGCCCGCCGGCGGTGTTGATCACAATCAGGTTGTTCGAGCCCATTCCCGTCACGTACCCCGTCGTCCCCGCGCTGTTCCACACGATGCCGCGCGGATCGCCCAGCGACCTGTTGCGCTCGCTCTGCGGGATCGTCGAGGTGGTATAGTCCAGGTGCGGGTTCAGGTCCGCCGTCGTGTGCGACGACAGGTCCGCCGGGTCCACGCTGGCAAGCCGCACGCGCGTGAACTTGCCCGAGACGTTGGGCTCGAACCGCACCTCGTTGGTCCCGTCGGTCCCCACCACCATGATGCGCCCGTCCACCGGATTCACCGAGATCGCCATGCAGATGTTCATCAGCCCCGTCGCGTACGTCACGCTCAGCGTCGAGGTGTTGATCGCCACCACGTCCTGGTCCACCAGGTCCCACCCCGGCACGCGCCCCGAGTCCGCCGAGGAGGGCAGCCCCGGCCCCTGTGCCGGGCCGTTCACCTTCGCCGTCCAGTCGTGCCCGTTGTCGTCCATCCACTGGCCCTGCGCGTTCTTCTTGACGATGAGGCTCACCGGCAGGCCGCCCCCCAGCGCCGGGTTGATCGGCGGGCTGAACGACCCGGCCGAGTTAGGCGGCGGGTTCGGCGCCAGCACGTTGGGATTGAACGCCCCGCCGGGGGTGGGCCCGTACGGGCCGTTGTTGTCGTCCACCACGTTGGGCGGGAAGCCGATGTTCTGGTTGCCGCCACCCGCCGCGCCCCCGAGCACCGTCGAGCGGTTCCCCGATTGGAAGATCGCCGCGTAGATCGTCTGCCCGTCCGGGCTCACGGCCCGCGCCCGCGGGCGCTGCCCCTCGATGTCGATCCGCGCCGGCGCGCCGTCCACGTTCGCCGGATCGAACACCAGCACCGTGTCCGCCCGGGCGCAGGATACGAACGCCCGCTGCGGCGTGCCCGCGAAGGCCACGTCCGCCGGCTCGTCGTCGGTCCGCAGCGTGTTGAACACGTTCATCGACGTCAGACTCACGATGCTGACGCTGTCGGAGATGAGGTTCACCACCCATGCCTCGGTATTGGAGCGCGCCCGTACGCTGACCGGGTCGAGCCCCACGGGGATCGCCCCCGTGTGCACCGGCCCGCCGGCGGTGAGCGTGAAGACCTCCAGCCGGTTGTCCGGCGTATTGACCACCAGCAGCGTCGAGCCGTCGGGCGTCATGTCGATCGGGTGGACGTGCGGATCCTCCCAGTTCACCAGGCCGCCATCCACGGGCGTGCCGCGCGGCTCGGCCCCGCCACCCCCGCCGGGCTGCCCGATCGCGCCCGGTCCTCCGCCGGCGACCTTCTCTGGCCCGGCCGCGCCCATCTTTCCCTCCGGGCGCGTGCCCGACCCACCCGCCAGCCCCGCCACCGCCCCCACCGTGACCATCATCGCCGCCGTGCCGACGACCATTTGAGCGACATGCATCTTCGTGCTCCCTGTGCGCAGAACCACTCCCGGCAGAGAACGCCCCGCGGCATCTTTTATGGGACAACGCCCTGGCGTGTTACAGCTTTCGAGCCAGTCTATCACGAAACCCCGCCGCCGCACGCCTTTTTTCCGGTCTCCGGCCGCTTCGCCGGCCGGCCCGCATGGCGGCAAGATACGATCCGGGCGCCATGGATCCCGCGACGCATGCACGCACCGGCTCGCCGACCGGACCCCCCGTTGACCTGCCCACGCGCGACGGATACGACCGCTGGTCAAACGTCTACGACGACGATCCCAACCCTCTCGTGCACCTCGAGGCCCGCCACCTCCCCCCGCTCCTCGGCGGCGTGGGCGGCCTCGACATCGCCGATATCGGTGTGGAACCGGGCGGCACGCGCTCCGCCTGGCCTCGCTGGGGGCCCGTGTCACCGCGCTGGACTTCTCGGAGGGCATGCTCGATCGCGCCCGCGCCAAACCCGTGGCCGCGGCCGTCCGGTTTCTCCGGCACGACCTGGCGCACCCGCTGCCTCTCCCGACCGCTTCGTTCGACCGCGTCCTCTGCTGCCTGGTCGTTGACCACATCGCCTCGCTGGACTCCCTGTTCCGGGAGTTCGCCCGCGTCTGCCGGACCGGCGGCGCCATCCTCCTTTCCGTCATGCACCCGGCGATGATGCTCCGCGGCGTGCAAGCCCGGTTCACCGACCCCGCCACCGGCGAGGTGGTCCGGCCCGCCAGCGTCCCGAACCAACTCAGCGACTACGTGATGGCCGGGTCGCGCGCCGGCCTCGCCATCGACCACCTGAGCGAACACCGCGGCGACGAGGAACTCGCCTCCCGAGTCCCCCGCGCCGCCAAGTACCTCGACTGGCCGATGCTCCTGATGATGCGCCTGCGCCCGCCGGCTCGCTGAGCGTGCCGCGGACCCGGAGGAGCCGGTCGCGCACGGCTCATACGGCCTCCAACTAGTTCGTGCGTTCCAACCAAGCGGTGCGGCAGATGGATTTGAGGCGATCGGCGTCGAGGCGTCCGCAGCTCTCGTCGATCGCAGCCTCGATGTGGGCGCG
>JBGPJM010000082.1:0-18583 GCA_041485385.1 Phycisphaerae bacterium | reverse complement strand
CAAGCCCCCGCCCCGAAATCACTGAACCTCCCCACCTCCCCGCGCACTCCACCCCAGTCCCCATGCCCGACCCCACCCCCCATCCCGACCTCCCCGACCCCGTCGCCCCGGATGCCTTCGTCCGCGCGCTCACCCGCGCCCACCGCCCCCCCGAGCCCATCCAGGTCCCCCGCGAAATCGACGACCGCATCGCCGCCATGGCCCGCTGGCGCCTCGCCCAGCGCGAGGCCCTCCCCGCCGCCACCCGCCGCCCCACCTCCATCTTCGGCGCCCCCGCCCAGCGGCAGCGCCCGTGGATGTCCCTCATGCGCCCCGGCCCCCTCGCCGCGGCGGCGGCCGCCGTCCTCCTCATCGCCTTCCTCGCCCCACGCATGTTCGCCCCCGCCCGCCCCGCCACCACCAGCCCCGGGTCCGGGCCGGGCCTCGCCGCTGCGCCCCTCTCCCCCAACACCGCCGATATCGACGGCAACGGCCGCATCGACATCCTCGATGCCTTCGCCCTCGCCCGCTCCATCCGCGACCACTCAGGCCCGCAAGATCGGTGGGACGTCAATGGCGACGGCATCGTCGACCAGGCCGATGTCACCGCCATCGCCACCACCGCCGTCCGCCTCCCCCCAGCGCCTCCCACGCCAGGAGGTGCCGGATGAGCGGTAACTCTCCTCTGCGAGCAAGCCCGGCGCGCCTCCGAGGCGCCCTCCTCCTCACCGCCGCCCTCACCCTCGCAATCTCCCTCCTCGCCACCTCCCAGCCCGCGGCCTCCCAGCCTCAAGCCCCCACGACCCCCACGACCCGCTTTACCTCCTTCGACATCTTCATCGACCCAGCCTCCGCGCCCCTCGGCGCCTACCAGGTCGACCTCCGCGCCGTCGAAGGCACTATCAAGCTCGTCGGCGTCGAAGGCGGCGAGCACGCGGCCTACGCCGCCCCGCCCTACTACGACCCCGCCGCGCTCCATGCCGACGCGGGGGAGGGGGGGGACGGCCACATCATCCTCGCCGCCTTCAGCACCGCCCCCGCCGATCAGCTCCCCGCCGCCCGCACCCGCGTCGCCCGCCTCCACGTCCAGATCACCGGCGACGCCGCCCCCCGCTTCGAGGCTAGGCTCACCGCCGCGGCAACCGCCAACGGCGAAGAGATCACCGCCAAGGCCACCGTCACCGTTTCCGAAGGAGATGCCAAGTGAAGTGCATCGGCTTGATCGCTTCGTGCGTGCTCTGCTTCGCAGCGTTGCTCGCTGTGGCGTTGACTCCGGGGTGCTCGGCAGACCGCAGGTCTGGCAATGCGAGAGTGCAACTCGAAGCAGTGGAGAGCCCAGCAAGGGCAGAGGCTGCGAGCCAACAACGAGAGACGGCCATAGACGAACAGCGTTCGGATCGACGCGCGATCGATTCCACGCTGTTCTTGCCACCGGATTCCTCTGGTCGAAGCAGAGGAGAAGCCAGCGGCTTGGTCAGCGGGAACGACCTCCGCGTTCCACTGTCGGGTGACATTCCGTCACTCCTAAACGATGCAGAAGGCGACGCCGCGAGCCTGCCACCGCCCAGACTCACGAATGATCCCGAAGCGCCCACACCCGCCAGCCCTGGGGCGTTCTCGCGGCACGTGAAGATGAGGAGCGGAATCGCATCGCCCGTCAAGAGGACCGCGAAAAACTACCCGGCTCATGAGGCCCCCCCGCCTGCTCCGCCTGAAGGCAAAACCGTCTCCGACTTCACCCTCCACCCCGGCGAAGAACTCTGGGTCATCGAGCGCCGCACCACATTCGCCGCGCCTCCCCAAGACAACGATGACTTCCCCGGCTGCGGCTCCCTCATGACCCGCCGCCCCGGCGACGACGGCCCTGCCGCCGGCGAGCGCCATCCCGACGATGACCGCGACGCCCGCACGAGCCGCACCGAGCGCAGCGTCCCCATCCCCCTCAAGCACACCGCCGTCGATGCCCGCATCGATGGCTACATCTCCACCGTCCGCGTCACCCAGCAGTTCGAGAACCCCTTCTCCGAGAAGATCGAGGCCCTCTACGTCTTTCCTCTCCCCGAGAACGCCGCCGTCTCCGACTTCGTCATGACCGTCGGCGACCGCCACATCCGCGGCGTCATCCGCGAACGCGCCGAGGCTGAGCAGATCTACAACGACGCCCGCCGCCAGGGCTACACCGCGTCGCTCCTCACCCAGGAGCGCCCCAACATTTTCACCCAGCACGTCGCCAACATCGAACCCGGCCGCCAGATCGATGTCGACATCACCTACTTCAGCTCCCTCGCCTACCGCGACGGCTGGTTCGAGTGGGTCTTCCCCATGGTCGTCGGGCCCCGCTTCAACCCCCCGTGCACGACCGACGGCGTGGGCGCCGTCGAGCGAGGCGCCTACGGCTACTCCGGCCAGAAGACCGAGGTGCAGTACCTCCGCCCGCACGATCGCTCCGGCCACGACATCTCCATCAACCTCGCCATCAACGCCGGCGTCCCCATCGAGTCCATCCAGTGCAGCTCGCACCAGGTGCACGTCCGCTCCGAGCGCGACCGCGGCTGCCCGCAGCTCGCCCAGGTCGAGCTCAGCTCCCTCGACACCATCCCCAACAAGGACATGGTCGTCCGCTACCGCGTCGCCGGCGACCGCGTGAAGTCCGCCATGCTCTCCCAGGTCACACCCCAGGGCGGCTTCTTCACCCTCATGCTCGTCCCCCCCGCCGACCTCAAGTACTGCGACCGCGGCCCCATGGAGATGGTCTTCGTCGTCGACCGCTCCGGCTCCATGGACGGCGAGCCCCTCGCCCAGGCCAAGCGCGCCGTCGAGCACGCCCTGCGCAACCTCGACCAGGACGACACCTTCCAGGTCATCGACTTCTCCGATTCCTCCTCCACCCTCGGTTCCCGCCCGCTCGCGGCCAAGTGGGAGAACATCCGGCGCGGCATCGACTACGTGAACAGCCTCCACGCCGGCGGAGGCACCATGATGCTCAACGGCATCAAGGCCGCCCTCGATTTCCCGCGCGACGACCGCCGCCAGCGCTTCGTCTGCTTCCTCACCGACGGCTACATCGGCAACGAGGGCGACATCCTCGACCAGATCAAGCGCCGCCTCGGTGAGACACGGATCTTCTCCTTCGGCATGGGCTCATCCCCCAACCGGTACCTCCTCGAAGAGATGGCCCGCCAGGGCCGCGGCATCGCGGCCTACGTCTCCCTCAAGGATGACTCCGCGCCGATCATGGACATGTTCCTCCAGCGCGTCTCCCACGCCGCGCTCACCCGCCTCGATATCGACTTCGGCGGCATGGACGTCAGCGACGTCTACCCCAAGCGCCTCCCCGACCTGTACGTCGGCGGCCCGGTCATCATCACCGGGCGCTTCAAGGGCGCGGGCGCGACAACCGTGCGCGTCACCGGCCGCGCCGGACGCAATGGGGACCGCATCCCCCTCCTCATCCCCGTCAACCTCGGCGAGGACGAAGGCGCCCGCCGCGGCTCGCTCGCCTCTGTCTGGGCCCGCCAGCGCATCGCCGACCTCAGCGCCCGCTCCCCGGCCGACCAGGGCAAGGCCTACGCCTCAGAGATCACCCGCACCGCCCTGGACTTCGGCCTCATGTCCGCGTTCACGTCCTTCATCGCCGTGGACTCCCTCACCCGCACCGATCCGCATTACGGCACCACCATGGAAGTGCCGGTCCCGACTCCCGAAGGAGTGAACTACGAGACAACAGTCAAGGAGCGGTCGCAGTACCCGATCACCCGCCGCCCGGGCGAGGATGGGAAGCCATAGCTGCACGGAGAGATGAGGTCCCATTCATGCGATGCGCGGGTCCCCCTCCCTAAAATCAGGGCGGTTTCCCTGAGCCGATGGGCGGGGCGCGTCGTGTAGACTTCTTTGAATGACCCCCACTTCTCAGAATGGGAGCGCCACTATGGATACCAGTTCTGCCAAGGCCTCGTTGAGCCAGCACGACGCCGCGTTGCGCGACGACCTGGACAGTGTCAAGGAAGACCTCAAGCGGTTGCGTGACGACATGCGCGTGATCGGGCGCGATATGGCCGGCGCGGCCCGCGCCGGCGTCCGCGAGGCACGCCACGCCGTCGCCGGCGCCGCCGACACCGCCGCCGAGCGCGGACGCGAGGCGGTGAAGGATGTCGAGCGGAAGATCGAGTCCAACCCGCTCATGAGCGTCGGTGTCGCGTTCGGGATCGGGCTGCTCATGGGCTCCATGTTCAGCGGAGGCCGGCGCTGAAATCACTCTCCGAGTTCATCGTGCGCTGCGCCGACCTGCTCGAGGCCGAGGGGCGTGACCTCCGGCAGGTAGCGGTGCGCTTCGGCCTGGGGATGATCGGCGCCCTCTGCGCCGCCCTCCTGGTGCTCGGCGGGATGGCGCTCCTGCTCGTCGGGCTGTACAAGGGCACCGAACCGGAACTGGGCCCGCCGGGCGCCGCCCTTCTGACCGGGGTGGTCAGCATCGTCATAGGGAGTGGCCTGCTATGGGCGATACGCGCCAGGATCCGCTGACCGTGCAGCAGGCCAAGGAGCGCCTGCTGGAGCACGGGCGCCAGCACTCCCTCCCCGTCGCCGTCCGCCAGCACGCCACGGGCGTGGCCGTGGGCGCTCTGGTCGTGGGGCTGCTCGTCTCCCGGATAGGTATGGGGCGGCTGCTCGTCGCCGGCGCGATCCTTACACGCGCCCTGTTGCCGCGCCTCGTGCCGATGTTCGTCGCCATCGCGGCGCGGCGCCTGCTCCGCTAGCGCGGGTCACGGCGGCTTGGCGTCCTCCATCCCCGGCAGCCGCTCCAGCTGCCCCTCGCGGCTCACCCTGAGCTGCCCCGTCGCCAGGAGATAGTCCAGCACCGAGTTCCGCAGCGCTGTCTCCGAGGCGTCCCGCGCGTTCTCCGCGTCCAGCAGGTCGTTGATCGTGTCCAGCTTCGACTGCGTGTCCACCTCGTCGGCCCGGATATCCTGCTCGCGCTTCCGCAGCTCCGTCAGGTGGACGCGCTCGATCGCCAGGAGCAGGTTCGTCCGCGCCAGCTCGATCGCCCGCACCTTGGCGCGTACGTCCAGCACCAGGTCGTCCCTGAACTTGTCGTAGTCGCGCACCGACCGCTGCAGGCCGATCATCGACTGCCGCAGCTGCAGCCGCTCGACGCGACGGTCCAGCGGCAGGCCGAACGTCACGCTGGCCCCGTAGGAAACGTCGTCGGGTTCGTACACCACACCCCCCTCGCGGGCATCGGCGTCGGTGGGGAACGCCACGCTCGCCGCAAGGTTCAGGTCCGGCAGGAGTCGGTTGCGAGCGTTCTTGACGGAGCGCCGCACGTCGTCCAGCCGGTCCCGCTGGTTCTGCAGGTCCAGCCGGTAGGTGAGGGCGAGCAGCGTGGCCTCCTCGAAGGTCACGTCCGGCTCGGGGACGTCGAGCTTCTCGTCGTCGATCATCATCGGCGTTCTCACCGGCAGCCCCAGCCGGATCTTGAACCGGTCCAGCTGCAGGATGTACCCCTCCCGCTGGTTGGCCACGCTCGCCTCCGCCTGGCGGAGCTGGTTGCCGATGTTGTTGACCTCCAGCTGCTTGATCCGCCCCGCCTCGAACAGGGCCTGGCGCTTGGTCTGCTCCTTCTGCAGGCTCTCCAGCCGCGCCCGGCTGTTCTTGATCGACTTCTGCGTCTGCACCAGGTCGTAGAAATCCCGCGCGATGCTCACCAGGAAGTCGCGCCGAAACTGCTCGAAGTCCCGCGCGCCGTATACCAGGTTCCGCTCCGACTGGATCAGCCCCTCCTGGGCTACCAGCCCCGCCCCGCGCAGCAGCGGCACATTCCCGTCCAGCACCAGGCGCGACGACTGCACGTACTGCCCCGTGGCCGCGCTGCGGAGGTTCTCCGTCGCGTTCCACACCCACCGTGCGGCCACCTGGCCGCCGTAGGGGAGCTGCTGCGTCGCCTGCAGCTGGTTGATGATCTTCAGGGCCGTCGTCGAGGCCCCGTCGACCTGGGTTGAGTCGAACGAAACGGTGGAATCCGCGGTCAGGCGCGGCTCCCATGCGTGCCGCTCGATGAGCACGCCGATCGCCGCGACGATGTATTCCTCTTCGCGATTGAGGTGCTCGCGCGCGGTAATCTGCGCCTGCTTGAGGGCGCCGGTAAGGTTGAGGTGCGCGGCGTGCTCCTCGTCGAGCGCCTGCATCGCCTCCAGCCGCTTGGCGACGTCGCGGGCCTCGTCGGCGACTTTGAACCTGAGGTCGCCGGGCGCGGGGTTGGTCGTCGGTACCTGCTTTGACGTGATGGACGGGTCTCGCAGGGAGCCCGGATCCGGCGCGATCGGGGGGTGGCGTTGAGGCGGGATGGCCCCTCCCCCGATCATGGCAGTACGGTCATCGACCAGTTGCATCGTCTGCCGGTCGATCAGCCGCTCGCTCGAACATCCCCAAATCAAGGTGCAAACACAGATCAAATAGAACGGGCGGGACAACACCGGCATCGCCCCTTTCAGGTTTTTTTCACGCCAGATGATGGCCAATGTACCGCTCTTTGCGGGCCGTCGTTGCGAGTGGCGACTAACTGCCATATCCTTCCCCCCTAAAGTTCCAGCCTGGTATCCATTCAAAAACCGAACACGAGCAAGGGCCGCACCGATGGCTTCCATCACCTACGACGGGCAGAGCTTCATGCTCGACGGGCGGCGCATCTGGCTGGTCAGTGGCTCGATCAACTACGCACGCGTCCCGCGCGAACTCTGGGCCGACCGTATCCACGCGGCCCGGCAGGCGGGCCTCAACTGCATCGAGACGCCGGTCTTCTGGGCCCGGCACGAGGCCCGCCAGGGTCAGTTCGATTTCAAGGGCGACAACGACCTGCGCCACTTCGTGGAGCTCCTCCAGCAGGTGAATATGTACTGCATCCTGCGCCCGGGCCCCTACGTCGGGTCGGGGTGGGATACGGGCGGCCTGCCGCCGTGGCTGCAGGGGGTGCCGAACATCCGGCTGCGCGTCAACAGCCAGCCGTTCCTGGAAGCGTGCTCCCGGTACATCACCGCGGTCGCGCAGCAGGTGCGGGACCTTCAGGCGACCGGTTCAGGCTCCGGTGGGCCAATCGTCCTGATCCAGAACGAGCACGCATGGACGTGCGGGCACGACGAGCTGGCCCACGCCTACCTGGGCGAGCTGAACCGCTACTACCGCGAGTCCGGCCTGACCGTGCCGACGATCAACGCCAACGACCTCTGGCAGTCCGTCGAGGGCGAGATCGACTGCTGGACCGGGTTCGAGGACCTGCTCTCGCACCTGCGCCAGCTCGCGATGGTGAAGCCCGAGCAGCCGCGCCTCGTCATCGACTTCAAGGCCGGACGCTCCGACGTCTGGGGGCGCGAGCTCACAGGGACCAGGTCCCCCGAGGCCGTGCTGCGCCGCTTGGCGGAGGTTCTCGCGGCGGGCGGGCAGTACAACATCTCGCCGTTCCACGGCGGGACGAACTTCGGATTCTCCGGCGGGCGACTGGCCGGAGAGCCCGCGGCGTACATCACGGCCTCGAGCGACCGGGGGGCGCCGCTCACGGAGCTCGGGCGCCCGGGCCCGGCGTACAGCCCGGTCCGGCGCATCTCAACTTTCGCCTCGCGGTTCGGCCGGGTCCTCTCGCATCTGGACCCCAGGCGGCAGGCGGCGATCCTGCACCCGGGCGCGGCCGCGTCGCGGACCCTCGAGGGCGCCGGGGGCAAGGGGGTGGCCGCGAAAGACGTGGCGGCGGTCTGCGCGCCGGCGCTGTCGGTGGTGCACGCATCGGGTTCGCAGGGGGGCGTGGCGTTCGTGTTCGGCGATGAGTCCGGCAAGTCAAGGAGCCAGCCCTCGACGCTCCTCCTAGCCGATGGATCGGTGCTGCCGATCGACCTGGGCAGCCAGCCGGTGGGGTGGTACCTGATGGATACGCGCCTGACCGGCCGGGCGCACCTGGACTACACGAACCTGTGCGCCCTGGGGTGCGTCGGCAGGACGCTGGTGAGCTTCGGCCCCGCGGGGACGCGCGGCGTGGTCTCGATCAACGGCTCGCCGGCCGAGATGGAGGTGCCGCGCGGCAAGTCGCCGCTCGTCCTCGAGCACGAGGGGATGACGCTGGTGGTCGCCAGCGTCGAGCAGGCCGACACGATCTTCTTCGACGGCGAGACGGTGCTGCTGGGGATCGTCGGCATCGACCGGCACGGCGCCGTCATCCCGTTCCCCGAGCAGAAGACCTTCCAGCGGATCAACTCCGAGGGGGAGACGACCACGCACAAGGTCACGGCGCACGCCCCCGCTCCTCCTCCTAGGGCGCACGCCGGCAAGGGCACGCCGGCGAAGAAGTCGAAGACTGCCGCCCACGTCAAGCTCGGCCTGGGAGAGTGGGAGGCCGCCCCCACGGGCGACTACACGCGCGGCGAGAGCGCCCGTTTCGCGACCATCGCCGGCCCCTCGAGCCTGGGCAGCCTGGGGGCGCCGTACGGGTACGGGTGGTACCGGCTGAGGATCAAGTCCAGCGAAACCCGCAGGCACCACGTCCTCTTCCCGGGCTCGGGGGATCGGCTGCACCTCACGCTCGACGGCGAGCCCGAGGGCGTCGTGGGGCAGGGGCCGGGGGCCGAGCCGGAGGGGTCGCTGCAGCTCAAGAAGGGGACGCACACGTTGGTGGTGCTCGCCGAGAACCTCGGGCGGCCGAGTGCGGGGGCGGAGCTTGGCCAGGCCGCGGGGATCCTGGGGCACGCCTGGTCGGTGTCGCCGGTGCGCACGGAAAAACCCAGGCTGGTCGCCGCGGACCCGGTGGATATCCTGGCCTTCCGCTCCCCCCTGTGGCACGTGCACAAGGGCGACGTCACGGACGCGACGCGGATGACCTGGACGATCGCGCACCGCCGCAAGACGGGGCTCGCGGTGCGGATCGCGCCGCTGGAGGGCCCGGGGATCGTCCTGCTGAACAACGACACGGTGCACTACTTCGAGCGCGGCACGCCGTCCACGCTCATGTTCGACGCGGAGAAGCTCTCCCGGGGGAACAACACGCTCCAGGTCGCGATGGTGTCGAGCACGGAGGGGCACGCGCCGGAGCTCTCGCACGCGGTGACCGTGCTGGAGTGCGAGGATTCGCTGACGGCCAAGGCCGAGTGGGCCTTCGCCCGCTGGGAACCGCCGGGCGCCGACGCCTACGGCAAGCCGGGGCGGGGCGGCAGCGGGCCGTGCTGGTGGCGGTGCTCGCTCATGGCGGACGAATCGGACGTTCCGCTGATGCTCCAGGTCGAAGGGCTGACCAAGGGGCAGATCTACCTGAACAAGCGCCACCTCGGGCGCTACTGGGTGGCGACGGCCGACGGCAAGCGCGTGCCGCCGCAGATCCGCTACCACATCCCGCGCCCCTGGCTGGAGGCCGGCGAGCGCAACGAGCTGCTGATCTTCGAGGAGCACGGCGGCAGCCCGGCCAGGTGCCGGATCATCGCCGACGCGGCCGCCAGCGCATTCGGGGATTGACCACCACGCTGTGTGTCCTGGTGTGATTCCTCCCCGCCCAACTTGCCGGCGCGGACAGTGGCGGCGATCATGCGGGCATGAAGACACCGATGTGGCAGGAGGCGGTCTCGTTCGCCGCCAGGGCGCACGCCCATCAGGTGCGCAACGACGGCCGGACGCCCTACGTAGCGCACGTGGTCCGCGTGGCCCTGACCGTGCGCGATCTCTTCGGGTGCGCCGACGAGGCCGCCCTGTGCGCGGCCCTCCTGCACGACACGATCGAGGACACGGGCACCGACTACGACGACGTGCTCACGGGCTTCGGGCGCGAGGCGGCCGACATCGTGGCGGCGGTGACGAAGAACATGGCGCTGCCGGAGGAGCCCCGCGAGCGCGAGTACGACGCCCGCCTGGCGAAGGCGGACTGGCGCGCACGCCTCGTGAAACTCGCGGACACGTACGACAACCTGTGCGACGTGTGGTCGGACGCCGCGCCGGAGCGGCCCGCCAAGGTCCGGAAGGCGATCACCAAGTGCGAGCGGGCGATGAGGCTGGCCGCGGCGGACGTGGCGGACCACGAGGAGTCGCGCCGCGGCGTGGAGGCCGTCAGGGGGCTCGTGGAAGCGAGGAGGGCCGACGGCGGCCGCCCCGCGAAACCCGATTGAACGTGCCCGGACGTCCGCCGGTATCATCCGCATGAAGGATGGTGGCGGCTATGCGGAACGTCTTGGCGGCGTGGCGTTGGGCACTGGGCATCGTGCTGATCGGGTCGGCGGCGGGAGGGGGGGCGCCGGCCTCGGCTTTGGCCGCCGGACCGACCTTCTCCGTGAGCTTCGACAAATCAGTCCGCGACACTCCGGCCACCGGGCGGCTGGTGGTCTACCTGCTCCGCGAGGGTGCGCAGGTGGGGCACGAGTCCGAGCCCGCCGACGGTCCGTTCTTCGAGGACCCGCAGCCCCTTTACGGGATCGACGTGAAGGACCTGGCGCCGGGCGCGCCGGCGGTGGTGGACGACGCGGCGACGTCGTTCCCGGTCAAGCTCAGCGAGTTGCCGCCGGGGACGTACCGGGCCCAGGCGGTGCTGGACCTCAGCAGGCTCGACAGCTCGTGGCGCCGTGAGCCGGGGAACCTCTTCTCCGCCGCGGCCGCGTTCACGATCGTCAAGGGGCAGGACGCCAAGGTGGACCTCCCACTCACGCAAGTCGTGCAGCCCAAGACACCGCCCGCGACGCCGGGGGTCGAGGCGTTCCAGGTGCGGTCCGAGCTGCTCTCCAGGTTCCGCGGGCGCGACGTGATGCTGCACGCGACGGTGCTGCTGCCGCAGGGGTACGACAAGTCGCGTCAATACGCGGCCATCTACGAGATCCCCGGGTTCGGCGGCGATGGCACGGAAGTGCACGGCGGCTTCCACCCATACCGCGCCCGCCTCCCGGACGGCTCGCCGTGGATCGAGCTGCGAAAATCGGCGTTCTGGATCAACCTGAACCCCGAAGGCCCCAACGGCCACCACCTCTTCGCCAACTCCGCCAACAACGGGCCGGTTGGAGACGCCCTCGTGAAGGAGCTGATCCCGGCGCTCGAGGCCAAGTACAGCCTGAGACCCGACGCGGCGGCGCGGCTGCTCCGCGGCCACTCCTCGGGCGGCTGGTCAACGCTCTGGCTGGCCACGCAATACCCGGAAACCTTCGGCGCCACGTGGTCGAGCTCGCCGGACCCCGTGGACTTCCGGCGCTTCCAGAAGGGGGACATCTACGGCGCGCCCAGCATGTACCTGGAGGGGAAGGACCAGACCCCCTCCTACCGCGAGAACGGCCAGCCGAAGATGACGGTCCGGCAGGAGAACCTGATGGAAGAGGTGGTGGGGCCGCAGAACACCTCCGGCCAGCAGTGGGATTCGTGGATGGCCGTCTTCGGGCCGCGCGACGACAAGGGCAACCCCGCGGCCCTGTACGACCCGATCACGGGCAAGATCGATCACGCGGTGGCGGAGCAGTACCGCGCCTACGACATCGCCGACCTGCTGCGCAAGCACCCGGAAAAGTACGGCCCGCTCTTCAAGCAGCGCGTCCACATCGTCGTGGGCGACCAGGACAGCTACTACCTCAACGAGGCCGCGGCGCTCCTGAAGCAGTACCTGGACAACCTCAGCTTCCTCACGCTCCCCGAGGGCTCGGACGGGTACATCAAGATCGTGCCCGGGCTGGACCACGGGTCGATCTTCAGGTCCGACGAGATCCAGATGATCCCGGTCGAGATGGTGAACTATCTGAAAGCGCACGGCCTGGTGAAGGCGAGTGAAAAATGAGAAGTGAAAAGTGAAAAGCGAGGAGTGGGACGAGGATCGTACGAGGCGGCTGAAGCGAGTGGAACGGAGAACCTGATCGCGCCTCGCGAGCAGCTCTTCTTTTCACTTTTCACTTTTCACTTCTCACTTTTCACTTCTCACTTTTCACTCCTCGCTCCCCAAGGAACCTACCCCATGAACACCCCACAAATGCTCGCCGAGGGGATCCTCTCCTGCAAGCAGGCGCTCGGGCGATACCTCGTCGGCTTCGACGATTCCAACCACACGCACCAGGCCGTCAACCTTCCCAACCACGTCGCGTGGACCCTGGGCCACTGCGCCCTGACCATGCACCGCGCGGCGGAGAAGATCGACGGGCGGGCCATGCCCGAGACCGACTTCATCGCCGGCGCCGCGGCCTGCGACGCCACCCGCTACGGCACCGAGTCCGTCGCCTTCAACTCCCTCCCCGTCGGCGACGCGGAGGTCTACCCGCGATTCGCCCGGTGCGTGGCGATCTACGAGGGCGCGTGCGAACGCCTGGCCGCGGCGGTCAGAGGGGCGGACGCGGCCGTCCTCGAGAAGACGGTCAAGTGGGGCCAGGGCGAGCTGCCGATGGGGATGCTGGCCATGCGGATCATCTTCCACAACGGCACCCACTGCGGGCAGATCGCCGACCTGCGCCGGGCCCTGGAGTTCCGGTCGATCTTCGTATGAGAGTCAGACCGTTCAAACAACAAGGGCCGGATGAAGAACCTCGTGTGGTTCGTCATCCGGCCCTTCGTTCTTCACTCGATCAACTCTCTCCGAAGCCCTCGGCGTTGCAAGCTTCTCAATGGCCCGTGTTCTTCTCTTCCTTCTCGCGGTTCCCGTTGAGCGAGCCGACCAGGGCCTTGATGTCCGCGTCCGTCAGCTTGCCCGGGACCTTGCGGAGCATGCTCTCGAAGTGCGCCACCTCATTGGGCTCATACGGGAAGCCGACGTTGCCCTTGGGGCCGGTGGCGTCGGCCAGCGACTTGCCGGTCGGATCGAGGAAGGCGAACCAGGGGATCCCCGTATCCTTCGGCCCCCGGTACTTGTCGAAGATCTCTTTGGCCCCGATCGTGCGGTCCACGTCGATCTTCACGTCGACGAACTGCTTGGAGAGAATCGACCTGACCTCGTCGGTGGCCATCCAGTTCTCCAGCTTGTGGCACCAGCCGCACCACGGCGCGCCGAAGTGCAGGAACACCGTCTTCCCCGACCTCTTCGCCTCCGCCAGCCCCGCCTCGAAGATCCCCGAGGCGCTCAGGTAGGTCGCCTGGTACTTCTTCAGCAGGTCCAGCACCGCCGCGGGGTTGTGCCCGGAGTCGAGCTTGTGGTCCGTCTCCAGCGAGCTGGTCTCCTGGTTCGCCAGCGCCTTGCCGTCGGCGTCCAGGATCGTCAGGAACGGGAACCCGTTCTTCTCCAGGTCCGCGCCGTAGCTCTTGGCCAGCTCGATGTTCTTCCCCTTCGGCTGGCCCGCGTCCACGTACACCACCTGGTACTCGTACAGCAGCTCGTGCGCGATATCCTTGTCCTTCGCGTACAGCCCGTGCAGCGCGATGCACCACCCGCACCAGTTCCCGCCCCACTGGATCAGCACCCGCTGGTTCTCCGCCTTCGCCTTCTTCAGCGCCGCCGCGATCTGCTGCTTCGCATCCGCCTTCTCGTCGTACACCGGTTTCTTCTCGGCCGGCTGGGCCGTCTTCACGCCCGTCTGCCCGGCCGGCACCAGCGGCGTGGCCGGGACGGTGTTCTGCGCAAGCGCGACCGTGGGGAGGGGACAGGCCAGGGCGAACGCCGCGGCGGACAGGAGCAGTGTGCGTCGGAGCATGCGGGTCCTTTCGGCAGGTAAGGGGCGGGAAGGCGTGCGTCGTGCCCGCCGGGGTCAGTGGTAATCACCATCGTCCCAGCTGAGCAGGTTCCCCAGGAACGCGGCCGGCACGTGGGCGGCGTGCCCGTCGAGGAACATCGCGTTCGAGCCATTCCCGTGCCGCCGGTGGGCGATCCGGGCGGTGGCGGACGTGAGCAGCACATGCTCGGGCGCCCACACATCGTAGAACTGGGCGATATCCAGGTCGGTCGGGCCGAAGGTGATCCACTCGTTGTACAGCAGGCCGGCGGGGTCGTCGGCGAAGCAGGTGAGGTAGATCACCTCCGAGGTGAGGTGCAGACGCGTCAGCGGCGTCGGGCCGCGTCGGAGGTTCGCGTTCATCACGCAACGGCCGTCCCATGCGCCGCGGGCGGTGAAGGGCACGCCGTTGACGACGTAGTGGATCTTGTGGTTGTCCTTGGGGCGGGCCGGGTCGACGTAGTAGGGGGCATTGGCGAACTGATCGTCGATGTCGCGCGCCGGTGACGCCAGGTCGTCCAGGAACGGCCGCAGGGCGATGGCGTAGGGGAGGCGGCTGCGGAGCGTCTGCGGGGTGAGCCCCTTGGTGCCCTCGCGCGGGATCCAGTCGCGGTACGCCGAGGCGTACATGTTCAGGGCCAGCCCGATCTGCCGCTGGTTGGACAGGCACGCGGCGGCGCGCCCAGCCTGACGGGCCTTGCCCAGCGCCGGCAGAAGGATCGCGATGAGGATCGCGATGATGGCGATGACCACCAGGAGCTCGATGAGCGTGAAGGCGCGAGGCGGCCTCATGACCATCAGGATACCGAAGATATGCTGTGCGGATGATCGCTCGCGCACGAATGCGCGAGAACAGCGGCGAAAGCCTCGTCCTCACGATCGATGCGGTGCTGCGGCGGCCGGGGAGCTGGCGGACCCAGCATCAACCGGGCGAGGCCGGGGCGCTGGCAGGGGGGGCGGGCTGGTGGTTGCTCACCGGCGGAGCCAGGTCAGGGGGAAGTTCGGGAGTCGAGCGCAGCTTCATGTCAAGCTTCCGAGACTCGCTCGGCGGGACTGCCAGCGAGTTGTCGAGGTGGCCGAAACTGGTGCCGGCATCCATGACCTCCCAGAGCATCCTGTCGGGTGTGGCCGTACCTTTGATGCCTTGGTCCGGTTTGAACCGGATGACAAGCTGCTTGCCCACCGGAACGTCGGATGACCAGAACGTCTGGCCGGTCCGGGTGTCGATCAGCGACACCGTCTTGGGTTGCCAGGACGTCGAGACGTAGGTGTGCTCGTCCAGGGACATCCCCGAGCCGCCCTCGGAGTAGGCGCACCCGTTTCCAGCCGCCGCGGCGAGGAGGAATGCCCCGGCCATGGCGGGGAAGAGAGTGCGACGAGGGTCGCCCAGACGGGGGAGCAAGCTTCGCATCGGGCATCTCCGGGGTTATGGGAGAAAACGCTCAACGGGCACGGCGGGTTCGCCTCCGGGCGGTGATCAGGGAGTCTATGGTGACTGCGGGGGGGCGGCCGGCTGGAGTGGGGGTGCGGGGGAGGGGAGGGGGGGCTGAGAAGATTGGAAGGTCATGCAGCAGTATCGGATCGGTCATGGGTACGACCTTCACCGGCTGGCGGCCAAAGGGGCCGGCCCGGGAGGGGGGGCGGGCCGGGCGCTGCTCGTCGGCGGGGTCGAGCTCCAGAGCCCGGTCGGGCCGGTGGCCCATTCCGACGGGGACGTGCTGTACCACGCGGTCGTCGATGCCCTCATGGGGGCGCTGGGGATGCCCGACATCGGGCAGCTGTTTCCCGACAACGCCGCGGCTAACGAGGGCCGGGACTCCGCCGACTTCATGCGCGAGGCGGTCCGCCGTGTGAAGGAGGCCGGATGGGGCGTGGTGAACGTGGACTGCACCGTGGTGCTGGAATCGCCGCGGATCGGGCCGGTGAAAGAGCAGATCAGGCAGAATCTGTCCCGCCTGCTCTGCGTACCTCCAACTGATGTGAACGTGAAAGGGAAGAGCCACGAGAAGGTGGACGCGGTGGGCGAGGGAAGAGCGATCGAGGCGCAGGTCGTCGTGCTGCTGGGGAAGTGAAGGGTGAAGCGGCGTGAAGGCGTTCGGTGCTACGGGGAGTCCCGGCGACAGCTGCTCCTGCCCAGACGGGAACCGAAGTACGACCATGAGGATTCGACTGGCGACCAGATCGCAGCTGACCGAGCCCTGTCTCGAATGCGGACGGAGGCGTGCCCGACCTCCCATCACCTCGATAGTTCTGCTGCTGGCGGCTCTTCTGCTATCGATCTGCACTGCTCAAGTGTTCTCGGGAACCTCGAGGTGGAGCCAAGGGAAACAATTCCCCATCAAACGCTGCTGGGGATCGATACGAGTATTTTCGGATGACGCCCCGCTTCCGGAGGGTTCCCCGGCGAATCCATTGCACGTCATCTACAGGAGGACGCTCTATGGCTGGCCGTATCGGATCTTCGAATCTGACGAAGTCTCATTTGATTTGATGGAAGGCTCGGCGCGGCGAACGGTAATGCTGCCTCCGCAGCCTGGCTGGCTCAAGTACCGCGAGTTTTCCATCGATTGCAGTCTCGGTCTGGGTAGCGAATCGTCGTCTATTGCGGGCTGCGTCGTAGACCTGAAGCGCCTCGTCTGGCTGGCACTGCTCTGTGGCGGTCCGGCTGCGGTGCTCTCGGGGACACTCCTGATCGGCCATCGGATGCGGGCTCGCCGACGGTTCCGAACCGGGCGGTGCCCGGCGTGCGCATATCCGATTCGTCACGATGCGGGATTGCCGACATGATGTCCATCCCGGGAATCTCAGGAATGCCCCAGCATCCGCACCTGCCCCGGCGGCGTAATGCTGGAGAGGCAAACTCGGCCAGCGGAGACGGGCGAGACGGCGGGATCGATCATGGACCAGCTCGAGGCGCCGAAGAATGAGTCCAACTCCGGTGGTACCGGGAACGCGCGCGGGCATCGGTGGGCCCGGGTGATGCAGCACATCTTGATGATCATCGTGCTGGTCTACGCGGGGTGGTGCGCCGTCCTGTACTTCATGCAGGACCGCCTGATCTACCCGCGCGGGCTGACCGGCGCACCCCTCCCCGATCAGCTCATCCCGCCCGATGTCCAGCGCCTCTGGATCACCACGGGCGACGGCTCCCGGGTCGAGGCGTGGTTCGTCCCCGCGCCCGGCCCCGGCCCGCGCCCGGCCGTCATCCTCACCCACGGCAACGGCGAACTCATCGACCACGCCTACGACGACGCCCGCCGCTGGACATCGCGCGGCTTCAGCGTGCTGCTCCCGGAGTACCGCGGCTACGGCCGCTCCGGCGGCTCCCCCTCCCAGCGCGCCATCGTCGCCGACATGGAGCAGTTCTACGACTCGCTCGTCGCCCGCCCCGACGTCGACCGTGCCCGGATCATCCTCCACGGCCGATCGCTGGGCACCGGCGTGGCCGCGCAGCTCGCCGGCCGGCGCGATGCCGCGGCCCTGGTGCTCGAGTCGCCGTTCACGAGCGTCGCCTCCTTCGCCGCTGGATTCGGCGCACCGCCCTTCTTGGTCCGCAGCCCCTTCCGCAGCGATCGCGCGCTGCCGAAGCTCGGCAAGCCCGTCCTCATCCTTCACAGCCGCGACGACGAGATCATCGGCGTCGCGCACGGGCGAAGGCTGCACGCCCTCGTGCCCGGGTCCGAGCTGGTGGAACTCACCGGCGGGCACAACTCGGCGCTCTCGACGCGCCCGGAGTACTGGCAGGCGATCGATCGATTTCTCGACAAATGCGCGATCGCCGGCGCGAGGGCCGCGCCCGCGAAGTGAGCGCTCATCCGGGCGGCGACCCCGGCGCGGGTGCCGCATTCCGCGGCGCCGCCGCGGCCCGCAGCCGCTTGTTCACCATCCCCCCGACGCAGGCGTCGCTCAACCCGGGGAGGAGTGTGCACACGCTCATGCCGAATCGGACGAACGCGCCCTTCGGGCCGGTCCACACCTCCGGACGCGGCCGCCGAAGGCAATCGATGGTCTTCTTCGCGACGTAGTCGGCGGACTGCAGGAACCGGTCGGGGGTGTGGTCCACCAGCTTGGCCACGCCGCTGCGGTCCTTCACCGTGTCGAAAAACTCCGTGCGCGTGCCGATCGGGTGCACGGTCGAGACGCGCACGCCCAGGGGGCGCAGCTCCAGATTCATCGCCCGTCCGATGTGGTTCTGCGCCGCCTTGGTCGCCGAATACGCCCCGTAGTACGGCAGCGGCATCTTCGCCACGCACGATGAGCAGATCAGCACGTGCCCGCGAAGGCCCCCCTCCGCCGGCGCCGGCTCTTTCAGCATGTACTCCAGCGCCGGCCGGATCGTCGAGAGCGTGCCGAAGAAGTTCGTCTCGAACATCTGCCGCATCTGCGCATCCGTCATCTCGTGGATTGCGTGCTCCTCGCCGTAGCCGGCGTTCGCGTACACGGAGTAGATGGAGCCGAACTCCGCGACCGTCGCGTCGATGAGCGCCCGGCAGTCTTCGGGGCGGTCGACGTCGGTCTTGAGGGCGATCGCCCGCCCCCCGCCCCGGCGGATCCGCTGGACCAGTTGGTCGAGCTTGTCCGTCCGCCTGGCACCGAGGGCGACCGGCATCCCCGCGCCCGCGCACGCCACCGCGGTGGCCGCCCCGATGCCGCTCGAGGCGCCGGTGATCGCGATGGCCTTACCTTGCAGCGAGATGGGCATGGGGGAGGGTAGGGGAGGGTATTGGCCTGACCGATCACGCGCTCCCACGATGGAGGAGCCACTTCAGCTCCGGCGCGCGGAGAACCACCGCCGCGCCGACGAACGCGACGATCCCCGCGCCGGCCGCCACACCCAGCGCGGTGGCGTGCGCCGTCCAGGTGGCCGGCGCCGGAAACAGGCGCAGCAAGCCGATGACGGCGCCGGCCATCGCCGCGGTGGAGAATATGGTCCTCACCACCGAGCCGCGCGTCTCCGCATCCACCAGCGGCGCCTCCCCCCCGCT
>JBGPJM010000081.1:0-18718 GCA_041485385.1 Phycisphaerae bacterium | reverse complement strand
TGCGCAAAAAACCTGCCCTGTTTTTCTCGTCTTTTCCCCGCCCTTCTCTGCTTTTCTCAAAATCTCTCGATCCTTCTCAACATCTCTCGATCCTTCTCGACCCCTGTTCCCACACCCTCTTCTCCCCATCTTCTCTTCTGCTCACTGCTCGCTCTTCCCGATGCATGTCAGCTTTCGCCCCAACCAAGCACCCAAGAACCACCACAACTCCCAACGCCACAACCACTTACATCAAAAACACACCAAAAAAAACCTCAAAAACCCCCCAAAAACCTCAAAAAACCTCGCCGAACCTCAAAAAACCCCCATCGAACCTCAAAAAACCTGCCCCGAACCTCAAAGAACCTCGCCGAACCTCCGCACCCTCCCCCCGGCCCCTCATCACCCCATCCGTAGACTGCGCGCTCGCCCCGACTCCCGCGCCCCATCAAACCCGAGTCACACCATGAGCCACCGGCACACCTGGATCATCCTCAGTTGCACGCTCGCCCTCCCCGCACTCTCGCCCGGCGCCGACACCGAGCCGCCGGCCGTCACCACCGGCACCCTCATCGCCGAGATGTCCGACCTCCAGGCGCTCACGCGCTTCCCAGGCCCCGGCCGGCGCGTCGTGCAGTTCTCCTCGTACGACCGGCGCTCCAACCTCCCCGGCGGCCCGGAGTGGTTCGCCAACAGCGACGGCTTCGGGAGCGAGCCGATCCCCAACTTCGAGGGTGTGGTCAAAGAGCCCGGCGCCGACGGCGTCGGCGAGTACCTCATCTGCGATATCCAGCAGCCGGGCGCCATCGTCCGGACGTGGACGGCCGCGATGGACGGCATCATCCGCGTCAGCCTCGACGGCTCAGCCACGCCGATCTACGACGGCCCGGCCGCCGATTTCCTCAAGCACCGGGCGACGTACGTCTTCAAGGACCCACCACCCGCGCCCCCCGCCGCGACCATCGCCGCCTTCGAGCAGCGCTACGCCGACTACTTCCCCATTCCCTTCGCCAAGTCCTGCCGCATCGTCTGGGTCGGCAATCTCAAGCAGGTGCACTTCTACCACGTGCAGGCGCGGCTGTATCCGCAGGGCACGCAGGTGCAGAGCTTCAGCCCGGGCGACGCGGCCCGGTACCGCGACCTGGCGGCCCAGGCCGCGAAGAAGTTCGCTCCCGGGGCGCTGACCGTCGAGGGGCAGCCCGCAACCGAGATCACGCTGGCGCCGGGCGAGGCCAAGGACATCCAGAAGCTCGAGGGGACCGGGGCGATCATCCAGCTCGAGGCGCGAGTGGGGGGGACAGGGGAGGCTGTGGCCGCGGGGCTTCGCGGGACCGTGCTGCGGATCGCGTTTGACGGGTACCAGTCGCCGCAGGTCGTCTGCCCGGTGGGTGACTTCTTCGGCGCTTCGCCGGGCGTGGTCCCGTACGAGTCGCTGCCGATGACCGTACGCGAGGACGGCTCGATGGTGTGCCGGTTCGTCATGCCGTACCAGAAGGGGGCGGTGATCTCGGCCGAGAACCGCACCGGCGCCCCGGTGAAGCTGGCCCTCCAGGCGCGGACGGCCGCGTACGCGTGGGACCAGCGGTCGATGCACTTCCGCGCCCGCTGGCGCGCCGACCACGACCTCACCGCCCGCGGCGGCAAGGACGCCGTCGACCTCCCCTTCCTCTCCGGCCACGGCGAGGGCGTGTACGTCGGCACGGCCGTGTACATCATGAGCCCCTGCCCCGTCCCCACCGCGGGCGGCAACTGGTGGGGCGAGGGGGACGAGAAGGTGTTTGTGGATGGCGAGGCGCGCCCGTCCATCTTCGGCACCGGTTCCGAGGACTACTTCAACTACGCCTGGAGCGAGTGCGAGCTGTTCCAGTATCCGTACTTCGCGCAGCCGATCTGCAGCGGACCGGAGACCCGCGGCTACATCACCAACAACCGCTGGCACATCCTCGACGGCATCCCCTTCGACAAGTCGATCTCCTTCTTCATCGAGCTGTACTCGCACTCGGGCACGCCGCACCTGTCGTACTCGAGAGTCTCCTACTGGTACGCCCGCCCCGGCGCCTACGACGACGGGCCGGCGCTCAACGACGCCGACCTGCGCGTGCCGCCGCTGCTGGCGTGGACGGTGCGGGCCGCGGGCGGCGCGGCCGGGGCCCTGATGTTCGAGGCCGAGGATGCGCGCGACCCGGCATCGCCGGCGAAGGTGATCTCCGACGTGCGCTACTCCGCCGGCAGGCTCGTGCGCTTCCCGGGGCCGGTGGCGATCCTGCACGTGAAGACCGAGACCGCGGGGAAGTACCAGATCGTGCTGACCTGCGCCTCGGGCCCGCAGAAGGGCACGTTCACCGCGACGATCGACGGCGCGGTGCTCAAGCACAACGAGCAGGGGGGCTTCGCGCTGCAGACGCCGAACACCGAGCGGCTGGTCAACGTGTGGTGCCAGCCCGTCGAGCTGACGGCGGGGGAGCACACGCTGAAACTCAGCGACATCGTGGGCGACGTGGGCGTGGATTTCGTGTGGGTGAAGCCGGCGAAATGACACTCCTAGCATCGAGCCGTTCTGTGTGGGGCCCGGTTTGTTGACCTACGAGGAGCATCCGATGAGCAACAAGCAATACTCCGTGGAACTTCTGAAGTTTGTCCGCGGCGTCACCACGTCCATGCTGAAGAACTTCCCCGACGACAAGGTCGCCTTCCAGCCCGCGCCGACGGACAACCACCTCCTGTGGATCCTCGGCCACCTGGCGCACACGACCGACTGGTTCGCCTCGCTGCTCGACGGGAAGGACGCGGGCGGCACGCCGAAGACCTACGGCGCGCTCTTTGACTCCAAGTCCAAGCCCAAGGCCGACCGCAAGGCCTACCCGCCGCTGAGCGAGCTGCGGAAGGAGTTCGAGCGGTCGTTCAACCGGCTGGTCGCGGCGGTGGAGGCCTCCAGCGACGCCGACCTGGCCAAGCCCGCGCCCGGCGACACCGGCGGCTTCGTCTCCACGCGCCTCGACGCGGTCATGAAGTGCGTCTGGCACGAAGGCTGGCACACCGGGCAGCTCGGCTCCCTGCGCCGCGCGCTGGGCCTGCCGCCGGCGATGGGGGGCTGACGCGATGGGGGGGACGCGGGCATTCGGACCTGCGGCGGGGCTGCTTCACAGCCGCGCCTCGGCCGCGCGCGCATGGGCCTCCAAGCCCTCCATGCGCGCCAGCAGCGCGGCGTCGCGCGCCAGCTCGGGCGCGCCGCGCTCATCGTCGATCCGCAGCCACGTCCGCACCCGGAGGAACGTCAGCACCGAGAGCCCGCCCGTCCATCGCGCCGTGCCGCCGGTGGGGAGCACGTGGTTGGGCCCCGCGCCGTAGTCCCCCAGCACTTCGGCCGAGCGCGGGCCAATGAAGAGCGCGCCGTAGTGCTCCAGGCGCGCCAGCACGGAGTCGGGGTCGCGGAGCATCACCTGGAGGTGCTCGGGGGCGAGGCGGTTGCAGATGTCCGCGGCCTGAGGAGGACCATCCGCAATGACCGTGAAACCGTTCGCCAGCGCCGCCCGCGCCGTTGGCCCCGTCGGCAGCGCCCCGAGCTGCCGCGCCAGCTCGGCCTCGACCAGGGGCGCCAGCGCGCCGTCGGTGGTCACGAGGATCGGCACGGCGTCGTCGTCGTGCTCGGCCTGGGCGAGGAGGTCGGCGGCGACGAGCGCGGGATCGGCCGAGCCGTCGGCGAGGACGACCAGCTCGGAGGGCCCGGCGAGCATGTCGATCGCGACCGTGCCCATGAGCAGCTGCTTGGCGGCCGTGACCCATCGGTTGCCGGGGCCGACGACGATGTCGCACGCCCGGCCGTCCCCGAGGCCGTCGACGCTTAGGGCCATGGCCGCGATGGCCTGCGCCCCGCCGACGGCCAGCACGGCATCCGCGCCGGCGATGGCGGCGGCGGCGAGCATGACCGGCCCGGGGCGCGGCGTCGCGACGACGACGTGCCTGACGCCCGCCGTGCGCGCCGTCACGGCGGTCATGAGCACGCTGGAGGGGAGCGCGAACCGCCCGCCGGGCGCGTAGCACCCGGCCCGTTCGACGGGCGTCGCCGCGTGCCCCGCCCACCCGCCCGGGATGGGCACGCGCAGGTCGGTCAGGCACGACCGCTGCGCCAGCGCGAAGGCGCGGATGCGGGCGGCGCAGCGTTCGAGCACCGCACGCTCGTCCGCGGGGCGCGAATCAAGCGCACGCTCCATGTCGGCGCGCTGCAGGAGCAGCGGCGCGCCGGTGTGGGAGGGGAGGTCGCCCAGGCGCTCGGCGTGCCGGCGCACCGCAGAGAGGCCGTCACGCCGGACGTCGTCGACGATCGCCCGCGCCTGCTCCAGCGTGCGGCCGTCCACGGCGCCGCGCCGGCGCGCGGGGAGCTCGTCGGCCCGGACGATCTTCAGCAGCGAGCCGCTCATGGAGGGTCCTCCCGCTCCGGCTTGGCGTCGCCGGGCCGGCGCGAGACGCGCAGGGCGCGTCGGTCCAGCTCCGCGCAGACGTCCTCGAGCAGGGCGCCCGCGCGGGCCATAGCCGCGAGGGTGAAGTACAGCACGTCGGCGGCCTCGTGCGTGACCTCGCCGCGAGTGCCCGCGGCGGCAAGCTCGGCGGCCTCCTCCCGCAACTTCGCCGCCAGGAGCACGGGGTCGGCCGCCAGCCTGGCCGTGTACGAACCGGGCGGGGCGCTCGAGAGTCGCTCGCGCAGCCGCCGCGCCAAGGCGCCGGGGCCGCGGTCGGTCCCCCAGCAGTCGCGCGAGCCGGTGTGGCAGAACCCGCCGCCGTGCTGGCGGACGGTGAAGCGCAGGGCGTCGCGGTCGCAGTCGGCGTCGATGCGGAGCAGGTCCTGCGTCTGCCCGGAGGTGGCGCCCTTGACCCACACGCCGCGGGTGCGCGAGTGGTACACGCCGCGCCCGGTGTCGATGGCCTCGCGCAGGCTCTCGCGGCTGGAGTACGCCAGCCCCAGCGCCGCGCCCAGCTCATCGACGACCACGGTCGGCCACAGCCCGTCCGCGCGATCCGAGACGAGCGGCGCCGCGACGGCGTCGGCCAGCGCCAGCCGTCCCGTGTACAGCGCCATCCCCACCTGTGCATCGATCCCCAGCCGATCCAGCGCCGCGATGTCCCCGGCCGTCGTCACCCCGCCGGCGAGAGTCAGGCGCACGCCCGGGCCCGCCGCCGCGGCGAGCGCCTCCGCCTGGGCAAGGTCGATCCCGACCATACGCCCCTCGCGCTCGACGATCGTCACCAGGAAGCCGCCCGCGTATTCGCGCAGCTCCTGCATGCGCTCGACCACGCCCCGGCCGGTCCCCCTCCGCCACCCCTCGACGACCACCTCGCCGTTCACCGCGTCCAGCGCCGCCACCACTCGCTCGCGCGGCAACTCCCGCAGCACCTCCGGCACGGCCGCCGTCCCCAGCACCACTTTCGTCGCGCCGGCGTCGAGCCATTTCACGGCGCTCGCGACATCGCGGATCCCGCCGCCCACGCGGCAGGGTGCGATCCGCACCAGCTCGCGGATCACCTGGGCGTTCGAGCCGCGCCCCAGCGCCGCGTCGAGGTCCACGACGGCGATCTCGCCGACACGCGCGAACCTCGCGGCGATGGGGCGCGGGTCGCCGGCGTCCAGCACCTTCTCGCGCCCGCCGACGAGCTGCACCGCCCGGCCGTCCATGAGGTCGATCGAGGGCACGATCATCGTCGCACCTCCACGCCGCGCTGGGCGAGCCAGGATTTCGCGTCGCCGACGGTCCACCGCCCGTCGTGGAAGATCGACGCGGCGAGCACCGCGTCGGCCCCCGCCCCCAGCGCCGCCAGGAGATCCTCGGGCCCGGCCGCGCCGCCGGAGGCGATCACCGGCACGCTCACCGCGCCGGTCACCGCGCGGAGCAGGTCCAGGTCGTACCCCGAGCCGGTGCCGTCGCGATCCCAGCTTGTCAGCAGGATTTCTCCGGCGCCGCGAGCCGCGCCGTCGCGCGCCCAGCGCACGGCGTCGAGCCCGGCGACCTCCGACCCCGACGTCACCACGACCTCCCAGCCGCCGCCGTCCCGCGAGCGCGAATCGATCGCCAGCACCACGCACTGGGCGCCGAACCGTGCGGCGAGTTCCTCCAGGAGTGCTGGGCGCCGGACCGCCGCGGTGTTCACCGCGACCTTGTCCGCGCCGGCCTCGAGCAGCGCCCGCGCATCGTCCAAACTCCGCACTCCGCCGCCGACGGTCAGCGGGATCGAGACCCGCGCCCGCACGGCACTGGTTACCTCACGCTGGTTCCCCCGCCCCTGCGGTGTTGCCGAAACGTCCAGCACGACGATCTCGTCGGCCCCTTGCCGCTCGTACTCCGCCGCCAGTTCCGCCGGATCGCCCGCATCGCGCAACCCCGCGAACCGCACGCCCTTCACCACGCGCCCGGCATCCACATCCAGGCACGGGATCACACGCCGGGTCAGCATCGCCCGCCTCCTTCCTGTGCGGCGGCGTCCAGCCACCGCCGGATCAGCTGCAGCCCCCACGCCCCCGACAGCTCCGGGTGGAACTGGCATGCGAGCACCCCCCCCGCCCTCCCCGCCCCGCGCTGGATCGCCGCGACGAACTCGCCGCCGTGATCGGCGGTCGCCACGCTCCACCCAGGCGGCGTTTCGGCCAGGCGGTAGGAGTTGGCGAAGTACGCGTACCCCTCGCGCACCAGCCCGCCTGCCCCGCGCGGCGTCACGCGGTTCCACCCAAGCTGCGGCGACTTCACGCCCTCGCCAAACCGGCGCACCACGCCGGGCACCAGGCAAAGTCCCGGCACGCCCGGGCTCTCCTCGCTCCCCTCGCACAGCACCTGCATCCCCAGGCAGATCCCCAGGAGCGGTCGCCCGGCCTCGATGCGATCACGGATCGCCTCGCGCAGGCCCCGCTCGTCCAGCGCCGCCATGGCGCTGCCGAACGCTCCCACGCCCGGCAGCACGACCCTCGCCGCGCGCTCCACGTCCGCGGCCTCGTCGCTCACCCGCGCCGGCGCCCCCGCGCGCTGCAGCGCCGCCAGCACCGACGCCAGGTTCGCCGTCCCGGTGCGCACCACGACCACCTCGCCCATCACAACACCCCCTTCGTGCTGGGCACCTCGGCCGAGCCGTCCCGGGCCACCGCGGCGCGCAGCGCCAGCGCCAGGGCCTTGAACGCCGCCTCGGCCCGGTGGTGGTCGTTCTCGCCGCGCAGCACGTCCACGTGCACCGTCGCCCGCGCCGCCATCGCCAGCGAGCGCGCCACGTGCGGGATGTTCTCGCATGCCAGGCCGCCGATCGAATCGCGCCGGAGCCCCAGATCCACCACCGCCAGCGGGCGCCCCGAGAGGTCCACCACCGCCCGCGCCAGCGCCTCGTCCAGCGGCGCGTACGCCGAGCCGAACCTCGCCACGCCGCGACGCTCCCCCAACGAGCGATCGATCGCCTCCCCCAGCGCCAGTGCGCAGTCCTCGACGGTGTGGTGGTCGTCCACCTCTAGGTCGCCGCGGCAGGCCAGCTCGACATCGAACCGCGCGTGCTTCGTGAGTGCTGTCAAGAGGTGGTCCAGGAACCCGATCCCCGTGGTGATCTTCGATTCGCCGCGCCCGTCCAGGCACAGCGACACGACCACCGCGGTCTCCCGTGTCTTCCTCTCCACCCGCGCCGTTCGAGGGTCCATCACGCCGTCGCCTCCTTCCCGATCGCCCCCCCGCCTCCCCCCGTCGCCGTCCGCAGTGCCCCGCACAGCCTTTCGAACAGGGTGTCATCGCACGGGCAGGTGATCCGCAGGAACGTCTCCAGCCCGGTCCCCTTGCCGAAGCGCCGCACAGCGATCCCTTGCGCCGCGAGCCGCGCGTGCACGCCCGTCGCATCGTCGAACCGCGCCAGCACGAAGTTCGCCTGCGACTCCAGCGGGCGCGCCCCCAGCTCCCGGAGCACGCGTGCCAGCTCCGTCCGTTCGCACCGGACGCGGGCCACCACAGCCGCGCTCACCGCGCTGCCGAGTCCCCGCAGGATCTCCCGCGCCGCCGCAATCGACGGGCCCGCCACCGAGTACGGTCCGCCGGCCTTCCGCAGCACGCCGATGATCTCCGCCCCACCCCGCCCTCCCGCAGCGGCGTACCCGACGCGCAGCCCCGCCATCCCCCACGCCTTCGAGAGCGTCCGCACCACCACCGCGTTCGGCAGCGCCAGCGCCGCCGCCGTCAGGTCCTCGTCCGCGAACTCTGTGTACGCCAGGTCCACCAGAAGCAGGGCCCCCGGTGCGCCCGCCGCCAGCCGTTCCAGGTCCCGCACCCTGGCCGCCGCTCCGGTCGGGTTGTTCGGCGACACCACCGCGATCACCGCCGTCTTCGCACTCGCTCGCTCCAGCACCGCGCCGACCGGGAACTCGCCCTCCCACCACGCCACCTCGACCACCTCCGCCCCGGACAGGACCGCGTAGTGCCGCAGCATCTCGAATGTCGGGACGGGCAGCACGATCTCGCGCCCCACCTCCAGGTACGCGCGGCACACCCTGTCCAGCGCCTCGTCGCCCCCCGCCGTCACCAGCGCCCGCGCCGGCTCGATCCCCAGCCGCTCCGCCAGCAGCCGCTCCAGTTCGGCCTTGTCGGCCCCCGGTGCGCCCGCCGGGTACCGCCTGATCACCTCCGCCTGCACGGCTCGGGCCGCCGCGCCGACCTCTCCGGGCGCCGCCGGCCCCTCGTTGGCGTCCAGCTTCAGGTCGATCCGCTCGTCGGTGTGCCCCGGCTCATACCCGCGCACGCGCGCCATCGCCGCGCGCGGCCGCGGTCCTGCCGGCACGTCCTTCGAGTTGTTCGCAACCTTCGTGTTCAAGCTTCTGCCTCTTTCGCGATTTCGAGCCTGTATCGATCCGTTCACGACATCAGGGGATGATCTGCGACAGCGCCGTCACCACGATGTCGGTCCCGCCGCGGGCCTTGATCTCCGGGATGATCACCGCGAGCTGGTCGCGCGGCACCGCCGCCTTCACCGCATAACCGGCCCCGGCGTGCAGCGGCGAGACGGTCGGCTCGCGCATGCACGGGAGCACGGCGATCACCGCCTCCATCGCCTCCTCCGTTACGTTCACCTCCAGCATCACGCGCCGGCGGGCCTCCAGCGCCGAGCGGACCAGCAGCACCAGCCGCTCCACGCCGCGCCGACGCGACGGGTCCTCCATCGCCGCGCGGCTGGCGTACAGCCTCGTCGACGAGCGCAGCAGCTCGTCCACGACGACCATGTTGTTGGCCCGCAGCGTCTCGCCGGTGGCCGTCACGTCCACGATGCAGTCGGCGTCCTCGGGCGGGAAGACCTCCGTCGCCCCGTAGGAGCGCACGAACTTCGCCCCGATCCCCCGTGCCGTGATCCACCCCGCCGTCAGCCTCTCATACTCCGACGCCACGACCAGCGCCCGGCGCGGCAGTTCGCCCTTCTCCAGGAGCGACGCCGGCGCGGCCGCCACCAGCTTCACGGGGTCCAGCCCCGTGTCGAGCAGCTCGACCACATCGGCCCCGAGCTCGGCGACCCAGTCGGCCCCGGCGAACCCGGCGTCGCGCGTCCCGGCGTGCAGCATCTCCACGATGTTCTGCGGCTTGAGCATCTTGGCCTCGACGCCCGGGAGCGAGAGCGTCGGTCGGTAGCCGCGTGCGCCCACGCGCAGACCGATCCCCGCGTCCGCCAGCAGCGCGAAGACGCCCTCCTGCATCCGCCCTTTGGGCAGCGCCAGCTTCAGCGTCTGTGCCGGGCCTTTCGCCCCGTTGTCGTCGATCGCCATCCCAGGCTCCTTTCCACCCGGCCCGGGTCGACTCTCGCGTCAAGAAGCGAGAAACGCCGGCCATCGGGGCCGGCGTTCGCAGTTGTCAAACGGTCAGATCGCTCCGCCGCGCACCGCTACCCGGCCACACGCCCTGTGTGGTGATGGGTGCGATGATGATGCTGGCGGGTCGAACTCATGACGACTCCATAATAGCCGCGACCGCCTCCCGGTCCACGTTTCCCCAGCAGGCCCGGGCCCCCAACACAAGAATCAGTTATTGATCAGCACCTTCCGCAGTTCGCTGCCGCGGAGCGCCGTGTTCCCGCCGTGCCCGTCCAGGTAGGTGACGTTCATCGTCTTGCCGTGTCGCTGCGCGTCGAAGTTCTCGTGCAGGATCCCGGTGGGCTCGTAGTCCAGGTTGTACTGCCACAGGTTGAACCGGCTCATCGAGATGTCGTCCCACACCGTCATGAACTGCCGGTCGCTCTGCTTGGGCTCGCCGTCGGCGATGATGAACGTCTCGGACGGAAAGACCGATTTCTCGATCTTCCCGAAGAGCCGGTGGCCGCCCGGGAAGTCTCCCAGCGCCCACTCGTTGAACATGTACGAGGTCGGCTCCGGCACGTTCTGCGTCGCCGGGTCCCACCACCCGTTGGCCGCCAGCGTGTTGCCGAACATGGTCGGGTCCGACAGGTCGTAGGTCTTGTCCGACGGGCACTTGTAGTACTTGAAGAACTGCTGCGCCGAGAGCTCCTCGGTACTGCCGACCCCCAGGCTCCGGCGCAGCGCCAGGCGAGACGAGGTGTCCAACTCGACCCCGCTGTACGACGCCAGGGACGCATAGAAGGGCATCGGCCTCTGCAAGGGGCCGTCGGTGTAGTAGAGCAGCGTCGACGGCAGGTTCGCCGAGCTGAAGCTCCCGCCGTTGAACGTCCAGAACAGCCCGGCCAGCGGCGCCTGCCCCTTGCGGTCGGTCGCGAAGACCTGCGCCAGCTGGAACGCACTGCGGCAGCTGGCCGCGCACTGCGACATCCGCCCCGCCTCGCGCGCCTGCCCCAGCGCCGGCAGGAGCAACGAGATGAGCAGCGAGATGATGGCGATCACCACCAGCAGCTCGATGAGCGTGAACCCCCCGCGCCCCCCCCTCCGCCCGCGCGCCGTCCCGGTCCGCCGAAGTCTGGATCCGCTCATGGCCGTCCCCTGGCTTGTGCTTGCTCCGCCGTCGGGTTCAACCGTCCGCGCCCACTCCCCGTTGCAACGCCCCGCTTCGCCGCCCATAACACCGTGCGCCCCTAGAGAGGCTACACCGCGGGGCGCCGCTGTTCAACGCCGTCCACACCGACCATATCACGTCCATCTCCGGAGCCGCAGAGAATCGGGGAATTTTCCTACTGGGTCCGGCGCGGAAATCCCTTGCGACCACGCCCGCCCGCGGCTACCTTCGACAGAGCCCGCGAATCCGTCCCTCATTGTTCCGCTGGCTCTCTCCAGCGGCAGGAGCACGCATCATGAGACCGAATCTGTTCACGACCAGGATCCTGCTCGGCGTTGCCGCCGTCGGCCTCGCCGGCGCACTGCCCGCATCGGCCCAGCTCAGCAACATCGATTTCGAAGGCGCCAACTACCCCGTCGGCCCGCTGGTCACCGTCAACGGCGGCGGGATGTTCACCAACACCAACGGGTGGCAGTTCGAGACCGCCGGCCAGGCGGCCGGGCCCTCGTCGTTCAACATCTCGGGCACCGTGCACAGCCCCATCGGGGGTGGCAGCCAGTCCCTGGCCATCTCCCACACCATCGACGCCCGGCGCGTCGGCGTCGACTTCGCCAACCCCATCACGACCGGCGTCGTGAGGTTCCAGTACGACATCCTCCGCGCCAACGCGCCGATCCGCATCATGATCGACGCCAACACGATCGACGGCGACGGGCCCGACAACATCTACGGCAACGCCGACGACCAGACCGCCCCCAACTCCAGGATCTTCGGCCAGCTCGACGTCGACCAGGCGGGGGCCTGGTTCGGCTTCTTTGGGCGCGGCGGATTCGGCATCAACTTCACGTCGCTGTTCGTGAACGTCACCGGCGCCGGCGGCTACTACAACAACCCCCAGCCCTACCCGCCCCCGCAGAACTTCCCCGGGCGCTGGTACCGCGTCTCCCTCTACTTCGACTTGGACAACATGGGCCGCCTCATCTACGGCGAGCTCTTCGACATCTCCTGCCCCGGCGGGCCGGTCAAGATCGGCGAGCACCACGTTGACTTCCAGACCGACGTCATCACCCAGTACGGCGACTCCCAGCCGTTCAGCGGCAACCCCGGCGCGCAGAACGCCATCACCGGGTTCCAGGTCCGCATCGCCGGCACCGCGGGGGCCGGCGAGATCACCTACCTCGACAACGTGCAGATCCAGGGCCTGGGCACGCTGGGCTCGGGGTACATCCTGCCGACGGCGACGCAGATTCCCCCGCCGCCGCCCCCGGGCCCGCGCCCGCCCGATCGCACCGCGACCTACAAGGTCGGTGCCGTCGCCTTCACGCTCCCGGCGCCCATTGGCAACTTCGCCAGCATGGCGTATGCGTCGTCCAACAGCATGCTTTACACGCTGGACGCCGCCAACCACCTCCAGAAGGTGAACATGGCCGCCCCGGTCCCCGCCGCGGTGCAGCTCGACGACGCCAGCGAGATGGACTTCGTCACCTATGACCAGCCCACCTCGGTCATGGCCGTAAGCGCCGACGGCTCGACGCTGTACGTCCTGGCCAACAACCTCGCCGATCCGGCCAACCCCCCCATGTTCCCCTGGCGGGACCTCAGCAGCTACCCCACGGCGGCTACGAACGCCGGCTTCACGCTGGTTGCTTCCGGCGACACCCTCGGCGGGCAGATCGGCGACCACGCCGTCTCGTTGCTCACGGTCGGCGGCGTCCGCAAGCTCTACCACGCCTGGAGCGGCGCGTCCTTCTACGCATCCCTGAACGCCAACGGCTCTGTGGGGCCCGGTCTCAACAACGTCGGCAACCGCTGGGCGGGGGCCACCACCGAGGCCTTCGCCGACGGCGCCGTCGGCTCCACCATGTTCTACCTCCAGCAGACCGACGCCGACGGCAACCCCATCAGCAACAACTCCCAGGCCTACAACGCCATCTACTCCTACAACGCCGGTATCACCGGCGAGCAGGTCAACTGCGGCGGACAAACCCAGATCACCCGCCTCAGCCCCAGCGCCCAGGTTCTCCCCTGGACCACCCGTGCCGCCGACGGCCCCGACGTGAACCGGCACACCATGGAGTACGTCCCGCAGGCCGGCGCCTCGGGGCGAATCTGGATCGCCCGCGCCGCCGGCACCCCGCACGTCGGCGTCTACGACATCGCCACCGATACCTGGGGCACGCTCACGCTCCTGGACAATACCGGCGGCCCCCTCGATATCACCAAAGGCGACATCCAGCTCGTCGGCAACACCATGCTCGCCATGACCGACGGACGCAGCGCCGTGTACTCCTTCGACGCGCTGACCGAGGGAACGCCCGTCGGCCCGCCCCCCAACGACAACTGCGCCGACGCCATGCCCGTCGGCGAGGGCGCCTTCCCCTTCTCCACCACCTTCGCCACCACCGACGGGCCCGAGGAGAGCTGCTTCTCCGCCTTCGGCGGCAACTTCCTGGCCAACCAGGACGTCTGGTTCCGCTACACCGCCTCGCGCGCCGGCACCGCCACCGCCAGCCTCTGCAGCGGCACCGCCTTCGATACCGTCATGGGGATCTCCAACGCGGCGGGCGGCTGCCCGCAGCCCTTCCAGGATCAGACCTTCGCCTGCGGCGACGACGACTGCAACATCGGCGGCGGCCCCTCCGAGGTCTCCTTCCCCGTCACCGCCGGCAGCCAGTGGTACATCCGCATCGGCGGCTGGGCCGACGGCAACACGGGCACGGGCGTGCTCACCATCAGCCTCCCCAGCGCCTGCCCCTGCGACTTCAACAACTCGGGCATCGTCAACAGCCAGGACTTCTTCGACTTCCTCAACTGCTTCTTCAATCCCGCGAACTGCCCCGCCGGAACCGACGCCGACTTCAACAACGACAACATCGTCAACAGCCAGGACTTCTTCGACTTCCTCAACTGCTTCTTCAACCCGCCCGTCGGCTGCTGACGCCCATTCTCTGCTCTGCCTGATTTCCTCGACGAGCCCGCACGGGCCCGGGCGTTTCAAACGCACGGGCCCGTTTCCTTTATTCTCCCTTCTTGCGTTTCACTCCTCGCTTCTCACTCCCCACCACCCCATGTCCCCCCCAGCCCCCCAAGAGAAGCTCGCCGCCTTCTGCCGCGGCAGGAACTACGACGGCGCTCTCCTCCGCCGGCGTTCCTCCATCGCCTGGCTCACCGGCGGCGCCGACACGCACATCGACCTGGGCAGCCCGCTGGGCATCGCCACCGTCGTGTGGACACCGCGGAAGAAGACGGTCCACACCGACATCATCGAGGCCGCCCGCCTCCGCGCCGAGGAGTTTTCCGCCGACTGGGAGATCATCGACCGCCCCTGGACCGAGCGCGAGCCCTCGCTCCCGCCCGACGGCGGCCGCTACGCCACCGACTGGCCCGACGATCAGATCGCCGAGCTCCGCTGGTCCCTCTCGGCGCCGGAGATCGACACCGCGCGGGCGCTGGGCGCCGAGGCCGCCGCGGCCCTCGCCGAGGCCATGCGCCTCGTCTCATCGGGCGCGACCGAGCACGAGCTCGCCGGTCTCGTCGCCGGCGGGCTGCAGTCCCGCGGCATCCTCTCCCCCGTCCTCCTCGTCGCGTCAGATGATCGCATCGCCCGCTTCCGCCACCCCATCCCCACCTCGAAACGGATCGAACGCATCGTCATGGCCGCCATCTGCGCCCAGCGCAAGGGCCTCACAGTGAGCGCCACCCGAATCGTCCATTTCGGCCCCATGCCAGCCGACCTCCGCCGCCGGCACGACGCCGTCTGCAAGGTCGATTCCGCCCTCCACCACGCCACCCGCCCTGGCGTCCGTTGGTGCGACGCCCTCGCGGCCGGCATCAACGCCTACCGCGACACCGGCTTCGAGGGCGAGTGGAAACTCCACCACCAGGGCGGCCCCATGGGCTACGACCTCCGCGACTTCAAGGCCACCCCCACCCAGACCCGCCCCGTGCTCGACAGCCAGCTCGTCGGCTGGAACCCTTCCATCACCGGCACCAAGTCCGAGGACACCATCCTCGTCACCGCCGCCGGTTGCGAGGTGATCACGCCGACCCCGGACTGGCCGGTCGGCCCCGAAGGCCGCCCCGACATCCTCGTGCGCTCCAAGTGAGCGGGACTACGACCGATACCACGGGGCACGCTCGTTTCCACCACGCGCGCTTGATACCCATCCCTCCGCGGCGTCTCTCCGTATAGACGAGCACCCATGGGCCTCTCCCTCTCCCATTCCCCCATGTTCCGCGGCGCCCCACACCGCCCCGAGCCCGACTGGCAAGCCATCAGCCAGACGCTCCGCACCTACGCCGGCGCCATCGCCCGCACGGCCGATGAGGCCGATGAGCTCACCCAGCACACCCTCGCCACCCTCCTCTCGCGCAGCCCCGATCATGCCGACCACCTCGGCTACGCCCACAAGACGATGACGCGCCTCTGGCTCGACCAGCAGCGCTCCCTCCGCCGGTGCATCGCCCGCCTTGTCCGTCTCGCGACAATCGCCCGGCCGCACCACGTCGACGCCGACCACGCGAGCCGGGCCGAGCAAACCTCGCTCGTCCGCCGGGCGATGGAGATGCTTCCCCCGCGCCAACGAGCCGCCATCGCCCTCCGGCTGATCGAGGGGCTCGAGTACGAGCAGATCGCCGCGGCCATGAACTGCTCCGTCCAGACCGTCCGTGCCAACCTCCACCTCGGCCGGTGCGCCCTCCGCCGGGCGCTGGGAGAGCGACCATGACGACCACGCACCCCGCGCAGCACTGGTCGACTCTCGACCTCGAGCTCTACATCGACGGGCACCTCGAGCACGACTGCCACGCCGCGCTGACCGACGACCTCCGCCAGAGCCCCGCGCTGCGCCAGCGGCTCTCCGATGTCTCCCGCATCGACTCCCTCGCCGCCCTGGCTCTCTCGACCCCGACCCCGGCGACGGTCGTCTCCGCCGCGCCGCCGCCCGCACGAAGGCTCCCGCTCCTTGCCGCCGCCATCCTTCTCCTCGCGACCATCGCATCGATCCTGCCGGGTCTTCTCCGGCGTCCCGCCCCGGTCTCGCCCCCGCATGCTCTCCCGCTGGCGCAGGACACGCGGGCGGCACGGCCCGACATGGTCGTGTTCTCCATCGCCGTTCGGGCGCAGGAACCAGCGCCGGCCGCGCTCGCTGTATCGGGCGCGCCCGACCCGTCGTCCACGCCTCCGAGGCCGGACTTCGCCGGGCTGTGCGCCGCGTTCGAAGCCAGAGACGCGGTCCGTCTCTCGGCGTTGCTGACGGGCGCCGACGAGCCCACTCGCAACGCCCTGTTTGACCGAATGACCTCGCAACTCCGTTCCAACGACGACCGGCGCGCCATCCTGGAGGGGCTCGCGCCCGACCAGCAGCTCGCCGCGTGCGCCCGCTGGGTGCGCAACCCCGCCAGCCGCCCCGTCGCCTTCCAGATCCTCGCCGCCCTTGCCCGCAACCCCGCGACGCAGGAGGGAGCTTCGCGCCTGCTCGCGCAGCTCGACTCCCGGCCCGAGTGCCGACCCTGGATCGCCAGCCTGCGATCGCTCGCGGCCCTCGCCACGCCCGCGCCCCGCGCCGGCTGACTTGCCGCTCCCTCGCACACACCGACACCACCTTTCTTCGGAGACACCCCATGCGACCGGCATCCCCCACGCTCCAGACATCCTGCGCGCTCATTACCCTGCTGATCGTCCCCCTCGCATCCGCGGCGGTCAGCGCCCCAATGCCGCCCGCGGCATCGACCGCCCGTGAGCCCGAGCCGGTGCTCTCCTCCGTAAGGCTGGCCTTGGTCGAGTCCGGGCGCGCCACGACGAGCTCAGACGCCTCATTTCGGATGTACGACCTCCGCGACCTGGCCGTCCTCCTGCCGCCGGAGGTGCCCGAGCCGACGGAGCCCGTGACCGGCGATCTTCCCATGATTCGCCTCATGAGTGTCGCCCGCGCTGCCGGGCAATCCTCACCAGTCAAGACTCCCATCCAGCACCTGGTCGGCCAGGTCACCTCGGCCCTGGGGCTCTCCGCCACCGAGATCTCCACCGGCATCTACCTCATCCGCGCCGAGGACGCCATCCATACCCAGCTCGGGGACATCTTCGGGCGCGTTCGAGCCCTCTACTCCGATGTCGTCGATGTTGAGATCGCCGTCTTCCACGTCACCGCCGACAAGGCCCCGGCCCTGGGTTCGGCGGCCAACGTCGATGCAACCGCGACCCGCATCCGTCAGACCGTGTCGCGCCGAGCGCCCACCCGCTTCGCCGCCATGCGCAGCACCTGCTTCGTCTCCGATTGGCAGCCCGTGGTCGGCACCCAGGCCGTCGGCTATGACCCTGAGACGCGATGGCTCGACGACGGCCTCGACGCCACCATCATCGTCGCCGGTGCCGGTGCCGACACCGGTCCCATCGCGCCTAAGGCCGGCGATACCACCCACCTGATCGTCCGCGGCTCGCTCACCAGCATCGATCCCCGGTCCACGACGTTCGGGCACGTTGACCTCGATCAGACGACCGGCGGGGTCACCGGCAAGGCCGGCGCGGCCCTGGTCATCGTCACCCCGATCGTCCAGCAGCGCTCCATCGACGCCGACATCGGCATCCCCGCCGGCAAGCCCACCGTGATCTCCGTCGTCCCCGGCTTCGAGGAGGGCCAGGTCATCGTCATCGCGGCCACGATCACCGACCGCCACTGACGGCCGGCACCGCCGACCTCCCGCACAACCCGGCATTTCTTCGCGAGTTCTGCTCGGCAGCCCTTCACACCTCCGGCTTCCGAGCAGAGTTTTCGTGCGCAAGAATTTCCGCGCTGCTCGCTGCTCGCTGCTCACCGCTCACTGCCCATTGCCCATTCCCCATTCCCCATTGCCCCACTGACACCCCTATGTCAGCCTCGTCGAGAAATTACGCCCCAAGGACTTGACAGCGATTTGTTTGGATTGTACGGTATCCGAACCGATAGTCCTTACGGGCTCCTACTTGTTCTCTGAATCCTCCCGATAGCCCGCCCAAAGGTTGCCACAAAGATTGCCACTGACGACCATAGATTGCCACCGAGAATCAAGGCAAAACTCCGAGAAAACCCCATAGATTGCCATTCATTGCCATAGATTGCCACCGCAAGTGAATTCCCGAACATTGACGCAACATCAGGAGTCCTCCATAATGCCCTCTGAAACCCACCCCACCCCCGCCAACGGCACCCTTCCCCGCCGCCGCTCCGACAAGCCCGAGCCCGCCAATACACCGGTCCGTTCCGCCGCTACCGCCGTCCAACCCGTCGCGGCAAAGGAAACTCAGATGGCATCCATCGAGGTCAAGAGCGTCCCCGCCGCCGCCTCCGCTAAGGCCGCCGCTCCCGCCGCCAAGGCGCCCGTCAACAAGGAGAAGGCCCAGGCCCTGGACCGCGCCCTCTCGCAGATCGAAAAGGCGTTCGGCAAGGGGTCCATCATGAAGATGGACGAGCACGCCTACCAGGCCGTCCCCGGGATCTCTACCGGCGCCATCTCCCTCGACCTCGCCCTCGGCGGCAAGGGCATCCCGCGCGGGCGCATCGTCGAGATCTTCGGCCCCGAATCCTCCGGCAAGACCACCCTCGCGCTCACGGTCGCCGCCACGGCTCAGCGGGAGGGCGGCGTCGCCGCGTTCATCGACGCCGAGCACGCCCTCGACCCCACCTGGGCCCGGCGCATCGGCGTCAACATCGACGACCTGCTCGTCTCCCAGCCCGACACCGGCGAGCAGGCCCTCGACATCTGCGAGCTGCTCGTCCGCTCCAACGCCGTGGACGTGATCATCATCGACT
>JBGPJM010000080.1:0-18731 GCA_041485385.1 Phycisphaerae bacterium | reverse complement strand
CGTCTGCGGCGCCGTGGGATCGAATACGTCCGGGATTACGCCATGGACAAGTGGAGATGGGAGAAGAAGAGGCTCGGCCGCCACTTTCGCAAGGAGGCGCCGGACCTCACACCCGCAGAGTTCCGGTCCGAGGAGATCAAGGACGCGTTCTACAGGGCGCTGGGGCGGTACATGCCGCCGGTCTACCCCGGCAAGATGATCCTGTTCCGGCCCGTGCACGAAGAGGCCCATCTTCTCGGCCTGGGGCGCATGGTGAACAGCCACCGGGAGTTTATGGACGACGCCAACTTCTGGCGCCCTTATTTCGCCGGCGGCGTCGAGGTGCACGTGATGTCCGGCGACCACGACCACATGGTGCTCGAGCCGCATGTGCGCGTGCTGGCCGCGAAGCTGCGGGCGTGCATCGACGATGCACAGGTCAGGAGGCCCGGCCCCGGCGCGCCGGTGAAGGAGGCACAGACGGCCTATGCCGGCGCTGCGGGCTGAAACGGACCTTGGTGAGCTGTTCGACGGCGGGGCGATGGTGGAGGTCTGCCCGCTGGGCGCTTCGATGGACGACCTGCACCCGTCCGAGCGAGCGCACGTCGCCGGCGCCGTCGCGAGCCGGCAGCGTGAGTTCGCTGCGGGGAGGGCCGGCGCGCGGAGGCTGCTGGGCCGCCTGGGCCTGCCGGACGCGACGATCGCCGCGTCGGCGGAGCGGGACCCGATCTGGCCGCCGGGGTTCCTTGGTTCCATCTCGCACACGCGCGACACGTGCGTCGTGGCGGTGGCCCGGCGGGGGGCCGTGCGTGGCCTGGGCGTCGACATCGAGGCCGACTTGCCGATCGAGGGGGAGCTTTGGCCGATGATCTGCACCGGGCCGGAGATCCGCTGGCTCGGCTCGCTCCCATTCGAGGCGCGCGGGCGCGCGGTTCGTGTGGTCTTCAGCGCCAAGGAGGCGATCTACAAGTGCATCTTCCCGCTGCTGCGGCGGATGATCGGGTTTGACGAGGTGTCGCTGGACATCTCGATCGCCGCGAGGCAGTTCTCGGCTGTCCCCTGTGGGCTCACGCCGGGCGATCTCCGGCGGAACGATGGAGGCGGGCGGGAACTCCTGCGCGGGGTTGAGGGCCGTCTGGCGTTCTCCCGCGGCCTGATCTTCAGCGGCGCCTTTCTTCGAGAGCCATTTCATGCCTAACCGTCTTCCGAGCGCCGCATCCACCGAGCCCGTGCATTCCGCCCTCGGGCCTTCGACGGGTGTCGGGCACCACTACGCGGGCGCCCTTCCGGATCTGCTCCCGCTGGGCCAGGCGCCGCCCCTGGGCATCGTGCCGCGCCGCATGCACGCCGCGACGATCCGCCCCGAGACGTACGGCGAGCCGCGCGGCGCGTTCCAACAGGAAGTCGTCGACGTGCCACCGCTGAAGGCCAACCAGGTGCTCGTGTACGTGATGGCCGCGGGCATCAACTACAACAACGTGTGGGTTTCCCTCGGGCGGCCGGTCGATGTCGTGGCGATGCGGAAGAAGCGCGGCGAGCCCGAGGACTTCCACATCGGCGGCTCGGACGGCTCTGGCGTTGTCTGGGCCGTCGGGTCGGAGGTGAAGAACGTCCGGGTCGGCGACCACGTCGTGCTGTCGTGCTGCCGCTGGGATCCCGCTGCGCCCGACATCCTCGCCGGCGCGGACCCGATGACCTCAACCTCGGTGCGGGTATGGGGATACGAGGACAACTACGGTTCGTTCGCCCAATACACCGTCGTGGACGACTACCAGTGCTTCCCTAAGCCCGCGCACCTTACCTGGGAGGCCGCCGGCGCGTACATGCTGGTGGGTGCGACGGCGTACCGCCAGCTCATGGGCTGGCCGCCGCACACCGTCAGGCCTGGGGATCCGGTGCTGATCTGGGGCGGCGCGGGCGGGTTGGGCTCGATGGCGATCCAGCTCGTCAGGGAGTTCGGCGGGCGCCCCGTGGCGGTGGTCTCGGATCCGGCGAAGGTGGAGCATTGCCGGAGGCTTGGGGCCACGGGAGTGATCAACCGGAGTGAGTTCGACCATTGGGGCCGCCTGCCGCCGATGGACGACGCCGAGGCGTTCGGGAAATGGGCGACGGGCGCGCGGACGTTCGGCAAGAAGTTCTGGGAGGTACTCGGCCAGAAGCACAATCCTCGTATCGTCTTCGAGCACGTCGGCGAGGCCACCATGCCCACGTCGGTCTTCATGTGCGATAACGCTGGGATGATCGTTGTCTGTGGCGGGACATCCGGGTACGCGGCCGATGTCGATCTACGCTATCTCTGGATGCGACAGAAGCGGCTCCAAGGCTCGCACTTCGCCAACACCGAGCAGTGCGCCGCCCTCAACGAGCTGGTATCGCAGGGACGGATCGATCCGTGCCTGTCGTGCGTCCTGCCGTTCCAAGACGTTGGGCATGCCCATCAGATGATGCGGGAGAACAAGCACCCGCCGGGCAACATGGCCGTTCTCGTCAGTTCGCCGCGGCCGGGCCTCGTTGGCTTCTCGGCGTGAGCCTCGTCGAGCGTCGTGGATGACACCCCACCCTGCCCAAATCGCACGTTCCCTACTCCACCGTGTTCAGGGGAGTTTTTTTCGGCGCGAGGGCGTTTGGATCAGGAATCACGGAATATACTCCGTCTTTACTGAAAGGGGTCCGGAATGATCGACCCGCCCGGTGCGATAACCGCGCGAGGTGTGTGATGCTGGACCCTGACGACTGCCGATCGGAGAAGGTGCGTTTGGACGCCCCCATGGTTACCTCGGTGCCGCCGCAGGCCGCGGCTGCTGGCAGTTGCGGCAGACACGCCGCCGGCCCGGCTTGCGCCCAGCTCCGCGCGCTTGTCCTGCTCGGCGGCGCCGTTCGGGAGAGTGTGCTGAGCCGCGCGATCGGGCGGTCCATGCTCGATCTGCCGGTCGGTGCTGGCCGATCGCTGATGACGTTGTGGCAGGAACAGGCCGCGACGCTGGTTGGCCGGGGCGCGGGCAGCGTCATGCAGATCAGGCTTTTTCTCAACAAGACGTCGACGCCTCCGGTGTGCAGCGACAGCCCGGTTCTGCCCCGGGCAGTCGTCGAGTTCGATCGCGCCGAGTTCCGAGGGACCGGCGGCGTCCTGCGGGACCTCAGCGAGGAATACGGACCGGACGATTTCGTCCTCGTCGGCAACGCGTACCAGGTCATTCTCCAGCCGCTCGCGGAGCTGGTGAGCGAGCTCAGCGCCGCGATGGGGGACATCGCCCTGCTCGCCGACACCGACGGGACACCAAGCGGCCTGCAGCTCATCCGGTGCGGGGCGCTCCGCGAGCTGTCGGCCAGGGGCTTCGTTGACTTCAAGGAGCAGGCGCTCCCGCTGCTGGCAAGGTCGTTCAGCGTGCGAGTCGTGCGGCGGCCGGTGGTCGCTGTTTCGATCAGGACGCTGGAGACCTACATCACGGCGCTGCGTCTTCTCCGGAACCGCGGCGCAAGCGAGCCCGTCGAGCGAGATCCCTTCGGGGAGGAGTGCTTCTCTTCGTTCGCCGTGGTCGAGGAGGGCGCGGATATCGCGGCGACGGCCCGGGTTCACGACTCGGTGGTGCTGCGCGGAGGGCGGGTCCGCGAGGGGGCGGTCGTGGCCAGATCGGTTGTCTGCGGGGGCGCGATAGTTGAGACAGGGGAGGTGGTGGTCGACCGTGTCGTGGGCGGTGGGCGATCGGTTGGTCGAGACGAGACATGATGCTGCCCGGATTCGTGAGAAGGCAGGGTTGGACGAGCGCACACGCCGCGGGCGCCGTGGCCCTGGTGGCGGTCTCGCTGCTGCTCACGCGCGATGCCTGGCTCGACATCTACCAGATCATCTCGAAGGACGAGGAGCAGAGCCACGTCTTCCTGGTGCCCATTGTCTCCGTCTGGATGTTCTGGGCGCGCCGGTTCCGCCTGCGGAACTGTCCTCCCTCGGGCACGCTGATCGGTCCGGTGATCGTCGCGCTGGGGTGGGCGATGTGGACGATCGGTTACGACCACGGCATGCAGTCGGTCTGGCATGCCGGCGCGGTGGCGATCACCGTCGGTGCCGCGCTTACTGTCCTGGGGAAGAACGTGCTGTTCCGCTTTTTTCCGGCGATCGCCGTGGTGGTCTTCCTCGTTCCCATCCCGTCGCTCATCCGCCAGGGAGTGTCGCTCCCGCTCCAGACGGCCAGTGCCGCGGCGACGGGCGCGATCCTGGAGACCTGCGGGTTCGCGGCGGAGCGATCCGGGAATGTACTCACCCTCAACGGCGTGGGGGTTGAGGTCGCCGAGGCGTGCAACGGCATGCGGATGGTTTTCGCGCTGTTGCTGGTCTCCTACGCGTTCGCGTTCGGGATGCCGCTCCGCAATCCGGTCCGGGCCCTGGTCCTGCTGGCCAGCCCGGTCGCGGCCATCCTGTGCAACGTCGTGCGGCTGATCCCGACGGTCCTCCTGTTCGGCTATGCCTCCCATTCCATCGCCAACACGTTCCACGACATCAGCGGCTGGCTCATGGTGCCGCTGGCGTTCATGATCCTTCTCGGCGTGATGCGCGTCCTGCGGTGGGCGCTCATCCCCGTGAGCCGGTACACGCTGGCCTACCAGTAGCCGGCAGACAAGGCGGTCCGCGTCATGCGGTGGATCTCCGTCATCCTCACAGCCTCGCTCCTCATCGGGCTGTACATGCAGACCAGCGACTTTCCTCGCCCCGAGGACGCCGCCGCTTTCCACCGCCGGGCCTACAGGCTGATCGACGCGGTGCCGTTCCGGCTGGGCGACTGGGAGGGTGTGACGGTGGACGTGCCCCCGGCCGCGCAGAAGCTGCTGCGACCCAACAAGCTGCTGAGCCGGTCCTATAGGAACGCGTCCACAGGCAAGACCGCGTCGCTGATCATCGTGCAGTGCCTGGATTCCCGAGACATGTCGGGGCATTACCCGCCCAACTGCTACCCGGCGCACGGCTGGGAAAGATCGTGCGCCGACACGTCCGTCCGGATCCGAATCGACGACAGAGTGCTGAACGTGATGCGGTACGAGTTCGAACAAGCCGCCTTCGACCACAACCGCCACATCGTGGCGTACAACTTCTTCGTGCTGCCGGGAACCGGTCCGGCGGCGGACATGAAGGCGGTGCGGGCTGCTGCGGCCAACTACCGCCTCCGGCACTTCGGGGCTGCCGAGTTTCAGGTGGTGCTCGAGGCCGGGGATGTTGTGGGCGATGTCACCGAAGAGAAAGCGGCCTTTTCGCAGCTTATTCAGCCGCTCATGCCGTTGCTCGAGCCTCTTTCCTCGACCGAGACGAACCCGGCGGAGGACCGATCTGTATTGGAGGCAGCAGGACCGGTGAAACCATGAACAACATGATCGAAGTCCGGGACGCGCAGCCGCCGGCCCTTTCGCCCCACGGGCTGGGTCACGCCATGGAGTCTGCGCGGCAGGGGCCGGGCGAGACGAATGTCTTCCAGGTCGTTCACAGGCTGCTCCGGGGGCGGTACGTGCTCGCGATCGCGCTGGGGATGGTCGGGGCGGTCGGGGGCGCCATGGCCGGCTACCTCCTCCCGACACCCAAGTACCGCAGCGAGGGCCAGATCCGCTACCGTCCGCTCCTGCTGAATCCCTACACCGGGCAGGAGTCGGTCATACCGATGTTCAACAACATCGTCTCCACGGGGGCGAGCTTCGCGCAGAGTGACCGCGTGATCTTCCGCGCCATGGACAGCGACGCCTGGCTGGCGCTCGGGCGCCCCCGGTCGCCCGCGGAGGAGCAGCGATTCAAGTCGTCGTTGCGGGTGACCACCAACCCGTCCGTCCAGGAACTGATCTACATCTCCTTCACCGATCTTGACCCCGGCGCCGCGAAGGTTGCGGTCGAAGAGGTCATCCATGCGTACGACGAGCTCTACGGGCGCGGCGAGTCGAAATCACGGGAACTCGCCATACGGACCATTGAGGACAAGAAGCGCGCCCTCCAGGCCGAGGTGAGCCGCCTCCAGACGGAGATCGATCGCGAGTCCAAGGACTACGGCGGCCTTGCCCAGCTCGAGGCCCAGTGGTCGATCGACCAGCAGGAGTACCTGATCCTGACCCGCGACATCAATCTGATCGCGCGCCAGCTGGCGGGCACCAACTCGCTGCAGCCGGCAACCGGCGAGCCCGGCGGCGTGGGTTCTCCGCTCCCCCCGGCGGTTCCTACACCCGAGGAGGTCGCGCGCGTCGATGACGTGATGCGCAACTACCTCCTGCAGCGGGACCTGACCAAGCAGCGTCTGGAGAGGCTGCTGGGCATGGGGTACGGCGACGCGCACCCGGAGATCATCCAGGCCCGCTCCGATCTTTCTTCCTGGAACACGCAGATCCAAGACTACGCCGCTCGGTGGGTGCCCCGCCAGACCACCGACGCGCCGATCATGAGCGGGGCGCCCATGATCGAGCAGCTCCGGAACAAGATGGCCGATCTCCAGCGCCTCGCGGACGAGCACAAGAAGGATCTGGGGGCGCTGGGGACCAAGCGTTCGACCATCGCCCAGCTCGAGCGGGAGCGGGACGCCGCACGGCAGGAGGTCACCGAGACCGACAAGCGTCTGACCGGGCTCAACGAGGAGAAGAAGGCCGCCCAGATGATCGGGCAGATCGAGATCATGCCCCCGCTGGCGATCCCGTCGGCCCCGAACGTCGATCCTCGCAAGAAGCTCGCGGTGCTCGGCTTCGCGCTCGGCGGCGGGTTCCCCGTCGCGCTGGTGGCCCTCTGGGGTTTTCTGGACCGGCGCTTCCGTTACGCGGACCAGGCCAAGTACAACCGGCCGGACGTTTCCCTGCTGGGCATTCTTCCCAATCTTCCAAGGGACATGTCGGACCCCGAGCAGGCGGCGCACGCGGCCCACAGCGTGCACCAGATGCGCACGCTCCTGCAGATCGGCGGACGGAACCGCAAGGTTTACGCCGTGACCAGCTGCACCGCCGGAGATGGGAAGACGAGCCTGACGATGTCGCTGGGCATCTCGTTTGCCGCCTCCGGTGCCCGGACGCTGATGATCGACTTCGACATGGTCGGGCGCGGCCTCTCCAAGAATCTCGGCGCGGCGCCGGTGCACGCGCTGTCGGATGTTCTGCTCTCCGGCAACTTCAACGGGAGCGTCGTTGCCACGCCGATCGAGCGGTTGTCGCTCCTTCCGTCCGGGCGGGACGACGGCAGGTTCGTCAGCAGGCTGTCCGAATCGATCGTGCGGGGCCTCATCGAGCGGGCGCGGGCGGACTACGACATCGTGCTCATCGATACGGGCCCGATCCTCGGCAGTCTCGAGGCCAACTTCGTCAGCGCCGGCGCCGATGGCGTCATCGTCGTCGTCGGGCGCGGGCAGCAGCGTTCGTTCGTCGAACGCGCCCTCGAGCAGCTCGCGGCCGTCGGGGCGCAGGTGCTGGGTCTGGTGTTCAACCGCGCATCGCTGACCGACTACCAGCGTTCCGCCGGCAGCGCCTCATTCCGCACCGCGCCCGCCGATCCTCTGGCCGCCAAGCCGGTCACACCGCACGAGGGCGTGGCCGGGCTTGACCCTCTTTCCCAGATCGTCGCGCTCGACACCAAGCGGTCTTGATACCTTCGCCCCGCGGCGCGCTCGTGGCCGGAAGCCGCGAGCGCCAGGAGTCCCGATGTTGGTTGCAGGTCCGTCTCCATGTCCCATCAGCGTCTGGGGGCTGGACCCGATCCAGCTTCATGCAAGGTTTTGGGCGTCGCGCGGCGTGCAGGTCGTACGGCTCGGCGAGCGTTCCGAGATTGTTCCCCACGCGGAGCTCTTCCTCCTGACCGATCCGCGCACCCTCGCGCTGTTCCGGCTGGCGGGGATCCTTGACATGCTGAGCTGGGTCGCGCCCGACCTCGTCTCGATCCGTCTCCGCGACCCTCGTTCGGGCGAGTACCGCGAGCAGGTCGTGACCGAGGACGATGGGCGCTTTGTCCGCTTCGAGCGCATCTACGAGGGGTCCGATCCGCGGATGGTGCGTGTCGGACTGACCTCGGACGAGGAGCTCGCCTGGGTCTGGCAGGGCTCGCCCGATCCGCGGACGGGCTGGGCACGCCTGCGGCGCATGGTGCCCAGGCAGTCCCGGTACGCCGCGGCGCTCCGCGCGAGGGTCTTCGATGCGAGCCGTGCCGATGAAGTGGCCCGCTTCACCAGGGAACTTGTCCGGTACTGGCGCCGGCCCGACGCGACCATCGCCCGGGCGCGTTCGCTCGGGCGCGGGATCTGGGCCGATGAATCGGTGCGCCTGACGCCCGGGCCGGGCGTGCGCGGCCCGCTGTGGATCGGGGCCGGTCGCGAGATCGAGAAGGATGCCTCCGCCGTCGGCCCCGCCGTCATCTGGGACCGCCCGGACCGACGCCCGGAGGATCCGGGCGTGCGCTGGCTCGAACTCGAGCCGCTCGCGTCGGCGACGTCCACGCAGGGCCGCCGGGGCCGCTTCCGCCCCTACCGAGCAGTCAAGCGGATGTTCGATCTGGTCTTCGCGGCGGCCGCGCTGCTGCTCGCGCTCCCTCTGTACCCGATCCTCGCCGCGGCGATCGTCATCGAGGACGGCTTCCCCGTTTTCTTCCGGCACCGGCGCGAGACGCTCGGCGGGCGAGAGTTCTGGTGTATCAAGTTCCGGTCCATGAAGAACAACGCCGAGCAGACCAAGGCCGAGCTGGCGCGCCAGAACCTGGCCGACGGGCCCCAGTTCTACATCCCCAACGACCCCCGCACCACGCGCGTCGGCGCGATCATGCGGAACCTCCAGCTCGACGAGCTGCCCCAGTTCATCAACGTCCTGCGCGGCGAGATGTCGATCGTCGGCCCCCGCCCCAGCCCGTTCGACGAGAACCAGTACTGTCCGCCCTGGCGCGAGGCCAGGCTCAGTGTGAGGCCCGGCGTCACCGGCCTCTGGCAGATCAGCCGTACCCGCGCCGAGGGCACCGATTTTCAGGAATGGATCAAGTACGACATCCAATACGTCGAGCGACAGTCGTTCCGCCTTGATATGTGGATTATCTGGCAGACCGTACTCATGCTGATCCGGAAGGTGACTCGACCGTGAGGATGCGCCCCAAGACCGCTCGCCGACTCGTCCTCCTGGGAATCGTCGCGTTCCTCGCTGTCGCGGTCGGGGTTTCGCTCGTCAGCGTACGGAGATGGCAGGCCACACGTCATCTCGAGCGGATGCGGGCCGATGGCATGGCGGCGTACGCCTCTTCGAACTACCTCCAGGGAGTCTACAACCTGGGTCCCTACCTGCGGCGCAAGCAGGACGATCGCGAGGCGCTGCTGGCCTATGCCGTCTGCCGCGAGAACGTCGAGGAGGGCGACGGGAGTCACCTCAGGCAGGTGGTGACGATCCTACAGAGGTGCGTGGGGCTGGACCCCTCGGACCGCGCGACGGCGCTGCGGCTGCTCAAGCTCTTCAACGCGACGGGTCTGTTCCCCGAGGCTAGGGACCTGGCCGCGAAGCTCCTCCCGGCGAGGCTCGAGGAGGTCGGCCCCGGGGATGTCGACGTGCTCCGCGAGGAGTTCACGGCGCTCATGGAGCTCAAGGCGCCGCAGGCGAAGATCGGCGAGATCGTTGACAGAATCCACCAGCTCGCACCGGCGGATTTCGGCTCGAACTGGCTCTACGTCGCGTGGCTGCATTCGTCCAAGCAGGGTGACGCGGCGGCGGCACATGTCGAGAGGCTCCGCAAGGCGTTCCCGAACGATCCTCGGTTCAGGCTGCTCGGCGCGCTCTCCGAGGCCCTCGCGGTAGGCGCGTCGCCCCGATGGACCGACCAGGGGCGATACTTCAAGTCGCTCTGCGACATCGCCGGGCTCGATCCGGACACCGCCGAGGCGGTCATCCCGGTGGATTTCCCCGATGCCGATCTAACGCTCCGGATGGTGGCCGCGTTCGACTCGATCGGACAACACACCCACGCCCTGGCCGTGTTGCGCCAAGGCGCCGCGAAGATCAAGGACGTAAACCTGCTCCGAGTGTTCGCCCGGCGAGCCTGGCAGGTGGGACGGCCGGTGGAAGTCATCCAGGTGTTGGGCGACCTGAGCCTGGGCGCTGGAAGGGAAGAGGGCGGGACGGGAGCTCACACCGAGCTCCTGGCGTTCAAGGCCGTTTCGCTCCAGGAGGTCGGACGGGCGGCGGAGGCCCAGCCGCTCGTGGACGCGATCACCCGGCGCACCGCCGACTTCCGGGCACGCGGATGGGCGGCCGCCTTTGCGGCGCGGCGCGCTGTCGTCCGGGCCGACGGCATGCCGCCCAGCGCGCCCGAGCTTCTTGCGGCGGTCAAGTCGGCCGAGACAGCGACTAGGGAGAATCGCAGCGAGCCGGTGTTCCTCTACGTGCTTGGACAGGTCTTGGCGTCGCTGGGCCGGACGACGGAGGCTCGTACCGCCTGGGGCGCGGCGGCGGATTCGGTGCTCTCCGCGGGCTGGGAGTCGCCGCTGGTCCGGACCTCGCAGACGCTCTTGGATGAAGGGCGAGTTGATGAGGCGATCAAGGCCGCGAAGCGGGCGATGAGCGTGGCTCCGCGGAGCGTTCCCGCGCTGTCGGCCTTTCTTGCCGCACAGGTGGCCCAGATCGAGGCGGGGTACACGCCCAAGGACGCGCAGCCAGGCTTGCTGAAGGGATTCGAGGACGCCGCCGCCCAGATGGCCAAAGAGGGCAACAGAGAGGCCGGCCAACGCCTCGTGCAGATCATGCTCCCGGGTCGCGTCATCCTGCTCGTCCGCGCAGGCCGGGTCAAGGATGCCGAGGCGCTGGTCGCCGGGGCCGTCGCAGACGCATCGACTCCGCCCGACCTTCTGCAGCGCCTGGCGCTTATCTGCGCCCGCGAGAACCTTGGACAACAGAAGGAGTGCCTGGCCGCCGCCGAGCGGGCCGCCGGCTCGTCGGGCGATCGCGCCGCGGTCGCCGCGACCCGATCGCTGCTCCTGGCCGCGTCGGGAAGGCGTGACGAGGGCACGCGGACCCTCGCCGCCCTGGTGCAAAGTGCGCCCAAGGACCAGGAGCAGCAATGGCGATTGGCGATGGCCCGCTACCTAGACGCCATCGGCGACCCCGGCGCCCTCGCGGCGTGGAAGTCGCTGGTCGCGGCGTTCCCGGACAGCATGGTCGTCCGTCAGGCCTGCCTGGCCTCGTCCGCCGCGGCGGAGGATCTGGCGTATGTCGAGTCTCTCTCGAAGCAGGTCGCGGCAATGGTCGGCGCCGATGAGATCAGGCCCACGCTCGCAAGCCGCCTCGCCCGCGCCCGAGCGCTGGTACAGGGGCCGGTTTCGGTCCGTGCGCGCGACGAGGCGGTGGCGATCCTTCGCGGACTGGCCGTTGAGGCTCACGATCTGCTCCCTGTCCGGATGCTCCTCGTCAGGGCGTTGCTCCTGGAGGACTCGTCGGCCGACATCCATCCGGACCTACCGGGAGCGATCGAGCAACTCCGCGCAGCCGTCAACGTGGCGCCCGACAAGGGAGCCGTCGCGTTGCAGCTGGCACGCGTCCTCATCCGGAAGGGCGATCTCGCCTCCGCCCGCACCGAGCTCGAACGCGTCGGGAACGACGATGCCTTGCCTACCGACATCAGACTCCAGGCTGTCGACCTACTAATGGCCGAGGCTCAGTTCGCCGCCGCCGCCGCCGTGGCCGCGACCCTCGACAACCGCCTCGGCGACCGCTCGCCCGTTCCCGTGCGGCTCCGCCTGGCCGATGCCTACGCCCGCACGGACCGCGATGCCGATGCGCTCCGCATCTACCGCCGGTTGGCCGAGCAGCCCCCCGACAATCCCGACCAGATCTTCCAGATCGCCGACGGGCTGGCCTTTCTCGCCGATCCATCGAGCGCCGAGGCGGTCCTCCGCGCTGCCGACGGGATGAGCCTCCCTGCGGGCGCCGCCCTGGTCCTGCGCGCAAGGTTCGCGCAGCGACACTCGTCGGCCGAGGCCGCGATGCTGGCGTTCGAGAAGGCCGTCGAGGCCGCCCCGGACAATGCCGACTGCTGGGCAGGTCTTGCCCGCTTCCTTCTGGCGCGGGACGACCGCCCGGGCGCTCTGGAGGTCGTTCGCAGGGGCCTCGAGCGGCTGTCCGACAACCCCCAGCTTCTGCTGGTCCGCCAGCAGGCGATGCTCGCGGGCGCCGACAGCCGGTCGGTCGACCTCAAGTCGCTCGCCGAGACTCTTGAACGCAACCCGGCCACTCGCGACCGGGCTCAGGCCGTCAGGGCCGTCGAGCAGCTCCGCTCGTCCGGCCGGCTGGGCGAAACGAAGGCCTTGGTGGCCCTGGCCGACCAGTTTCAATCCGACGTGACGGTCCAGCTCTTTGTCGTGCGGGAGCTCATACGCCATGATCCGCCGCGTACAACCGATGCCGCCGCGATCGTGCGACGGCTCTCGTCCGCTTTCCCGGCGACGGTCGAGTCGGCCCGGATCGCCGTCGCCGTCTATCGCGCGGCCGGAGATTGGCAGGCCGTCAGCGCCGCCGCGACGCTCTGGCGTCAGCTGGATAGGTCGCCCGAGGCCGACGCGGCCGTTGGCGAGTCGATGCTCGAGACAGGCAACCCGGCCGGCGCCCTCGACCAGGTCGAGCCCCGTGTGCCATGGGCGTCCGCCAATCTGGATCGAACGGCCGCGTTGGCCGTGCTGGCGGTGTACGGCCGCTCGTTGGTCGCCCTCGGTCGCCAGCACGATGCCGCCGGCGTGCTCGGGCCCCTGCTGAGCCGCGACGCCTCGTTCCGACGCCAGGTATGGCTGCCGCTGGCCGGCCTGCACGTCACACCCGAATCGGACGCAAGAGTATGGGTTGCCCAGGTGCAGCAACCGTTGGATACAGCGTCCCCCGACGACCAGATGGCCCTGGCCGCCGCCTGGTCCGCGATGGCCCGTCGGTTTCAATCCAGCCAGGCGGAGCTTTCGGGCAAGGCGGTTGAGATTCTCCGGGCGTTGGCGGGTCGACCGGGGACGACTATCCCCGTCATGATCGGGCTGAGCGACGCACTCCGTCTCGCAGGTGATGGGTCTGGAGCTGTCAACACGCTGCGCCAGGCCGTGCAGGAGGATCCCGGTTCCGCCGAACTCCAGCTCCGCCTGGCGGTGCTCGTGGTCGAGACCGGCGGCGACCCCGCCGAGGCGGTGGCCGCCGCCGAGAAGGCCGCCGCGGCCAATCCCACCCCGACGACGGCGATAGACGCCGCGCTCGGGAAAGTCTACGAGAGGCTCGCTGCCCGGTACGCCGCGGCCGGGAGCGCGGAGTCGGCCAGGCAGACCGCGCTGAAGGCGGCCGAGGCGTATCGGCATGTGCGACGGGAAGACCCGGCCGACCTGGACGCGTGCCTGGGACTGGCGGTCGTATCGGAGTATCTGGGCGATTTCGACACCATGGTCGCCATGTACGACCAGTCTCTGCAGAGCGGCGTCATCTCGTCCTCGCCTGTTCTCGCATCGATCAAGAACAACCTCGCGTATGCGCTCCTCCGGCAAGGCCAGGGACGTCAGGCACTGGATCGCGCCAGGGCGCTGGTGCGAGAAGCAATCGAGGCGAGCCCGGTCGCGGCGTTCTACGACACGCTCGGGAGCATCGAGGCGGCGCGCGGCGCGCGTCCCGAGGCGATCGAGGCGTTCCGGAAGGCCGTCTCCCTGGATCCTCTTGCGGCGTCCCCCACGGTCGAACTGATCGTGCTCCTGAGCAGGGGCGACAAGGCCGAGAGGCACGAGTCGGCCGCGATGCTGTCCGACCTGGACGCCAACCACGGCGCCGGGCCGAGGTTCTCAGCGGAGCAGATCAAGCGGCTGAGCGACGTCCGGGCAGCGATACCGCTCAGGTAATGACGGCGTAGAGAACCAGCCCAGTTTGAACCCTCTCAATCCCGCCTTCCGCGGGATGTTTTTTTGATTTGGCTCAGATAACGCTTGACCTTCACCGGGCCGGCATGTATACATTTAGGTCAATCCCCTTAGTCCATGGTGACGGAGGGGTGGTCCTTGGTGACCAATGGTGGGTTCCGCATTCCAGAGTTGACCGTTGCGTTTCCCGGGTGATGGCGATCGGGCGGGCATTGCAATGCCCGCTCGCTGGCTGGCGCCACGGATTCGGGTACGACTTTGAGTTGCGGCAATGTGTGAACCATCGAGTTTTCTCGATGGCGCGTTGTGTATTTGACAAACGATCGGTTCCTTTGCATAGATAAAGGAAGGGGTTATGGCGACATCACACAGACCGTTCACACTGGGGCTTCTCGCAGCATCTCTGGCCTTGCCGTTGGTACTTCATGCCTCCACTGTCAACATGCTTGATCCGGGCATTCCCTATCGAGACAACAACTACGGCGGCGGCGAGTTCCGTGTGCAGCCCGTTGTCGGGTTCAGCGGCGTCCTGGATGGAGACCTGATCGCCGGCGTCGCAGGTTTCCAGACGTTCTGCCTCGAGACCACCGAGTTCTTCAGCACGGACGCCCCGTTCAACAACTACGGAACGGTCATCAGCGACAGCGCGGTCTTTGGCGGCTTCACCGGCGGCCCGTCCGATCCGCTCGACGGGCGCACGGCATGGCTGTACGAGCAGTTCCGCGCAGGCACCCTGGCCGGCTACAACTTCACGCCGGGCGCGGGCCGAGCATCGACCGCACGTGATCTTCAGGAAGCCATCTGGTTCATTGAGGGCGAAACGAACGTTGGCGTGAATAACTCATTCGTCGCGGCTGCGAATGCCGGCGCCCTTGCCGCGGGGTACGTGATCCTCGTCAGTGGCGATTACGTCACGGTGAGCCTGGGCAACGCACGCGTGCTCCAGAACTGGGATGCTGGCTTCGAAGGCCAGGTCGGTCACCAGCACCAGGACGTCCTCATGTTGGTCCCCCTTCCTCCGGCCGGCTGGGCGGGGATGACGAGCCTTGGCGGGCTCATGTGCTTTGGGTACATTCGCCGCCGTCGGCTCCAGCGAGCCTGAAACGACTCCATCTCCCACCCTCTTGACGCAACTTTGCGGGGACCGGTCCACAAAGACCGGTCCCTTTGTCGTGTGTGCCAAGCATGTTCGATCACACCCGGAGGTGAAAGTCCTCTGGCCAACCTGATGGAGGTGATGGCCGAGCGAAGGGCAAGGGCGTCGTCGCGAGGCGGGGTCTGAAGGAAGCCCAGAGCGACGGTCGTGGGCCGACGCACAAAAACCAGATGGAGGCGTGCGTAGCCGGACGAGCGGGCATGTGACCGCGAAGTCCACATCTATCAAAGGCCACGTGCGGAAATCCGGCGGTCGTGCGGCGGACGCGATCGAACTTACCTCGGGAGGTCTCCAGCGTGCCGTAGGGCCGTGTGCAAACGCACGGAGAGCGCGGCGGATCGGTCCGTGAGGGCCGATGACCTCGTCGGAGAAGTCAGCAGAGGGCGTAGTAGTTGTGGGACGGTCCCGCGACGAAGGCCCGAACGGGCACTCGGTCTATCTGCGAGGGTAGATCGGGTACTTCAGGTACTGTCAAACCTTCAGCGTGCTGCGGAGCCTGGACTCGTGGACCAGGCTGAAAGGCTCCCCCCCATCCCGATTGACCGACGACCGTCTGCGTGAGATACGGACAACCCGGCGCATGCCCTCGACGAAGACGCTCACGCCCGTCCGGCGTACTGGCGGGCGTAGTACTCACGGTAGTCGCCGCTCTTCACCCGCCGCCACCACTCCGGCTGTCCGGTGTACCACTCCACCGTCTCCTCCAGCGCGCCGGGCCACGCCGAGCGAGTCGGGCGCCAGCCGAGTTCCCGTTCGATCTTGGCGGCATCGATCGCGTAGCGCCGGTCATGCCCGAGCCGGTCGGGCACATACCGGATCGACTCCGTGCCCCTCCCCATGATCGCCAGGATCGTGTGCGTCAGCTCGAGGTTCGACCGCTCGTTGTTCCCGCCGATGTTGTACGCCTCGCCGCCGCGTCCACGCTCCAGCACGGCCAGGATCGCCTCGCAGTGGTCGTCCACGTGCAGCCAGTCCCGCACGTTCTTGCCGTCGCCGTACAGCGGCACCTGCGCGCCCTCAAGCAGGTTGGTCACGAACAACGGGATGACCTTCTCCGGGAACTGGTACGGCCCGAAGTTGTTCGAGCAGCGGGTCGTCACCATGTCCATTCCGAACGTGTGGTGGTAGGCCCGTGCGAGCATGTCCCCCGCCGCCTTGCTCGCCGCGTACGGGCTGTTTGGCGCAAAGGGCGAGTCCTCCACGAACTTCAGATCGGGCCGCTCGAGCGGGAGGGAGCCGTAGACCTCGTCGGTGCCGACGTACACGAACCGCCCGGCCCCCTTGCCGCCCCGGGCCAGTCGGGCGCAATCCAGCAGCACTTGCGTCCCGACGACGTTGGTCGAGACGAACGGCCCGGAGTCCAGGATCGACCGGTCGACGTGGCTTTCCGCGGCCATATGCACGACCGCGTCGCACTCCTCCATCAGGCCCGAGCACAACGCCGCGTCGCGGATATCGCCGCGGACGAACCGGTACCGCCCGTCGCGTTCCACGTCGCGCAGATTTTCCAGGTTCCCCGAGTAGGTCAGGAGGTCCAGGTTCGTCACGGCGACAGCGGGGCGGTGCTTCAGCACGAAACGCACGAAGTTGGACCCGATGAACCCCGCTCCGCCGGTGACCAGGATGTGCTTGAACATGCTCCGGCGTTCTCCGTGGGCTTGGCGCGACGGGATCGTGGCCAATCGTACTCACCGCGATCGTCTCCGCCGACGGTGCGCCGCGCCGTCAGGGCGACAGTCGCCCCAGCACTCCCGCGAGGTTCCGGCGCCAGTCCGGCATCGGGCCCAGCAGCGACTCGGCGACGGAAAGATCCAGGACGCTGTAGGCCGGCCTCCTCGCGGACCGGGGGAACTCGTCGCTCGTGCACGGCTCAACGTGCCCGGGCGCGCCGGCCATCCGCCCGATCTCGCGGGCGAACTCGAACCATGTGCACTCGCCCCCGTCGGTCACGTGCACGCTCCCCGACGCGCCCCGATCGATCAGCGCCAATGTCGAGTTTGCCAGGTGTTCCGCGGATGTCGGACGCCCCCGCTGGTCGCTCACGACCTTGATCGACGGGCGTTCGAACAGCAGCTTGCGGATCGTGAGCACGAAGTTCCTTCCCCAGGGTGCGTACAGCCAGCTCGTGCGGATATTGAGCCAGTCGATTCGCGACCGCTCCAGAGCCTCTTCGCCGACCGCCTTGCTCCGCCCGTATGCATTGACGGGCGAGCGCGGCGCGTCGACGCGGTACGGGGCGCGGCCCTGGCCGTCGAAGACATAGTCGGTGCCGTACGCCACCAGGAGCGCATCCCAGGATGCGCAGAGATCGACCAGCCGGCGGACCCCTTCACCGTTTACCGCCGTCGCCTCGGCCTCTCTCGCCTCGGCGCCGTCGACATCGGTCCAGGCCGCGCAGTTGATGACCAGACGTGCCGGCTCGCGCCACGACGCGGCCCTCCGGAACGTCGCCGGGTCCGCAAGGTCGAACTCCGCTATCGCCGGGGCATGGAAACTCCAGGACCTCTCGGCGAGCCCGGCCTGGATCGCCCGTCCCAGCATCCCGTCGGCGCCCAGCAGCAGGACACGCGGGCGATCCCCCCAGCGCCGACGCACGCGGTCCATCGTTTTCGCCTCGGCATCGCGCGAGCGGCTCATCCGTGCCGCACCCCCCACGGGAAGCCCGGCACGCTGTCCCACGCCCGCCGCTCCTCGTCGGGCTTCTGCGTGTTGTAGGCGTGCGTGACGTAGTAGAGAAGCCCCGCCGGGGCATCGCCCACGGTTGCGGCGCCGTGCCACAAGGGTGGCGGGATGATCATGACGCCCGGCCGCTTCTCCCCGATCACCGCCACCCACGACCGGCCGTCGGTCTCGCGGTGAACCCCTACCTTGATGTGCCCGCCCAGGCAGATCCAGAAATCCGTCTGCTGCGCGTGCCGGTGCCAGGCCTTGATCACCCCCGGGTACTGCACCGAGTAGTTGAGCTGCCCGTGCGCCGACATCACCCCGAGCATCTGGTTCATGAGCGACCAGCCGCGGTCGTCGGTGAATACCGTCGCCGGGACGAAGACCGGTTCGACCGCTTCACGAGCCGCGGCGAATGCCTCGGGGAGTCCGGTGGTCATGACGCGGGGCGAAGGCGGCGGCATGCCCGGCGTCGGCGTATGGGGAGTGGGGGGGATCATGGCTCAGTGGGTCTTGAAGAGCGTCGGCGCCGAGGCCGTCGGGTCCGTCTGGTTGGCGCCGCCTTCGGCGACATATCGGCCGGCGCGGTGCAGGCTGTCGAACGTCCCAGCGTCGGTCCACCAGCCTTCGAGGACTTCGAAGGTCAGGTCGCCGCGTGCCAGGTAGGCGTTGTTGACGTCGGTGATCTCCAGCTCACCGCGCCCGCTGGGCTTGAGCGTGCGGCAGATGTCGAAGACGTCGTTGTCGTAGAAGTAGATCCCGGTCACCGCCAGATTGCTCCTTGGCTGCGCCGGCTTCTCCACGATGTTCAGGATCCTCGCCCGCGGCCCGGTACCGTCCAGTTCCGCCACGCCGAATCGCTCCGGGTCCGGCACTTCCTTCAGGAGCAGCTTGGCGCCGCTGGCCTGCGTGAAGAAGTTCCCTGAGGCCTTGCGGATGTTGGTCTCGATGATGTTGTCCCCCAGCACCACGCAGATCTTGCCGCCATCCGAGAACTCCTCGGCCAGCTTGAGCGCGTCGGCGATGCCGCCCTCGCCCTCCTGATAGGCGTACTCCAGGTGGTGCACGCCCAGGTGCTTGCCGTTCTTCAGCAGCTT
>JBGPJM010000079.1:0-18995 GCA_041485385.1 Phycisphaerae bacterium | reverse complement strand
GCGGAGTTTGGTGTCGGGGGCGGTGGTATTGGACGGCGGAGGGGGCGGGGCGTGCGGTTTCTTTGGTGTGGGGTGGGCCGCGGTGAGTGGCGTGGCGTGGGCCGGTTCGCGGATGACGGTCTTGGGGTCGCGGTCGTCGCGGAGGCCGCGGAAGGAGGTGTGGCGGATGGTGTCGCCGGCGGTCCAGTCGCGGAACTGGACCTGGGCGATGAGCTCGGGGCGGACCCAGGTGACGCCGCGGGCGTCGGCGCCGGTGGGGGGGTTGACGAAGGAGGGCTTGGGCTGCACGCGGGGGCGGAGGAGAGCGCCGAGGCTCTTGAGGGTGTCGGAGCTGAAGCCGGTGCCGACTTTGCCGGCGAAGCGGAGAGAGCCGTCGTCGTCGTAGTAGCCCAGGAGGAGGGCGCCCAGCTCGTCGCGCGAGCCCTCGGGGGCGGTGTAGCCGCCGACGACGAACTCCTGCTGGTTGAAGCACTTGACCTTCACCCAGGAGGGCGTGCGGGACTGCGAGTAGGGGGAGCCCTTGCGCTTGGAGACGAGGCCCTCGAGGCCGTGGGCGGTTACGCGTTCGAGCGCGGCCGGGCCGTTGCCCTCGAGGTGCTCGCTGAAGCGCAGGCGGCCTTCCTGTCGAGCGCCGATGAGGTCGGCGAGCAGGGCGCGGCGCTGTTCGAGGGGCGACTTGGAGAGATCGTGGCCGTCGCACCAAGGGAGGTCGAAGACGAAGAAGACGATGGACTTGGCGCGCCGGTTGTGGATCGCGTTCTGCAGAGCCTGGAAATCGCTCACGCCGCGGGTGTCCAGCATGACCGCCTCGCCGTCGAGGATCGCGTCAACGCGGAGGCGCTCGCCGACGGCGGCGGCCAGATCGGGGAGTTTGCTGGTCCAATCGAGGCCGCTGCGGCTGAGGATGCGCACGGAGTCGCCCTTGCGGAAAATCAGGAGGCGATAGCCGTCGAACTTCACCTCGTGGAGCCATTGGTCGCCGTCGGGGACGGCCTCGGCGGGGACGGCGAGCTGGGGCTTGAGGGACTTGGGCATCGGCGCGGGGCGGGCGCCTGAGAGGGATGCGGCGGTGCGGGTTGCGGATTCGGCGGGCGCCACGCTGCGGGCCGGGGCGCTGGCCGCGATCTCGTCCATGGTGCGGGCGGTGGTGACGCTGGTGGCGAAGGTCTCTGCGCCGACGGCGGGGTCGGCCTCGCTGTCGCGTTCCTTGACGAGGATCCAGTGCGTCTGGCCCTTGGGTTCGCCGGTCTTGGTTCGCGCGAGCATCCAGCGGCCGCGGAGGCGCTGGCCCTCGAGACGGAACTTGAGCAGGCCGTCGGCCAGGCCCTTGGCGGCGTCGCCCTCGGGCGTCCAGCGCCCGCGGTCCCAGATCATGACGGTGCCGGCGCCGTACTGGCCCTCGGCGATGGTCCCCTCAAAGTCGGCGTAGGCGAGGGGATGGTCCTCGACCTGTACGGCGAGGCGCTTCTCGCGCGGGTCGAGCGTGGGGCCCTTGGGCACGGCCCAACTCCTGAGCGAATCGCCCAGCTGCAGGCGCAGGTCGTAGTGGGTCTGGCGCGCGGCGTGCTTCTGGACGACGAAGACTCGGCCGGCGCTGGGCTTCGCGGCGCTGGGTGCCGGCTCGGCGGTGCGGGTGAAGTCGCGCTTGCGGCGGTACTCCGTCAGGCCCACGCCGGGCTCCGGAGGGCCGCAAGGCGGCGCCGGGCCTCGGCGGCCCAGCCGCCGGCGGGGTCGAGCCGGAGGTACTCGCGCCAGGCGCGCCGGGCGACATCGGTGTCGTTTCCCCCGAGGCGCTCGGCGAGGTCGGCGAGGTTGAAGTGGGCATCGGCGAAATCGGGATCGGCGGTGACGGCGCGGCGGAGGCTGTGGAGCGCGGCGGACGGGTCGCCGAGCTGGTCCTGCACGTGCGCGAGGTTGAACCAGGCGCGGGCGTGCGAGGGCTCCAGCAATACGGCGCGTGCGAAGCATTCGGTGGCGGCCTGGGTGCGCCCGATCGCCAGGAGGACGTTGCCGAGGTTGAAGTGCGGGCCGGCGCTGGTGGGGTCGAGCGCGGCGGCGCGCCGGTAGGCCTGCTCGGCGTCGGTCACTCTCCCGGCCGCTTCGTGGGCGAGGCCGGCCTCGACCCAGTGCGCGGCGTCGTGGACCCCGGCGGCGCCCGTCGCGTTGGCGAGGCGGGGTTCAGGCGGGGTGCGCGTGGCGCGGTCGAAGCGGAGCTCGAGCTGGCCGCCGGGGGAGAGGAGCGCGTCCTCGAGCTGGGCGACAAGGCGGCCGCTGTCGGAGACGAGGATCCTGAGCTGCGCCAGGGGCCGGTCGATGCCGGGGAGGAGCCCGACGAGCCCCTCGAGGCTGCGACGGATGACGACGGGGCTTACGCCGCGGGCGACCAGATCGGTCACCGTGCGGAGGGAGACCAAGTCGAGGAAGTCGTACCGACCGTCGCGGGGCTGGACGAGGCCAAGGTGCGCCCAGGTCTGGAGGGTGCGGAGATCGATCCCCAAGGCGGCGACGACCTGTGCGGCTTCCAGCGATTTCTCGCTGTCGGCGGGGCGCGGGTCGAGGCCCACGATCTCGCGGAAGGCCCGTTCGGAGATGACGCGGAGGCCGCAGCCTTCGGCACGAAGACGCTCGGCGTCCGCAAGTTTCCGCGTTACTCGCCCGCTTTCAAGGAGCGGCCAGCCGCGCATGCCGACGACGAGCATCGTGACGCGTGGCGTGACGCCGGCGGAGAGGCGCCCTGCGGCGCGGGCGACCAGACGCTCGGCCTGGGGACGGCTGAGCGTGGCAAGGCGGCCCGTGAAAGAAACCCGCTGGCCGAGGAGGGCGGCCGGCTTGGGCTCCAGCTCGCTTGGCGCCCTCGGCGGGCGATCGGTCATGCCTGCTTCCTCTTGGCCGTCTTTCTTGGCGCGGCAACCGCGGGCTCGCTCTTGGCGGGAGGCTTCTTGGCGCCCCGGGCGGGCTTGGCGGGGGCCTGGTCGGCCTTGGCGGGCTCCTCGACGCCGGCGCCCTGGAGGCTCTGCCGGAGAGCATCGGCGAAGTTGAACGTGGCTGGCAGATCCTCTTCCTGGATGATGACGGGCTGCTCGCCGGCGATCTTGGACTTCACGAGCTCGACGAGCGCATCCTGGTAGCGATCGCGGAACTCGGAGGGATCGAACTTGCCGAGTTTGCCCTGGATGAGCGATGTGGCGAGCTGGGTGTATTCCTTGTTGGCCTCGCCGCTCTGGATCTCTTCGAAGTAGGGCTCGGCGCCGCGGACCTCGTTGGCCGCGTGGAGCGTGCTGAGGCTGAAGCCCTTGCCGCCGGGTCGGATAATGACGGGTCGTTCGCGTCCGGCAAGGGTGAGCTTGCCGATGCCGGCTGTGCCGGTCGTCTCCAGGGCCTGGCGGAAGACGCGGAAGGGCTCTTCGGCGACGGGGCCATCGGGGGCGACGTAGTACGTCGAGTCGAGGTAGACCTCCTCGATGGAGTCGGCAGGGACGAACTTGGTCAGCTCGATGACCTTCTCGGAGCGGAGCTTGATCTTGTCGAGCTCCTCCTGCTCGATGATGACGTACTTGTCCTTCTCGAACTCGTACGCCTTGGCGATCTCGGATCGCTCGACCTGTCCGTGGATGGGGCAGGTGGGGGGCATCTTGATGCGGGAGTTGCACCCCTTGTGCACCTGGTTGAGGCGCACCTTCTCGGCCTCGGTGACGGCGTTGTAGAGCCGCACGCCGAAGCTGACGAGCGAGACCTTGATGTTGCCGGTCCAGTATGCGCGTGGCGCCATGCCTTCGATCTCCGGTTGGCGGGTGAGGACGTCCTTCGCGTGAACTCGACGGCTCCGTCCGGCGGAGCTGGGCGCTCCGTTCTGAGTGTACCCCCGGGGTGCAGGCTCGGTCAGATGCATGCATCGGGCGGTTGCGATGCGAACAAGCTCCGGTAACTGCCGGGAAACCACCGGGAGACCGCGCTTTTCGGCCCGGAGGCGATTGTCCACGACCCTTCGACAGGGGAGCGGCGCGTGGTATCCGTGAGGCGTTCCTCATGAACGGACATATTCCATCGGCTTGGCCGGGAGGACCAACCCAAAGATTGATCGGGGGAAGGCAGAGAAGGTGGCCGACCGGGGCCCGGAATCCGGGCTTCGTTCCAGTTGTGCCGGAGCGAGGGCGCGCCGATGTCTCTTCGCAACGACAGAGTGCTCTCTCGGTTAGTCAGTCTCGGAGAGCGTGTACAGCGCGTTGGTGAGCAGGGTTTACGCCAAAGCGGGTGAGGAGGATCGAACTCCTGACATTCAGCTTGGGAAGCTGACGTTCTACCGCTGAACTACACCCGCGGCACTGGGGGACAGTCTAGCACGTGGGTCTGCCGCGCGGCAAGATCGGTCAGGTCACGGTGGGGGTGGCGGCAGCTTCGCCTCGAACTTCGCCGGGTCCGCCCAAAACTCGCCGGGGCAGTTGGGGCAGCAGAAGCCGATGACGCGCCCCTTGTAGACGATCTGGTACTTCGGGTTCAGCGGGTTGCCGGTCACGGGGCAGGTGGCGTTGACGGGCACGAGCGCGCTCGCGCCGGGCGCGGATGCAGCGGGCGCGGCCGGCGCGGCGCCGGGTAGGGGGGCGTTGCTTGAGAACTTGAGATCCTGCTCGGCTTCGAGTGCGGCCGCGTCGGCGACCTCGCCGGCGTTGACCCGGAGCGACGGGCGCTCCGTCCGCAGGCGGCCGATTGCCTCCTCGCTGAGACCGGCGTGCCAGAGATAGAGCGTCCGCAGCGCGGGGAGGGCCAGCAGCGATTCCGCCGCGGCGTCGCTGAGCTTCGTCTGGGCGAGCACCAACTCCTCGAGATGTGGGTGCCCGGCGAGCGGGGCGACGCCCACATCGGTGATGGGCGTCGACCGCAGGTCCAGGCGGCGGAGGTTGGGCATGCGGGCGATGAGCGGCATCGCCGCGTCGGTGATCGTGCATCCGGCCAGCGAAAGCTCCGCCACCTGCTCGCGCACGGGCTCGAGCAGCGCCGCCACGTCGGCGTCGGACGTCTTCTTCGCGGCGGCGGCGAAGTCGATCCAGAGAAGGCTGGATCCCTGCGAGATCGGCTCGACGTGGACAAGGGCCTCGCGCAGGCGATCGAGCGCGGCCTTCGGTGCGGGCGGCACGGGAGGGGGCGCGGCGGCGGTGGTGGCAGGTGGGAGGGGCGCGGCCGGCGGGGCGGCGGCCGAGGCTGTGAGCCCGGCCACCATCCCCTCGAAGGGCGCCCCCGCGGCGATCCACTGCTCGAGCGCGCGGATCTCATCATCCGTGGGCTGCGCCTTGCCCTCGGGCGGCATGTGGTCTTCTTCGGTCATGCCCAGGCGGAGGCGCCGGACAAGCTCGCTCTGCTCGGGCTTGCCGGGGACGATGACCGGGCCGCTCTTGCCGCCGGCGAGGATCCCCGCCTGCTCGATGAGGACGAGCTTGCCCTTCTTCTTGGTCGGGTTGTGGCACTTTGCGCAGCGCGATTCGAAGATCGGTGCGATCACGAGCCGGTAGGACGACTCGACCACGGCCGGAGGGTCGCCAGTGGGTGGGATGAGAGGAGCGGGCGGCGTGCGGTCCCGCAACGGCGCCGTCAGGTACCCATCGCCGCGCGTCAGCGTGCTGCCGAAGTGCCCTGCCGGTACCAGGAACCCGAGCGTCACCAGGAGCCACGCGCGGTACCCCCAGACCATCCGCGCAGCGGGACGCCCCGACCGCGAGCGGCTCATGACCGTGTGCAGCGACGCCAGCACTAAGGCGCACCCGGCGACGGTGAACCCCAGCCACCTGTGCGTGTACACCGTGTCGTCGTCGTAACCGCCCTCGCCCTGGAGCAGGTACCCGGATCCCGCGGTCACCGCCGCCGCGAGGGCCGCGAAGCACACGAGCACCGACGAAGCGGCGCGCGAGACGGGGGCGCGCCGTACGACCGACACGATCTCCAGCAGCGCCGCGCCGGCGATCAGGCCGATGGGCAAGTGCAGCACCAGGGGGTGGAACCTGCCGGCGACGCGTAGCCATTCGGTCAGCATGAGGGGAACCAGGTCGAGCCGGGGTGGTGGGGGGCGGGCCGGGGAGGGGGGGGGGTCAGGCCAGGAGAGGGGACAGCACGTTGCCGAACACGTCGGTGAGCCGGAAGTCGCGCCCCTGGTGACGGTAGGAGAGCTTCTCGTGGTTGACACCCAGGACGTGAAGCATCGTGGCGTGCAGGTCGTGCACCTCGACGGGGTTCTCGACGATGTTGTACGAATAGTCGTCGGTCTTGCCGTAGGAGATGCCCGGCTTGATGCCGCCGCCGGCCATCCAGACGGTGAAGCAGCGCGGGTGGTGGTCCCGCCCGTAGTTCTCCTGCGTGAGCGTGCCCTGGCTGTACACGGTCCGCCCGAACTCGCCGGCCCAGAGGACCAGGGTGTCGTCGAGCAGGCCGCGCCGGCGGAGGTCCTTGATGAGCGCGGCCTGGGGCTGGTCGACGGCCTTGCTCTGGAGCCGGATCTCTCCCGGCAGGTTGCCGTGCTGGTCCCAGCCCCGCATGTAGAGCTGGATGAAGCGGACGCCGCGCTCGGTCAGGCGGCGTGCGAGGAGGCAGTTGGCGGCGAAGGTGCCGGGCTTGGTGACGTCCGGGCCGTACATGTCGAGCGTTTCCTGGTCCTCTCCGGAAAGGTCGGTGAGCTCGGGGACGGACATCTGCATGCGGTAGGCCATCTCGTACTGGGAGATGCGGGCGCTGATCTCGGGGTCGAGGGTGCGCTGGGCCTCGCGCTGGTTGAGGCCGGTGACCAGGTCGAGCATCGCGCGCCGATCGGCGCGCTTGACGCCCTGCGGATCGTTGAGGTAGAGCACCGGGTCGGCGCCGCTGCGGAGCTTGCACCCCTGGTGCTCGCTGGGGAGGAACCCGCTCCCCCAGAAGCGTGCCGAGAGGGCCTGCATGTTCCCGAGCCCCTGCGTGATGAGGACCACGAAGGCGGGGAGGTTGGCGTTGGCGCTCCCCAGGCCGTAGCTGACCCACGAGCCGAAGGAGGGGCGCCCGGGCTGTTGGTTGCCGGTCTGGAAGAACGTAATCCCCGGCTCGTGGTTGATCGCGTCGGTGTGCATCGAATGGACGAAGCACAGCTCATTGGCGACCTTGCCGGTGTGCGGCATGAGCTCGCTGATCCACGCGCCGTCCTGATTGTTGGCGTAGCGGGTGAACTTGAAGATCGAGGGCGCGACGGGGAAGCGGGTCTGGCCGCTGGTCATGCCGGTGAGCCGCTGGCCCTGGCGGATGGAGTCGGGGAGGTCCTGGTTGAAGCGGTCGCGCAGGCCGGGCTTGTAGTCCCACAGGTCCAGCTGGCTGGGTGCGCCCTCCATGTGGAAGTAGATGACGCGCTTGGCCTTGGGCGCGAAATGGGGGCCGGTGTGGGGAGAGCCGGGCAGGGGGGTGCCGGGCGACGGCTCGGTGGCGCCAGGCGTGCGCCCTGCGCCCAGGAGCGAAGCGAGCGCCACAGCGCCCAGCCCCGCGCCGATCGAGGCGCCGGCGTGCCCGAAGAACCGGCGCCGGGTGATGTTGAGATAATGCTCTTCCAGCGAGTCCATCGGATCACCCTCGGTTGATGGTGGCGTCCAGGTTCAGCATGGCATTGGCGATCAGCGTCCACGCGGCGAGCTCGGCCTGGTCGGCGCCCGCCGGCATCGGCGAGGCGCCCACCCCCAGGAGTTTCGCGGCGTCCTCGGGGGCATCGCGGTAGCGCGCCCGGAACTGGTCGAGGGCGGCGCCGAGCGTCTTGAGCTCCGACTCGTCGGGCGTGCGCCCCGTGCAGCGCCGGTAGATGCGCCGGAGGCGCTGGGTGTCGTCGCCCGGCTCGGTCAGGCTGCGCTCGGCCAGCACGCGTGCGGCCTCGACGAACTGCTCGTCGTTCCACAGCGCCAGGGCCTGCAGCGGCGTGTCGGTGGAGGGGCGGCGGATGGTGCAGGACTCGCGCGTGGGGGCGTCGAGGGTGAGCATCGACGGCGGCGGCGAGGCCCGCTTCCAGTAGGTGTACAGACTGCGACGCCACAGGTCCGGCCCTTCGCCGCGCATGAATACGCGGGTGTTGGACTGCGGCATGGCGACCTCCTCCCACAGGCCCGGTGGCTGGTAGGGTTTGACGGACGGCCCGCCGAACTTCTCGACCAGCAGGCCGGAGACGTAGAGCGCCTGGTCGCGAATCTGCTCGGCGCCGAGGCGCTTGCGCGGGAAGTACGAGAGCCAGCGGTTGTCGGGGTCACGCTCGTGCAGCTCGGGGCGGGCGCGGGAGGACTGGCGGTAGGTGCTGCTCGTCACCAGCCTGCGGAGCATCCCCTGCGTATCCCATCCCTTCTCGCGGAACTCCACGGCGAGCCAATCCAGCAGCTCCGGGTGGCTCGGCCATTCGCCCTGCTGGCCGAAATCCTCGCTGGTGCGGACGATGCCCGTGCCGAAGACGATCTCCCACATCCGGTTCACCGCCACGCGGGCCACCAGCGGGTTCTCGGGCGCGGTCAGCCATTGCGACAGGCCGAGCCGGTCGACCGGGGCGCCCTCGGCGAGCTTCCCGAACGCCGCCGGGACGGCGCGCGTCACCGGGCGCGACTTGTCCGGGTGGTCGTACTGTCCGCGGGTGAGAACGAAGGTCTCGCGCGGCTTGGGCAGCTCCTGCATCACCATCGTGCGCGGGATCTGCGCGTCCAGCTCGGTCGCCTGCTTGTCCAGCGCGGTGATCCCTTGGGTGCGCTGGCGGTACGCGGCCGAGAAGGTCTCGCGCCAGGCGCGGTCGAGCCGCTGCGAGAGGTCCGGGAAGAGGGCGGATCCGGGGAGCAGGGCCGCGGCCATGGCGCCGGTCAGCTCGTCGTCCAGTCGCGTGGCGTGATAGTAGAAGCCCGCCGCGCCGCCGGTGTTCACGACCTTCATGACCAGCGTGTTGGCGCCCGCGTGCAGTTCGAGTGTGGCCTTGTCATGGTTGGCGGCAAGGGCCCGCTCGACCTGCTTCGACGCGATCTCCTTCCCGTTGAGGAAGAGGCGGAAGCCGTCGTCGCTCCCCAGCGATACCTCGATCGTGCGCGCCGAGGGAACGAACAGCCGGCGGCCGACATACGTCGCGTTGATCCCCTGCGCCAGCTCGCCGTTCAGCCGGTCGTCGTCGAGCCTCGGCACGTAGTGCCAGAACTGGTTGCCGTCGCCGAAGTTGTGCTTGAGGTCCAGGTCGCTCTCGCTCTCTGGGCCGAAGGCTTTCGTGAACGCCGCCTTGCCGTCGTCGGCCGGGAAGGGGCCGACGAGGTACCAGGTGCTGGTGGCCGACGGGAGCACAGCGAGGCCCTCATCCTTGAGCTGGCCGACGCCCAGCCGCACGCGCCCGAACGTGTGGCGAGCGTAGACCGTGCGGTACTGCAGGTGCACGACGAGCCGGGTGCCGCCGTCGAACCCAAAGGGCTCCTGCGCGAGCAGCATCGCCACGCGCGAGCCGTCCTTGCGGTGGGCGTCGACGGCCCATCCAAGATCATCGGAGGCGTCGAGGACGTTGACAGCGCGGTAGTCGCCGTCGGCCTGCTCGTGGTCGGCCCACGCCCACGCGAAGTGCACGGGCTGCCGCTTGCTCTCATCGGCGACCGACACCGCCTCGGCCGTCACGCCCGAGAGCACGGCGTTGCCGTTCTCGGCGCGACCGACGCGCCCCATCGGCAGGCTCGGGTCGGTGAGCGCCTCGAGCAGCAGCAGGCGAAGGTCCGTCGCCTGCGTGGTGAGCGTGATGACGTGCTCGTCCTTGTCCGGGTTCTTCCCGGAGGCCAGCACCGAGCCGTCGGGCTGCACGGTCAGCGTCGCGCCCTCGAGCGACTCCGCAAGGGCGACCTGCGAGGACTGCCACGCAAGCCCGCTGCGCGTGATCAGTCCCTCGAAGAAGGCCGCCCGCTGCTTGGCCTCGCGCGGGTCGGGAGTGTCGAGCTCCTTGCGTTCCTGCTCGAGCTGCTCCTTCAGGGTGCCCAGCGCGGCCTGCTGCTCGGGCGTGGGGATCGCCAGGAACGGCTCGAACGCCCGTTTGGGATCGGGGAGCTGCGAGTACAGCCCCGGCTCCTCGATCGAGTCGAAGAACGCGTAGAAGCGGTAGAACTCCTCCTGCGACACGGGGTCGAACTTGTGCTCGTGGCAGCGGGCGCAGCCCATGGTGAGGCCGAGGAAGACCGAGCTGGTTGTGGCGGCGCGGTCTACGGCGTACTCGACGAGGTACTCCTCGGCGATGGCGCCGCCCTCGTCGCTGGTGACGTGGGCGCGGTTGAACCCGCTGGCGATCTTCTGGTCCTGCGTGGCGCCCGGGATGAGGTCGCCGGCGAGCTGCTCGGTGAGGAACCGGTCGAAGGGCATGTTCTGGCGGAAGGCCTTGAGCACCCAGTCGCGGTACGGCCAGATGGTGCGCCCGGCGTCCATATGGATGCCGCAGGTGTCGGCGTAGCGCGCCGCGTCGAGCCACGGCGTGGCCATGCGCTCGGCGTACCGGGTCCTCCAAGGCTCCTGGGTCATGAGCCGGTCGACGAAGCGCTCGTAGGCGTCCGGGCGCTGGTCGTTGAGGAACTCGTCGATCTCCTCGAGCGTGGGGGGCAGCCCGGTGAGGTCGAGCGTGACGCGACGGAGAAGAGTCTCGCGACCGGCCTCCGGGCCTGGGGCGACGGTGTGGCGCTCGAGTTCGGCCACGATGAACCGGTCGATCTCGTTGCGGCACCACGAAACGTTCTGCACCTCGGGCACGGGCGGGCGCACGGGCGCCACGAACGACCAGTGCGGCTCGTACCGGGCCCCTTCCTCTATCCACCGCAGCATCAGCTCGCGCTCGTCCGGCCCGAGCGGGCGCTTGTTGCTGGTGGGCGGCGGCATCATGAACTCTGGGTCGGTGCTGCTGACCCGCTGCCACAGCTCGCTCTTCTCCAGGCTCCCAGGGACGATCGCGGTGTGCCCCTTCAGGTCGGACATGGCGACCTCGGACTTGTCCAGGCGCAGCTCGGCCTGTCGCTTGGCGCCGTCGGGGCCGTGGCACTTGAAGCAGCGGTCGGAGAGGAGCGGCCGGATGTCACGGTCGTAACGGATTGGCTCGCCGGCGGTCCCCGGCGAGGGAACGGACGCCGCGGGAATCAATGCCGGCGGGGTGAACGCAACGGCCCGCGTCGACTTTGGTTCGGTCGTGTCGTCGGAGCAGCCGGCCAGCCACGCGGTGGCCCCGATGGCCATCGCGACGGTCCCGGCGAAGCATGATCGTCCGCGGTGGAAGGTGCCCATAGGGAATCCAGGCGAGAACGCAGGGCTGGCTCTGCCGCGCGACCCCACCCCCAGCGAGCCGGGAGCATCCATTCTACCAGAACGCCGCCTACCGGTGACTGTTCGGGACGGTCGGAATCGCGAGAAAGCCGCGGCTATCGCGCGGTTGCAGAAGTCGGCGGGGCTCCCGCCAGCGGGATTTCCCAGACGAGCCTCGTCGCCGGGGCGTCGGGCGGCCGGAGCGCGAACAGCAGCACCGCCAAGGCGCTGCGGGCGGAACGGTCCCGGACACTGTCGCGGTCGCCCATGATTAGGAACCGACGGACCTCGCTGGCCGTCGCCGGGCTGGGGGGGGGACCGGTGCACCGCCACGCGTGCGAGATGAACACCGTGCCGACCGGTTTGGCGGAAGAGCCTCCACCCGGCCCGGCGACGCCGGTGACCGCCAGGCAGTGGTCGGCGCCCGACTTCTCGAGGCCACCGACGGCCATCGCGCGGGCGGTCTGCTCGCTCACGGCGCCGTGCGCGGCCAGGTCCTGCTCGGGCACGCCGACCAGCTCGTGCTTCAGCCGGTTCGAGTAGGTGATCCACCCGCCGATGAACGCCTCCGATGATCCCGGCACGTCCGTCAGCATCTGTCCCAGCATCCCGCCCGTGCAGGATTCGACGACCGCCAGGGTCCGCCGGCGGGCGACCAGCTCGCGGATGATGACCGTCGCGAGCGTGTCGTCGTCCTTGCCGAAGATGAACGGCCCGAGTGCGCCGTGGATCGCCGAGACCGTCCGCTCGACCTCCCGGTCCGCCGCCGCGCCGTCGAGCGGCCCGGCGTAACGCACGCGGCAGGTCAGGACGAGGCCGGCGACCGTGATGCCCACCAGCGGGTTGCGCGAGCGGTCCATGAGCGGGCCGAGGCGCATGGCGGCCTCCCCCTCGGGAAGCCCGATGAGGTGGACCAGTCGTGTGCGCACCGTCGTCGAGGGATCCGGCCGGAGCGCCGGGACCACGGACTGCTCGAACATCGGCTGCATCTCGCCGGGCGGGCCGGGCAGGCAGAAAATGTCCGCGCCGGCGCCGACGGCCAGCAGCGCATGCAGGCCGGGCGCTGTCCCCCAGTCGTTGCGGAGCATCCGGGCGCTCGGGGGTCGGCACGCCTGGATCTTCTGGATCTCGTTCAGCGTGCGCCCGCGCGACGCGAAGCGCCGGGCCAGCGCCTCCAAGGCCTCGGCGTCGGCGATGAGCTGCTCGTCCAGGACGTCGGCCAGAGCCTGACGGGTGAGGTCGTCCAGCGTCGGCCCCAGCCCGCCGGTCGTGATGATGAGCGGGGCCGCGCTCGCCAGGCGACGCAGCGTGTCGGCGGTCGCGGCCCGGTCGTCGGGGATCGTGGCATGCTCGATCGTCTCGATGCCCAGGGACATGAGACGATCCGCCAGCCAGCGGGAGTTGGTGTCCAGGCACTGGCCGCGGGTCAGCTCGTCGCCGATGGAGACGATCGCGGCGCGTGCATGGGGGGGAGGCGGGCCGGCGGGCGGCGGCGGGGACATGCGAGAGGATAGCGGACGGCGATCGGAGCGGTGGGGGAGTGGGGGGGTGCGGGGGCGCTCGCCGACCGGGCTGGCTATCGGTCCTGCGTGGGCGGCGAAAACCGGCGCACATCGGAGAACCGTGCCCCCGAGCGGCCCGGTTGTCGACCCGGCGTGAAGCGGCATGCGCGCCAAGCCGATCGCCAGACGACGGACCGGAACGTCCGACGGAATGGAGGCCTCATGGACGGAGCGAGTGTGTGCCTGGTCAGGACCAACGCGGCGGCGGTCGCGTGCAAGGCGTTCGAGATCGCCGACGTGTTCATCGATCGGCTGACGGCCGAGTGCCCCGACCTGGGCCGGAAGTTCCGCGGCGACCGTGCCCGCCGGCGCCGGGCCCTGGTGCAGACGTTCGCCTGGGTGGCCAAGAACCTCGGTTGCCTGCACTCCATCAGCGGCGACCTCGAGGCAACGGGCAAGCGCCTGGCCCTGAGCGGCTTCGGCCGTCCGCACGCCGACGCCGCCCGCAGAGCGATCCTCGTGGCGCTCCAGGAGTACAGCGGCACGGCGTGGAAGCCCGAGCTGGCGGCCGCCTGGGGGAAGGCGCTGGACGAGGTCTTCGGCGCGATGACGATCGCGGAGGCCCGCCTCGCGCGGGCGGCGTAACGCAGCAACTCCACACGACCGCAACGATCCGCGCCTCCGCCCCGCCCAACCCCACTGGCGGCCGGTAAACTTTCGCGCATGTGGACCATCCGCACCGCGACCGAGCCCGACCTCCCCGGCATCTTCGACATCTACGACGAGCAGGTGCTCCGCGGCCTCGCCACGTTCGAGACCGAGCCCAAGACCCCGGCGCAGCGGCTGGAGTGGCTCAGGGAGCACTCGACCGAGCCCCGTCCGGCGATCGTTGCCGTCGAGGGCGGCCGGGTGCTTGGGTGGGCGTCTCTCTCGGCCTGGTCCACGCGCTGCGCCTACGCCCGGGCCGCGGAAAACTCGGTCTACGTCCACCAGGACCATCGTGGGCGCGGCGTCGGACGCGCCCTCATGGAGGAGCTCCTCCGCCGGGCTCGCGCTGCGGGGCTGGGCGTCATCCTCGCCCGGGTCGTGGAGGGGAACCCGGCCAGCCTGACGCTCCACGAGAAGATGGGTTTCCAGACCGTCGGGGTCATGCACCGCGTCGGCGAGAAGTTCGGTCGGATCCTCGATGTGCGCCTGATGGAGTTGCACCTGGACGGCGGGGGCGGTGCGGGCCGAGGCTGAACCTGACCCGCGCGCACGCCCGCCGTGAAGTTCCCCCCCGAATCGGTCGATACGTCCGACGGCCTCCCGGCTCAGGGAGGCCCAGGAGCCGCGCGAGTGACCCCGGAGCAGATCGACCGCGTCCGTGCCAGTTTCAACGCGCTCATGCCGCGCACGCCCGAGCTCGTCGACCGCTTCCACGTCCGCCTCTTCGCCCAGCACCCGGTCCTGCGGGCGCTGGCGCCGCGCGAGATCGCCGTCCACAAGCAGGATTTCGCGGCCGGGCTCCGCCTGATCGTGAAGAACGTGCACCGCTTCGAGACGCTGGAGCCGACCCTCAAGGACATCGGCGCGAGACTGTTCCGGGCCGGCGTGGCGCCCGCCCATTACGGCCTGGCCCGCGAGGTGCTTCTCTCGACCATGCGCGAGATGTCCGGGCAGGCCTGGTCTGAGCAGACCGGCCAGGACTGGACCGAGGCGCTCAACGCGGTCGTCTCGATGATGATCCTGGGCGCCGCCCGGGCTCGGGCCGGCGCGGCGTAAGCGCCGGGTCGCCACGGTGAGCCCCTTCGCCCGGGCTAAACTCCCGCCATGCTCAAACGAACGCACACCTGCGGCCAGCTCCGCGAGGCCGATGTCGGCAAGACCGTCGTGCTCTGCGGCTGGGTGAACGCCTACCGCGGCCACGGCACGGGGCTCGTCTTCATCGACGTGCGGGACCGCTCCGGCGTCGCGCAGTTCGTCTTCGACCGCGAGGACCTGGCCCAGGACGTGCTGAACGCCGCGGACTCGCTCCGGAACGAGGACGTTCTCGCGGCCGAGGGGACGGTCCGCGTGCGCGTGGGCGGGGAGAATCCCAAGCTGGCCACCGGCAAGGTGGAGGTCATGGTCACCAGGCTGGAAGTCCTGAACAAGACGGAGAACCCGCCGTTCCTGCCGGACGACAACCCTTCGGGCGGCAAGCTCGCCAACGAGGAGCTGCGCCTGAAGCACCGGTACATCGACCTGCGCCGGCCGAGCATGCAGCGCATCCTCGGCACGCGCGCCCGCATCACCAAGGTCACGCGCGACTACTTCTACGAGAACGGGTTCCTCGAGATCGAGACCCCGATCCTTTATAAGTCGACCCCCGAGGGGGCCAGGGAGTTCCTCGTCCCCTCCCGCCACCAGCCCGGGCAGTGGTACGCACTCCCGCAGAGCCCCCAGTTGTTCAAGCAGATCTGCATGGTCGCGGGGTGCGACCGGTACATGCAGATCTGCCGCTGCTTCCGCGACGAGGACCCGCGCGCCGACCGCCAGGCCGAGTTCAGCCAGATCGACCTCGAGATGTCCTTCGTCCAGCGCGACGACGTGATGGCGATGATGGAGGGGTTCGTCCGCCGCCTGTGGGGCGAGGTCGTGGGCTTCAAGGTCCCGCCCGTGCAGCAGATCACCTACCGCGAGGCGATGGAGCGCTACGGCATCGACCGCCCCGACACGCGGTACGGGCTGGAGCTCAAGGACATCTCCGATATCGCGGCCAAGACCGACTTCGGCGTCTTCAGGGACGCCCTGGCCAATGGCGCCGATCGGCCGCAATACTCGGCGAAGCGCGGCGTGGTGAAGGCGATCCGCGTGCCCGGCGGCAGCGCCGGCGTCCCCGGCGCCGAGAAGCTCACCCGGAAGATCCTCGATGGGTACAGCGAGTTCGTGAAGGGCTTCGGCGCCGGCGGCGTGCCGGTGGTCAAGGTCAACGCGGCCGGCGCCCTCGAGACCGGCATTGCCAAGTTCCTCGAGCCGGTGAAGGCCGAGCTCATGGCCCGTCTGGAGCTCAAGCCCGGCGACACGGTGCTCTTCGCCTGCGACGTCTACTCCGTAGCGACCAAAGCCCTGGGCGAGCTGCGCCAGAAGGTCGCCAGGGACATCGGGCTCGTCCCCGAGTGGGGGAAGATGTGGAACTTCCTCTGGGTCATCGACTTCCCGATGTTCGAGCGCGACAAGGAGACCGGCCGCTGGGTCGCCATGCACCACCCGTTCACCGCCCCGCGCCAGGACCAGCAGAAAGCGTTCGTCGACGCCGACTCCGGCGACGAGGAGACCCTCGCCTCGATCGTGAGCGCCGGCTACGACATCGTCCTCAACGGGTCGGAGATCGCCGGCGGTTCCGTGCGCATCCACGACCCCGCCGTGCAGAGCAAGGTCTTCGGCCTCCTGGGGCTCACGCCGCAGCAGGCCCAGGAGAAGTTCAGCTTCCTGCTGGAGGCCTTGAAGTTCGGCGCCCCGCCGCACGCGGGGATCGCCTTCGGCCTGGACCGGCTGGTGATGCACATCGTCGGGACCGACAACATCCGCGACGTCATCGCCTTCCCCAAGACGCAGACCGGCGCCGACCTGATGACCAGCGCCCCCAGCCCCGTCACCGATGAGCAGCTCAAGGAGCTGTACGTGAAATCGACGCACCAGCCGCATTGAGTCCGGCGCCACTGGGCTATCGCCGAGGCCGCTTCCGGCCGGACCGCTTCCCGTGCCCGTTCTGGAGGACCTCGACCGCGGCAATGTGGAGATAAGGCAGCAGCGTCCAGCGATCGGTCCGATCCGCGACGAAGGCCTCCGCCCTCATGAGCGCGACTAGGTGCGGATTCGTGACGGTGTACGAATCGCCGCTACTGGAGCGGATCCGAAAGGGCACAAACGGGTCGCGGTCGAGCAGTTCTCGGATTCTGTCGGCGGTCACGGCTGATGATAGTGAAGAGCGGCGGTTGGGCGGCCGCTGCACCCACGTCCCGCTTGACAGGCTGTCGAAGTTAGTGAACACTATCGGGCCGTGGCCCCAGCGCGCCTTTGCTTCTCCCACGGAGGTCGCCGTGTTCACCATCATCGCCCGACGTTCGAAGCAACTCGTCGGCACCCGCTCCGCGCGGAGCGACCTCGTCAAGACGGTCCTCGCCCTGGCGATCATCGCCTGCCACCTGGGCTGCTCCTCCTCCAGCTACTACAGCCGGCTCCGGGCCCAGTGCGACTGCGAGGAGCTGGGCCCGCTCGCCACCGCCTACATCGGAATGGCCAACCACACCACCATGGTCACCACGACCAACGGCACCGCCGATGGAAAGGCCAAGGGAGGGGGGGGCGGAGGGGGGGTGAAGCTGGCGGTTCACGAGATCCAGCCCCCGCAGAACGGCAAGGAAGGCCGCACGGTCCTGTTCCTGCATGGGATCTTCTCCGACCACGAGAGCTGGCGGTTCCTCGCCGGCGACCTGGGGAAGGACAACCGCCTGTTGCTCGTAGACCTCCCCGGCTGTGGCCAGAGCGAGAAGCCCCGGCCGACGCCCACGACCGAGATGGATATCTACAGCCCGACCGCCATGGCGCGCCGCGTGCTCGAGGCGACGCAGGACCGCATGAGCGCGGCCGCCGGGGGAGGGGGGGACCCCGGCGGGCCGATCATGATCATCGCGCATTCGCTGGGCGGGATGATGGCGATCCGGATGTTCGGCGATCCCGAGCTGCGCCGGGATTTCAAGCCGCTCCTGGACCGGGTCGACCGCGTGGTGCTCATCGCGCCGATGGATGTCTCGGTGGCCAGGGCCGACCCGGTCTTCGTGAAGCTCGCCACGCTGAGCGACTTCGATGTGGCGATGGGCTCGACGTTCGGCTTCGTCGATGAATCCGTCGCCAGGGGGATCTTCGAAAGCGTGGGGCACGATTCGCTGGCGATCCGCGAAGAGGCCGACAAGCGGCGGCAGATCCTCTGCAACGCGCCGACGCGCCACGCGATGCAGGCGATGCTGCGGACGGCGATCCCGCGCCTCGCTCCCTCCGAGAGTTTCAAGCCCGATTGGACGGCGATCCAGCAGCTGACCGCCCAGTACGCGTCGGTCGATGTGCGCTGCCTGATCATCTGGGGCGCCTGGGACGAGGCCACGCCCCTCTCGATGGGGTACAAGATGCAGGCCCAGCTCCCCCGCTCCGAGCTGCGGGTCTTCCCCACCAGCAAGCACTCGCCGCACATCGAGCAGCCCGCGGCGTGCATCGCGCTCATCCGCGACTTCCTGCGCCCCGATTCACCCATCGCCGCCGCGACGCACACCAGCCCGGGCGTCCCTGCGAACGTCCGGGCCTTCCCGACCGCCGATGCGCCGCACGCCGCCGGGGGCGTCCACTGACGGGGGATCGGGGGAGGGTCGATGGTACACTGGCAAGCGAGCACCCCGCACCTCGAAAGGAGCGCAACATGACCAGGTTCTTCCTGCTGGTTTCCGCCGCCGCCGTGATCGCCGGTTGCGCCTCGACCCAGCCGCCCGCACCTTCGGCGAACGCGCCCGCGCCCACCTCCAACTCCAGCGCCACCGTCACGCAGCGCGCCGAGCAGATCCTCAGCGGGAGCGCCCGCGCCCCGGATTGGCAGCAGACGCTCCTTGCGGACCTCACGCGGCACCTGGAGCAGAGCGGGGCGATGGAATCAGGCCGTGGGCCGAGCCCTGCCGGCTACCTGCTGGCCGAACTCTCGGCCCGGCCGCCGAACGACTCGTCAAGCCATGCGCTGGTCGGGCCGTTGACGTCGGCGCTCGCGGCCGATCGCGTCGTGGTGGTCTGCCGCGAGGGTGAGTTCGACACACTCGAATCGTGCGTCGTAGTGTGCCTGGGCGACCTCCGCGCTCGCTCGGTGAAGAACTGCGTCCTCTTCGTCAGCGGCCACATCGAGGCCGACCAGATCGACACCGCGACCATCTGCGGCGGCGGCACCCTCGACGTGCGCACAACCCAGCGCCTGACGCGCGCCCCGTCCAACGTGGGCTCGCCGGGCACTCGGTAGCCCAGCCGCGCACGGGCGCCACAGCGCGGAGAGCCCACGGGTTCCGCGTCGGCGGGCTCCGCCGCGGCGCACGGGCGGCTTGAGCACCCACGGGCAACTTTCAATACGAGCCCCGAACACAGTGAGTGGGCCGCGGGGGCCTACCGAGAACGGCCCCGTGCCATTCGTCCAGAGCGCTCAGCACGCTCCCGCCCGACCCTTCCCCGGCGACT
>JBGPJM010000078.1:0-19058 GCA_041485385.1 Phycisphaerae bacterium | reverse complement strand
TGACGTCGTCGGGCACGAGCTCGCCGCGGGAGGAATACTCCATGAAGATCCGGCCCAGCTCCGAGGAGCTGTCGAGGGTGCGGAAGACCTCGCCGCAGGAGAGGTGGTAGAAGCCGGGGATCTGGCCGAGGATCTTGCCCTGCGTGCCTTTGCCGGAGCCGGGGGCGCCGAAGAGAAGGATGGTCTGGTAACGGTCGGGCATGAGGCGTCTCCGGTTACTCTGCTCCTGCAAGGTAAGCGCTCTGCGCTCGCCCGGCAAGGCTCGTGATTCTGATCTGGCCAAGAGGAAGGAAGGGCTTCGCTGATGCAGGATCAGCCTTGAATGCTGATTCTTCGTCTACGAGATGCATCGGGGGTCTCTCGGGCGGTCAGAACCAGCTCCGACGAGTTCTCGCTGACACGAGCGGACAGTCGAGTTCTCAGACGAGCGTTGTTCCCGGTGGTTTACCGTTGGGTCGCGATTGTGGCGCTCACCCTTGCCGCTACGGCCATGGCTCTCGATGCAGTTCGGGTTTACGTGTGGGACGAGCTGGCTTGGGACGTTCCGATCGTTCTGCTCCTCCTTTCGCTCGCGGTATTCCTCGCGTTGGGCGCGTCAATCGGCAGGTGGCACTTCTCGGGGAGGCGGGCCATGAACATCGCGTTGGCATGGCTCGCGATCGGACGGTGCCCCTCGTGCTTGTACGACATCAGCGCGACTCCGGGGAATGGGATTCGGGTCTGCCCGGAGTGCGGTGCCTCGTGGAGCCATTGTCCTGAGATGAAACAGGCCCCGACGGCTGTCGGGGCCTGCAAGAGCGATCTTTAGGCCTTGGCTTACGTCCCTTCGGCCAGGACTTCCTTCATCAGGCCGGCGGGCATCTGGCGGTACTGGAGGAACTCCATGGTGTTGCTGGCTCGTCCCTGGGACATCCCGCGCAGGGCGGTGGCATAGCCGAACATCTCGGAGAGCGGGACCTCGCAGGTGATCAGCTTGACGACGCCGCGGTCGTCGGTGTCGATGATCATCCCGCGCCGGGCGTTCATGTCGCCGGTGATGTTGCCGAGGTACTCGTTGGGGACGGTGACGACGACCTTCATGATGGGCTCGAGGAGGACGGGGCCGGCCTTCTCGACGGCCTCCTGGAGGGCGATGCGTCCGGCCTGCTCGAAGGCGATCTGCGAGGAGTCGACGGCGTGGTGGGAGCCGTCCACGAGGGTGGCCTTGATGTTGATGAGCGGGTAGCCGTACTTCACGCCGCTGACGGCGGTCTGGCGGATCCCGTACTCGATCGAGGGGATGAACTCCTTGGGGATCGACCCGCCGACGACCTTGTTCTCGAAGGCGATGTTGTCGGAGAAGTCGAGCTCGTCGGCCTTGGCCTGGTTGGCGGTGTAGGGCTCGAGGTTGATCGAGCAGTCGCCGAACTGGCCGCGCCCGCCGGTCTGCTTCCTGAAGAGCCCGCGCACGTACTCGACCTTCCTGGTGATGGCCTCGCGGTAGGCGACCTTGGGGCGGCCGACCTCGACGTTGACCTTCATGTCGCGGACGAGCTTGTTCTTGATGATCTCGAGGTGGAGCTCGCCCATGCCGGAGATGATGGTCTGGCCGGTCTCCTCGTCGTACTTGGAGCGGAAGGAGGGGTCCTCGCGCCGGATGACCTGGAGGGCGTCGCCGAGCTTGCGCTTGTCCTCGGTGCTCTTGGGCTCGATGGACATGGAGATGACCGGCTCGGGGAAGGTCATGCGCTCGAGGATGATCTGGTCGTCCGGGTCGCAGAGGGTGTCGCCGGTGTAAGAGTCCTTGATGCCGACGACGGCGACGATGTTGCCGGCGGTGACCTCCTCGAGCGGCGTGCGGTCCTTGGCGTGCATCTCGAAGATGCGGCTGGCGATCTCCTTCTTGCCGTTGACGGGGTTGATGCAGCGCTGGCCCTTGCCGAGCCTGCCCGAGTAGACGCGCATATACGTCAGGTCGCCGTGCATGTCGCTGACGACCTTGAACACCAGCGCCGAGAAGGGGGCGTCGTTGTCGTGCGGGCGGAGGAGCTTCTTCTCCTTGTCGCGCGGGTCGAGCCCCTCGATCGCGGACTTTTCGTTGGGGGCGGGGAGATAATCGATGACGGCGTCGAGGACCTTCTGCACGCCGATGTTCCGGAGGGCGGCGCCGCAGAGCACGGGGAAGCACGTGCGCGCGATCGTGCCCTTCCGGAGGCCGAAGCGGATCTCGGCGTCGGTGAGGGGCTGGTCGTGGAGGTACTTCTCCATGAGGCTGTCGTCGAGCTCGGAGACCTTCTCGATCAGGTCGTGGCGCCACTTAGCGGCGACCTCCTTCCACGCGTCGGGGATCTCCTTCTCGGTGATCACGGCGCCCTTCTCGTCGGCGTCGTAGTAGAAGGCCCGCATGCTGATGAGGTCGATGATCCCCTCCAGCTCGTGCCCCTTGCCGATGGGGTACTGGATGGCGATGGCGTTGACGCCCAGCCGATCGAGGATCGTCTTGTAGCTGAAGTCGAAGTCGCCGCCGATCTTGTCCATCTTGTTCACGAAGCACAGGCGCGGCACGCGGTACCGGTCGGCCTGACGCCAGACGGTCTCGGACTGAGCCTCGACGCCTTCCTTGCCGTCGAAGACGGCCACGGCGCCGTCGAGCACGCGCAGCGACCGCTCGACCTCGATGGTGAAGTCGACGTGACCGGGCGTGTCGATCAGATTGATCTTGTACTCGCGCCCGTTGCGTTCCCACGGGCAGGTCGTGGCCGCGGACTGGATGGTGATGCCGCGTTCCTGCTCCTCCTGGAGGAAGTCCATGGTCGCGGTGCCCTCGTGGACCTCGCCCATTTTGTAGTTCTTGCCGGTGTAGTAGAGGATCCGCTCGGTGACGGTGGTCTTCCCTGCGTCGATGTGGGCGCAGATGCCGATATTGCGGATGTTGGTCAGGTCGGTGGCCATGATCGGGTCCTTGGAGCGTCGCTGAAGATGCGGGGCGGATGCGAGACGGGTTGGCGTGATCCACGGCCTCGCTCGCTGGGGTCTGCGGGGTCGGGGGGTTGGGGTCGTGTGGGCGGTCTATCCACAACGATCCGGCGGAAGATCCGCCGGGTGGCCGCCGGAGTGTGAAGAAGACCGGTCCGGGGGCTTTGGTCGTCCCCCTCCCAGCCGGGCCGGGCAGGTTCATGCATTCGCTGGGGAGCAGCCGGCGGGCATCGCGAAAATGGGTCGGACCTCGCCGCCCATGCCCGCCGGGGGAGTCAGTCCCGCCGCGGGCTCTCGTCCTGGTCATCGTCCATTTCAGAGCCTCCTGCGGTGCCGGTCGCGCGCAGAGACTGCGGCACGAATCGGCAAGGCGGATGTTAGCGCGTCGGGCGGCGAATTCAAGACTGAAAGTCGCGCCGCGCCGGGCTAAGAAGGGGGCTCTGGGGCTTGGCCGGCGAGGCGCTGGGCCTCTCGCCGATCGACGTCACTGAGCGTTCGGGTAAGGGGGTCGAGACGGCCCAGCTTGTCGAGTTCGAGGGCTTTGCCTGCCCAGAAACGGGCATGCTCCGGGTCGTTCATCGAGGCGTACACACGCATCAGCCGCCGTGGGAACTCGATGCCGAAGGGATCGCGTCGGGCGGCCTCCTCGAGGGCCTCGGCAGCCCTGGAAAGGCGGCCTGCGTCTGCCAGGAGATCGGCCTGGGTCTGATAGACCAGGGCGAGCCAGCCATACGCGGTGGAGGCGGCACGGGCGGGATCGGTCGGTCTGGCGAGCACGGCTGCAAGATTGAGGTCGAGCATCGCGGCGTCGCGCTCGTTCAGACTGAGCAACGCGGCGGCGTGGCGCAGAGCCAAGCGGCTGGCCTCGCGGTCGAGTTTCCATTGGTCAGGGAAGGCCGCGGCGGCGTGCTGGAGGAGATGAATGGCGGCGGGGGTGGCGCCGAGCTCTGCGTCGGTCAGAGCGCGGTTGATGGACTCGTCCGTCGGATCGACACGGCGGGAGAGGAGTTTCGAGAGTTCCGCGGCGACCCGCTCCGCGCCGGCCCGACGCTCTTGTGAGGTGAGGGAGCGATCGGTCGCGACGGCGCGCCACACCTGACTGATCTCGGCGATCGGGCGCAGCGGAGCGGCGGCAGCGGCGAGGGTGCTCTCCCATTCCAGCGCGGGTCGGGACCAGGCCAGCGAGGTCCATGCGGCCAGCAGCAGGGCGGCGGCGGCTGGCACGATGTGAAGCCTCCGGGCCGGCCGGCCGGGGCCGTCGCCTGCCGCGGCTGTGCCCAGGAACAGCGCAAAGGCTGCCGCCGACCCAAGCCACGTGCCGGTGACGTCGATGAGCGCGTGTGAGGCGATGGCGATTGCGGCGGCGGCGAGGCCGAGGCGGCCGAGGGCTGACGGTCGCCGGGTGGCGGTGAGCACTCCCCAGCCGACGACGGACCACACGCCCAGGCCGACGAGGCGCACGAGGGCCGTGTCGGCCGTCAGCTCCCCTTGCTCAAGCCACGACGCCGCGAGCGTGGCGAGTGCGCCGATTCCGATGACGCACCGGATCTCGGCGCGGGCGGGCGATTCGTTGGCGCTGGCCCGCTGCGCGTCGGTGTCGTGTGGGGCGGCGCCGCGGGCGCCGGCGGACCACACCCACCAGAGCAGGGCGGCGCACCAGGCCAGGCCGAACAAGCCGAGCGTTGCCCACCATTCCAGGAGGACGTTGTGCGGGCTGCTGACCTCCTCGGGGTTGAGCGGGTTCTTGGCGAGGAGATAGGCCGGCTGGAAGCCGTCCGGCCCGACTCCGGTGAGAGGGTGCCCGAGGGCGATGCGGGTCGCGGCCTGCATGTAGTGCCAGCGGAACAGGAGGCTGAGCTCGTGGAGGCGCTCGCCGAACTGGCCGCGGACGATGACCAGGGCGAACGTCGCGGCCATCGCGCCGAGGCTGATGATGCCGCCGAGGACACTTGGCGAGCCATGGCGCTGGCGCCCCGCGACGACGAGGGCGACGGCCGCCGCCGCGCCAAGGAACGCGGCGACGAATCCCCCGCGAGCGCCGGCCATGAACAGAGCGGCGACGGCCAGGGCGAGGGCCGCAGCGGCCACGATGACGGGACCGAGCGGCACCCGCTCGTCGCGCTCCCTTGCGCCGAGGACTCGCCGGATCGCTCCGGCGGAGATTCCTGCGAGCATCACCGAGCCTGCGGCGGCGAAGGAGGCGTAGACGTTGGCGAGGCCGAACCACCCGCTCGCCTCGTTCTGCACGAGGCGACGCTCGTAGGCCCGGGCCATGGCGGAGTCGGTCGTCCATCCCTGCGCGGCGAGGAACGCCTCGCGGTTCTCGTTGAACTGGCGCACGGTGCCGGCGTGCTCGAGGAAGACCTGCTGGGCGCCCTTGACCGCGAGGACGGCGACGAAGGCCGCGAGGCAGGCGACGACGACGCGTCGGAATCGCTCCTCGCGGCCGAGCTCGCCAGCGGCCAGGCCCAGCAGCATGGCCGCCGACCAGGACGAGCCGTTCCATTGATTCCCGAGCCCGGTTCGTCCGTGCAGGAGGACGCCGGCGGCGCCAAGGAGCACGAGAGCGGAGGGGACGAGCCGCACCGATTGGCGGGCGGCGAACTGTCCGGCGAGGATGAGGCCGGCGCCGAGCATGATGAGCGAATCGACGAGCAGGGAGCCGCCCGGGCCCAGGCCGGAGAGCGAAGCGGGGAAGACGAGCGGGTCGAGTTCCCAATAGGGGAGGGGCGAGAAGTTGGTTATGGCGCGGAGCATGGCGGCGCCGACACCCAGGACCAGGCCGGCCCAGCGGAGGGGATCGGCGGCGCGGGCCGCGCCGGCCGGCGGCGCCGGCGATGGGCGGGCGGCTTGGTTCACGGCCCGTTCCCCGGCGGCTGCGGGTCGCGGGCCCACTCGTAGAGCGCGAGCACCAGCAGCACCAGCAGCGTCTGCACGCCGACGAGGACGGCCTGCCATCCCTCCAGGCGGGCGAGCGACACGCCGCTGATGGAGGTGACGGCGGTGCACCCGTAGATGATCACCACCGCGGCCCGCTTGCTCAGGCCGTGGCGGACCAGCCGGTGGCTGAAGTGCTGGAGGTCGCCGACGAAGGGCGATTTTCCCTGCGAGAGGCGGATGAGCGTGACGGAGCAGAAGTCGTAGAGCGGGATCGCGAGCACGACGAGCGGCATGAAGATGCCGTACCAGCCGCTGCCCAGGGGGCTGGGCTCACCCGTCGGCGTGGCGCCGAAGTACGTGGTTCGCACCGTCAGAAAAGCCATGAGGAAGCCGACAACCAGTGAACCACCATCGCCCATGAAGATGGTCGCCGAGCCGCGCCACGGGAAGTTGAAGCACAGGAAGCCAAGCAACGAGCCGACCAGCAACGCCAGGCACGCGGCGATGAACCACTGGCCGTTGACCAGCGTGGCGACGAGGAAAAAGACCGCGGCGATGGCGGCGATCCCCGCGGAGAGGCCGTCCATGTTGTCAAGGAAGTTGAAGGCGTTGGTGACGATGACGATCCAGAGGACGGTGAGCACGATCGAAAGCCACGACCCGCCGACGCGGGCGTCAAGGAGCGTGAGCAGGCGGCTGTCGGTCCAGGTGACCATCACGGCGGCGAGGACGAGCATGACCAGCAGCTTGGGCAGGGCTCCCAGGGGTCGGCGGTCGTCGATAAGGCCCATGAGGTGCAGGACGGCCAGCGATGCGAGCAGCCCTACGCCCGGCCAGGCGCTGGAGCGAAGCCCGGGGAGGTGTGTCCGAAGTGCGGGGACGATTTCGGCGAGCCGATCGCCGCCGGTGAGGACCAGCGCCAGGGCGATCGTGAGCGGGGCGGCGACTCCGAGGAAGATCGCGACTCCGCCGGTGTTGGGCACGCGCCTGGGTGCGGCCTTGACCTGGCCGGCGATTCCCGGGCCGTCGAGGGCGCCCAAGCGGCGACCCATCGCGCGCATGCATGCGGTCAGCGGCCAGGAGACCGCGAACCCGACGAGCATGAGCGCGAGGCAGGGCCACGTCATTGGCGGAGTCTAAGGGGAGGGGGATGGGATGCGGGGAGGGCGAGTTGGGAGACGAGGTGAAACGACGTTGTGGCATGGCGGTCTATGGCAGTGAATGGCGGCCTATGGCGATTCCTCGATGAAAACCGGAAAATTTCAGTGGCGGTCTATGGCGGTCTATGGCGGTGTATGGCGGCCTTTGGTGACTTTGGGAGGTGGTACCGGTTCATGCGCGCGTGAAATTCGTTGGCACTCTTAGGCATCCTTAGGCATCCTTAGACATCCTTAGAAACGTTCTAAGGGATGCTTGAGGGATCTCTTCGCGGTTGGACATGGGGCCCCTCATGAGCGAATGTTCGGGATAAGATAGCATAGATACGGTGTTTGTCAAGAGAGTATTTGCGGAGGGTGAGGGCCGCTTGGTGGATGGAGTCGGGCATGGGGGCGCTCACCTCGGAGTGTCGAGCGGCGAGGTACTCAAGGGTACCCAAGGCGTGTGGATTATTCGGCATCAAGCTCGCGGAGGGGGCGGCACAGCTGGATGGCGTCGGCGGCGATCGGGAGGGATCGCAGGTCGATTGGGAGCATGACGCCGTGCTCGTGGTCGCTGTTAAGGACGACCGTGTTGGGTTCGATGAACAGCGAGCCCGAGTCGGCCTTTTCGTGGCCGAGGACGAACAGGGAGACTCGCCAGCGGTCGGCGAGGGCGCGGAGCTGGTCGGGCGTGTGCCCGCGTCCCCAGACCATCAGGTGGGCGGAGCCGCGCCGGGGCTGGTAGTCGTCTTCGGCGAGGTCGCGTTCGAGCACGCCGGGGTCGAAGCGATCCATCAGCTCCGGGGCCGGGAGGCTGTGGGCGGCGAGCACGCCGGGGCGCGAATCCGGGGGCGTGCAGCGGAGGGCGAGGGGCATGGAGCGGATGAACGCGGCGATGGCGGCGAGCACGCCTGGGGCCTCGTCTGCGTAGGCGTACTGCACGGCTTCATTGAACGCCTGGACGACGTTCAGGCCGTCCTTGACGATCCCGGCGCCGACGATCTGGGACAGCTCGTGGTTGGCCAGCAGGACGTGGACGTGCTCGGGGTGCGCGCCCTTGAGGGCCGCGACGCGCACCAGGGCGCGGAAGGAGAAATCCATGTCGTTGACCAGGCGCCCGCCATGGATGACCTCGTGGAGCGTAAGGTGCGACTTTGCCGCCGCCGGATCGTCGCCGCCCAGTCCGGCCGCTTTCACCAGGCGGGCCAGGTGCAGCGGGTTGTCGTGCAGGTCGCCGGTGGCGACCAGGTGGTCGCCGGGGCGGGCCCGGACGTGGTCGATCGACCCTGTGCGGCAGGGAGCGGTCCTGTTGGCCGCGGTACCGGACTCCAGCGCGCCGATCGTCGCCGCGGCGCTGCGGAGGTCGAGCTGCTCGAACAGCCTGATCATGCCGCGGGCACTCGGAATCTGACGCCCGGCTGCGGGCCGCCGCGGACATCGCGGGCGGGCCCGCTAGGCATCGGGTCTCTCGGTCCCGTTCCCGCCGGCGGTGGGGGGGTCGTCGAACCTGGGCAGCACGCTGCTGCGCCGGAGGGACTGTTCGGCGAGGAGCTTGCCGTTGATGAGGTTCAGGCGGTCGGCCACCTCGTCCATGCTTGCGGGGCGCTGGGCGGACTCGATCTGCACGCAGTCCATGATGAGCCGGTCGAAGAGCTCGGGGATGCGCGGGTTGATCTCGCTCGTGCGGCGGGGCTTCTCGATGAGGTGGTCGTCCAGCGATCCGACCAGCGAGCCGGCGGGGGCCAGCGCGGTGGGAACGAAGTGGCGCGTGAGCACCCAGTACATCGTGGCGCCGAGGTTGTAGATGTCGGTCTTCTCGGTGATGGGGCGCCGGTGGACCTGCTCGGGTGCGATGTAGTCGGGTGTTCCCTGGATCCGCTCCTTGACCGTGCCGATCTTGCACGACTGGCCCAGGTCGATGATTTTGCAGTCGCCCTCGTCGTTAACGATGATGTTGTTGGGCTTCATGTCCGCGTGCACGAACCCCTGCGAGTGCATATAGGCCATGCCGCGGGCGACCTGCTCGAAGGTGTGCGCGGCGTCCTCGAACGTCGCCGGCGGTTCGCGCTCGAGGCTCGCCCCGTCGACGACCTCCATCACCAGCCACAGGTCGGAGACGCTGAGCAGGCTCTGCTTCGTCTTGACGAGCCTTTCGACCTTGCGGATGCGCGGGTGGTTGAGCTTGCTGGCGATCTGGTACTCGCGTTCGGCCTGGTCCAGGAAACGCTGGTCCTTCGGCGACTCCTTGGTGACGTGCTTGAGGGCCCAGACCTGCTTGGTCCTGGGATCCTGCACGAGGTAGATCACCGAGGCGGCGCCGCGTCCGAGCTCCCCCATGACCCTGTAGCCTTCGATGACATCGCCAGTTTTGATCGGTTCGGCCGGCAAACAGAGAGCTCCTCGGGAGCGACGGGCGCTGGAAGGGTGGCAAGGGGCGCCCGGCTGGGCGGGCGGGTCGAGTGGGGTCTTGGGGGTCTGGGAGGCGTGGTAGGAGGGACGGGGATCGGAGGTGGGGGGGGTATACCGGGAGGGCGCAAGACGGTGACAAGAACCGACAACTCTACTCTCCTCGTCGCCCGGTCGGGCTGGAGGGGTGCAGCATGCTGGCAGGCGATCCGCCGTCGATGTGGGGTCGAGCATGCGCCGGGGCATCCTCTCGATGCGCCACCGGACGCCCGCCTTCTTTCTTCGGGCGTGCTGCGATGCCAGAACAAAGTATCGCCCGCCGGGCCGGAAAGTCCAACCCAGCGCGTGGGGCACCGCCAGATACGTACAGGCCGGGGCAAGGCTGCACCAGACATCCACGGAGGCGTGAAAACGGCGATCAGACCGCGGGCGGCGATGCGCCGGGGCGTGCCCGTGCACCCGCAACCGTTGGTTTCCGGCCTTATTGGATGACGCGATGGGGTGTTCCTGGCCGGGGGGGAGCCAGGTCCGCATTCCGGCTCTTGCTGCGCGTTCGTGAAGGGCCTTGGGCGCGCGATCATCGCGGCGCGATCGACTCGGGAGGGGGAGGGGGTTCAGCGAACCTGCGCCAGCTCGCGACGGAACTCAGACTCCGGGAAGAGCACACCGGGGTCGGAAGTCTGCACGATGTCGCGGTGCAGGTAGACGTGGTCCTGCGGGATGTTCAGCTCGTGGCAAAGGGCCGCGACCAGCTGCACCAACTGACGCGTCTGTGCCGTCGTGAAGGGGCGACGGTCACCGTTGCCGATGAGGCAGATCGAGACGGAGTGCAGGTTGTGCATCTCGCCCGCGGGGCCGCTGGCGTGGGCGCCGGGGAGCTGGTCGAGCCAGCGATAGCCGACGTGCAACCCGCCGTCCTCCATGCCGCTTCCGTTGCCGATCAGGAAGTGGTGCCCCAGCCCGGCGAAGTTCATCGCCTCGTGCTCGGCCTCGATGGAGGCGGGGCTGCCGATCGGTGAACCGGAGTGGTGGACGACAATGCCGGTCCAGCGCTGCGTGCTCAGCGGGACGCGGGTGCGGAATATCGACTCGATGCTGTCGGCGGTGCCGGCGTCGGAAGCGACCAAGGGTGGAAGAGAGAGGCCGTCGGTTCGCGGGGCCGGGTGGACGTCGATCAGCAGCAGTCCGCCGCCGACGAGCGTCATCGACGCCAGTAACGAAAGCCAGACCTTCTTCGCGCGACCGGCGAGGAGCGACCGCCTCGCGGGACGGGTACGGCGGGGAGCGGGCAGGGCGGGCTTGCGGCGTTGTTCGGAGCGCATGAGCGAGAGTTACACCAAGATTATCAATCGATCGGGCATCCGCCTATTTGTCCTTGCCAAAACAGAAGAAAACCCGTCGCACGCGCCCGCACGGACGGCACGTCCGGAATGGTCGCTTCCCCCGCGGCGCATCCGACACCTCTAGCCCTTGTGGGGCGCTACTGCTTGGGTCCAAGCCGTGCCCGAAGATTGGGTTTCCTCGCTCCGAACTCGTCCTCGATGTACTGCGACGCAAACTGGTTCCGCACCGCGTCGTAGCGGTCGAACGGCGTCCGCTCGTCCGTCGGCGCCAGCAGCGGTTTGCTGCAACCGCCGAGGGCAAGAGCGGCTAGCGCCAGCGCGGCGGTCGCGAGCAGAAGCGGGAGCGGAGATCGTCGTTCGGCAGGGTCCATAACTCGCGTGCATCGTACACGCCGGCGGGCGGCGGAGCACCCCGGCGCGGCCCACGCGGGTCGGCGCGGTGGTCATCCGTCGCGGAGCAGCCGCCCGTCGGGCGACAAGCGCACAAGGCCTCGTGCGGCGAGTTGGCGGATGCCCTCGTACACCACGGCGCACACGGCCGTCGCGAGGTTGAGCGATCGCTCGCCGGGGACCATCGGCAGCGTCAGCAGCCTATCCGCGAAGACGTCGAGGATGGCGTCGGGGAGCCCCGCGGTCTCCTTGCCGAAGACCAGGTGCTCGCCGGGTTCCAGCTTTGCCTCCCACACCGGGCGCGTTGCGCGGGTGGTGAAGAACCACGTCGGTTGCACCTCCTGGGCGGCCACGTACGCCGGCCAGCTCGGGTGCTCGGTCGGCTTCAGGCGTGGCCAGTAGTCGAGCCCGGCCCGGCGGCATGCCTTCACGGAGGTGGAGAACCCCAGCGGGTGCACGAGGTGCAGGGCGCACCCGGTGGCGATGCACGTCCGCCCGATGTTCCCGGTGTTGCTGGGGATCTCCGGCTCGTGCAGGACGATGTGGAAGAGGGGCGGCGGGGTGGACACGGATGCAGGATAGCGGCGGGGCTCGCCCAAGCCGCTCACGCCCCGCCGGCGGCACATTGGGCGATGAAGCCCTGGACCGCGCCGGAGCACTGCGGCGAGAACCGATCGTCGGTCCACAGGTTGTTGTGGGCCGCGCCGGCGATCTCGACCAGAGTGGCCGCGGGCGCGGCCGCGACAATCGCGCGGGCGTCGTCCACGGAACAGACAGGGTCGTCGGACCCGTGGATCGCCAGGAAGCGGATGGGCGAGCCGTCCGGCCGCTTCAGGCGGCGGGCGAGCTCGACTCGGTCGAAGCCGCGGGCGCGGGTGGCCCACGTCGGGTCGCGCGCCAGCCACAGGCCGACGGCGCCCATGGCCAGATGGAGCGTGAGCGTGTGCGGAAGCCCCGCCAGGCGAAGGACGCTGCGGGCCGGGTCGATGGGGCGGCGGTAGGGGGATTCGGCGATGATCGCCGCGACGCGCCCGCCCGGCCCGTGACCACGCGGGTGAGCCCCGGCGACCGCGGCGATCGAGATCCCCGCTCCCATCGACGAGCCGTACAGCAGGATGCGCGCGTCCGGTCCGGCCTCCTCCAGCCGCTCGAGCAGCGCAAGAAGGTCCTTCACCTCACGCGTCCCCAGGGTGCACGTGCCGGGGGCATCGCCGTGGCCGGGGAGGCCCCACAGCACGACGCGCGATGCCGCCGGGTAGATCGCCGGCACGCACCGGAGCGCCACCACGCGGCTGTCGCCCCACCCGTGCGTCACAACCACGACCGGGCCCGCCGAATCGCCGCCCAGGATGTCCCACACCGGCAGGTCACGCCCCCGCGAGCGCAACGTCCACTCCTCGAACCTCGGTGGGTCGGCCTGCTCGCGCGGACGAGCGAGGGAGACGCCCATCGCGGCCAGCAGTTCCTCAGGATCGCCGGGCAGGCCCCGTGACACCGCCCAGGCGTAGTTCCGGCGGGGGGGGTGGGTGAGCACCCATCCAGTATGGGCCGCTACCAGGAAGATCCCGATGACGAGCCCGGCCAGCAGGAGCAGCAGCAGTCCGGCGATGTCCATGGAGGGGATGAGCGCAAGAGGTGGTGAGCGGGAAGCGGAGGGTTCCGGGCGGCCACTCGCGACGTCGGTTCAGGGTGCAAGCATCCAGGAGTCAGAACTTCTGTCCGGCACCGCGGTGCTCGACGCTCGGGGCGACTCCCCTATCCCCCGAAGAACGCCGCGATGTCGTTGTAGGTCACCAGCAGGAACATCCCGACGATGAGCGCCAGCCCGGCGAGCGTGGCCGCGTTCTGCACGGCCGGCGACACCGGCTTGCCCGTGATCTGCTCGTAGCACAGGAACACGAAGAGCCCGCCGTCGGCGATGGGGATGGGCAGGAAGTTCACCACCGCGAGGTTCACGCTGATCAGGGCCATGAAGAACATCAGCCAGATGAGGCCCTTCCCGGCGATGATGGTGCCGATGTGCGCGATCCCCACCGGGCCCTTGAGGTGCTCGACCTTGATGCTCCCCTGCAACAGGCGCGCGAACGTGAGATAGGTGCTGATCATCACCCGGTGCGTCTCCCGCAGCCCCATCCCCACGGCCTGCGCCGGGTTGCTCGCCTTGAGCGTGAACTGCACCGGCTCGAACAGCCCCGGCGAAAGAGGGCTCACCCACGACAGCCCTTGCAGGGCCTTGACGTCCGCTTCGGGGATGGTCCAGGCGACGGTGTCCTCGGCGGGGGCCGCGCCGGCCAACGGGAGCTGGATGGTGAGCGTGACCGCCGCCGGGCCTCCCGCCGCCGTGCGCCGGCGCAGCACGCCCATGAGCTGATCGAGGCTGCCCACGGGTTCATTGTCCACCTTCACGATGCGCGACCCGCGGGGGATCGACAGCGATGCGCCCGAGCGCGCCGAGGTTGCTCCCTCGTCCTTGGGCGCTGGAAGCGAGGGCCACGCCGTCACCAGCGCGGAGGTCCGGGCGGTGTCGTCGGGGCGGAACCCCACCGTCCCGGCGCCGCTGACGGGAACGGCGCCAAGGTCCACCTCGTTCAGGTCTCCCCCGTTCTTGCGCAGGACCACTACTCTCACGGCCTTGTGCTTGTTGCGCCGGATCTCGGCGATCCCCTCGGGCACGCTGGGCCACTCGACCGAGCCGATCTGTACGAAGATGTCACCGGCGAGCAGGCCGGCCTTCTCGCCGGCGGTCTGAACCGTGTCCACCGACAGCACCGGGACCAGGCCCAGCAGGTGGGTCATCTCCACCTGGAAATCGCTCTCGACCAGGATCGGGGCGGCCTGCAGCTCGGGCTGCGCGCGGAACTCGAAGGTGACGTCCGGTCCCGGCAGCTGATCGACGTTGTCGGTGAAGACCGTCCGCACGGTCGCCCCCGCGGCGGCGACGATCGCGTCGTTCAGCGCGTGCACCGTCGCCGCCCCCGTGGCGCGGCCGCCGATCGACTTGATCGTCATCCCCGGGCGCACGCCCGCCAGCGGCGTGAGCAGGAGCTGCCTGGCAATCTCCTTGCGTCCGTACCGCGTCGGCGCTGTCTCCACCTGGCCGGAGAAGGCCGGAGCCAGCCCGAGCTGGAGCATTCTGGACGCCCGGTCCTCCTTCGGGATGATCCTGAAGACCAGCGGCTGGGGCACGCCCTCGCGCTTGACCTCCAGCTCCACGGGGTTCCCCCTCCGGTCCATCACCGCGGCCAGCATCAGGTCATTGAACGAGTCAGGCTTGCGACCGTTGACACTGAGCACTTCGTCGCCGCTCCTCAGCCCGGGCGGGGTGACGCCCAGCGCCACGCCGTTCTCCGCGACGGCCGTCGCCGCCGGCAGTCCCGGCGCCACGACACCGATCTTCGCCGGCTCGGTCCGCCGCCCCACCATGAAGACGGCCACGAACAGGACCGCCGCGATAAGCATGTTCATCGCCACGCCGGCGGAGATCACGACCATCCGCTTCCACACGGGAACCTGGGTGAAGCTGTCCGGGTCGCTGCTGACGGCCGTCGGTCTGGCGTCCTCTTGACCGAGCATCTTGACATATCCGCCGAACGGAAGGGCGTTGAGGCGGTACTCGGTCGTGCCGATTGTTCCCGGGCCGTGCGCCGCGCGGGCCGATTCATCCGTCAGGATCCGGTGGACCTCCGCCTCGCTCGATCCTCGCCGCCATCCGAGGCCCTTGCGGAACGAGAGCACCGCCGGCCCGAATCCCACCGCGAAGGCGAGCACCCGGATCCCCGCCCATCGCGCGGCCAGGAAGTGCCCCAGCTCGTGGAGCACGATGATCAGGCTGAAGCCCAGGATGACCAGCACAAGGTCGACCGCCGTTCCGACCCAGGCAGAGAGTTGATCCAGCATCACGCGAATCGTAGACGCCAGCACCGTGGCGCATGCTCTTGCGGCGGGGCCGGCCGCCATTGTCGGCGGCCGGGACCCGGGCGACGTCCAACCGGCCAACGGAAAAGGCCCGGCGATCGCTCGCCGGGCCTTTCATTGGTCAAGGATGGATCGTCGAAGGGGGTCTTACTTCTTCTTCTCGGTGTCCTTCTTGGCGTCGCCGTCGTGCTTGCCCTCGGCGGTGGCGTACTTGACCGCGCAGCCGTACGGGGTGGTCTTGGAGTCGGTGACGGTCTGGCCCGCGAGGATCTCGTCCAGCGCCTTCTTGACGTAGTTCACGGTGCCGGCCTTCCCGGCGTTGCCGTTGTCGATGGCGCCCCAGTAGGCCAGGGTGCCGTCGGCGGCGATGATGTACATCGTCGGCGTGTTCTTGCTGCCGTACGCCCGACCGACGGTGCCCGACTCATCGAGCAGCAGCGGGTAGGCGAGCTTCATGTCGGCCTTGGCCTTGACGTTGCGGTCCTTGCCGCCGCTGTCGCTGTTGGGTCCGGACGAGTTGATCGCCAGCCAGGTGACGTTGCCCTTGCCCTTGTACGCGTCGTACACCTTGCTCATCACGCCTTCCTTGTAGCACCGCTGGACGACCGGGCAGTCCGGGTTGAACCACTCCAGGACGACGATCTTGTTCTGCTTGGTCAGGTCCGCCAGCGTGACGGTCTTGCCGTCGGTGTCGGTGAGCGTGAAGTTGGGGGCCTTCTCGCCGACCTTGGCCTGGCCGTCGGTCTTGGCCGGGGCCTTCTTGGTGGGCTGGTCTTTCTTCACCTCGGTGGTGGACGGCGTGGCCTTGGGCTGGCCCGAGTTCTGGGCCAGCGCGGCGCCGCGGAGACAGAGCGTGCCGGCGGCGATCAAGGCGAGAACGGACGTGGTTTTCATACTCAAAGGCTCCTGTATTGGATGTCGTGTCCGCTGGGCACGCCGGGAACACCCCGGCCGACGCCCCTGGAAAAATGTTGTTCGGGCGGCTCGTCTCATCCCTTGGGACGTGGTTGGGGTCGGGGAGGCCTGCTGTCGGATTGGTTCGTCCCGACCGTCGGGACGATCAGTGTGAAGTACTCGCTGGGCTTGCCGTCCGGCGGCCGGACCTCCAGCACGCCGGACGCCTGTTTGCGAAGAGCGGACGGCTCGAACTCGATCGACAGCGTGTCGCTCTTCCGCTCGCCCTGCTTGATCGGGCTGGTCATGGCCGCCGAGTCGCGGTCGGGGAAGAAGGCCAGCCCCGCCGCCCCTTCGGAGACGATGTGCAGTATGCGTCCGTCCCATTGCGTCTTCACGCGTTGGGCCGCGTTTTCCGGCGGTTGGGGGATCGACTTGCGGGCCTCGGCCAGCAGCGGGCTGTCGGCGGTCGGGGCCGCGCGAGCCGGATCGGTTTCGATCGGGAGCGTGATCGAAAGATCTGCGTTGTCCGTCAGGCACAGGCTCTTGCACACCATCCAGCTCACCTTGGCGTTGATCGTGAGCTTGCCCGCCGCCTTCGCGTCGGTCCCCTCGGCAAGGGTCACGGGGATGATGAGCGTCACTCGCTTCTCGTAGATGTAGTCGAGTATGTCTCCCTCGGAGACGTGGCGCATCGGCGCCGGCCAGAGTGTCGGGCCGGCTTTCACGCCCCGAGGCAGATCGAGTTCGACCATGATCGGCATCCCCGTATCGCTCGCACCGTGCCAATACAGGTGCCAGCCGGGGTCGATGTCAAAGCTCAGGCCAAGGTACCCGGTGTGTCCGGGGACCAGCGCACCCTGCTCAGCCACCAGGCGGGCCCTGGCGGGGTGGTTCGGTGGGGGCAGCCCGGATGTGGCGGAGGGCGCGGCGCCCGCCAGCGCGGCCACCATCGTCCCTGCGAGGGCGATAACCCACCGCAGGGGCAGAGAGGTACTAGCGGCTCGCGGCTCCATCCAGGTGTTCATATTGCTTGGGGGCGGGGTAAGCGGTCTTGGACGAGCGATTCTGGGGATACCGCCGCCGCATCTGGACAAACGGTCATACCGGCGTAATCATTGCACGGTCGCGGTCCCCACGCTCTTGCATCTGATCTATACATGTTCGGTATCCATGATTCCGGCGTTCATGTACCGCCGGGTCGGGGGGGCGTACTCTCAGGCCATGCTCAAGAGGACCGGCCGGTGGATGCAAGGCATGACCCGAACGTTCGTGATCGCCGCGGTTGGCGTGGCGGGTCTTCCGGGGGCGGCGGGGCTGGGCGGCTGTACCAAGCAGTACAGCGACCGCGACATCAGGCCCATCACGCTGGCCGACGTCCGCAAGCTGGCGGCGAGCGACAAGCCAAGCGCGGTCCTGCTCGTGGACCCTCGCCCTCCAGCCGACTACCAGACGGCCCACCTGCCGGGCGCCCGCAGCCTCGGCCTCTCGGAGGTGAAGTCGAAATCCGACGGCAACCTGAACCCGGAACTGGCGGCCTACACCGAGCTGATCGTCTACGGCGACGACCCGGCCAGCGCTATTGCCCGGGCCATGACCAAGCGGCTCATGGAGGCCGGGCACGAGAGAGTCCGGATGTTCGCCGGCGGGCTGAGTGAATGGCGGCGGGCCGGGCTGAGGGTCGACACCGGGGCGGGCGCGACCGTCGGCGCAAAGTAGCGGGTGCGGCGGTCAGAATGAAAACGGGCGCGGCCCTGGGGGGGCGCGCCCGTGTGGGGTCGTCGGGGTAGGTTCGGCGATCAGGTGATGGAGGAGAGCGGGTTGGTCAGGCCGACCTGTGAGCCAAGGGCCGTCCACCCGCCGCCCAGGAACAGGTCGTAGTGCGTGAAGGACGCGATGAAGGGCGTCGCGGCGTCCACGCGGACGGAGAAGGCGGTCGGATCGACACGGCTGAGGATGAAGGGGTTCTGGTCGATCGAGACGTCGGCGAAGTCGTGCGGCCCGACCGTGACGACGGTGGCCGGGCTGATCGTGCCGTCGGTGAAGAGGAAGCGGATGCTGATGTCGACCGAGATCGAGGCGGGGTTGTAGAGGCCCATGCTTTCGATGTAGGTGACGCCCGCGAAGGCCGGGTTGACGAACGCGTCGCCGAAGAGGGCGATCGTGCCGGCGGCGGTCCCGGCCTCCGTCGCGTCGCCGTCGCCGTTCTGGTACTGGATCGCCGTGAGCGTGACCGGGACCGAGGAGTCGTAGCGGATGCCCGCCGGCTGGCTGTCCACCAAGCCCAGCTGCGCCAGCGTGAAGGTCCTCCGGCTGTTGGCGTCCACGCTGAGCGTGCGGACGAGGTCCGGCAGGTTGACGCGCGAGTAGGTGAAGCGGACGTTCACCGACGCGGCGGTGTTCGTGGCGTTGAAGATCGAGAGGCTGGATTCCACGCCGCCGCCCGTCGAGATCGACGGGACTGCGCCGGCGACCGAGCCGCCCTCGGGGTTGCCCAGGAGGCCGAACCCGCGGCTGTTGGCGATGTCGTAGGAGGACATTGCCGCCACGATGGGCTGCGTGGAGGAGATGCGGACGCCGAACCGCCCGCTGCGGGTCACGGCGGAGTCGGTGTCGAAGTTGAGGCCGCCGCGGCGCAGCGCCCCGAGCGACCGCATGAACGTCGTGGTCGAGCCGTCGTCGTAGACCATCGTGATCGTGACGGAGGCGTCCACGTTGGTCGGGTTGTAGAAGAGGACGAAGTCGTTGAACAGGTTGCCCGGGGCAGCGGGGTCGGAGATGCCGTCGCGGTGGACCTCGGAGAACGTCCAGGTCGTGGAGACCTGGTTGGTGAAGCTCTCGCCGGTGGTGACGCCGAAGTCGTAGTGGCTGAAGGTTGCGCCGAGCTGGCCGTCGGACTGGATCTCGAGGGCGTAGGGCGTGTCGCGCCGCACCAGCGACCCGTTGGGGTTGTTGTGCGTGTTGATGGTGATGCCGCCGCGCGTGTTGGCCGGGATGACGCCGCTGGAGATCAGCGTCTGGTCGCGGGTGCCGGTCTCGTAGCGGGCGATGATCGAGTAGGTCACGGGGAAGCTGTTGGGGTTCACCAGCGGCACGAACTCGTCGATCGTGGTCGAGGAGTATCCCTCGGGGTAGT
>JBGPJM010000077.1:0-19311 GCA_041485385.1 Phycisphaerae bacterium | reverse complement strand
TGGCGGAGATGAACCGCCTGCTGAAGCCGGGAGGGCTGGTGTGGCTGTTCGTGGACCTGTCGACCTATTCGGATCACATGCATCCGCACCCGATGAACGAGGGCCGGGTACTTTCGTTGATGAGCGAGTTTGAGCTGGTGAGGGGCGGGGTGACGGACACCAAAGCGCATCCCGAGGCGTACGCCGGGTATCGGGGGCTCTGGAAGAAGGCGGGGGAAGGCGCGGGGAGCAATGGCGTGGTGGTGGCGAGGATCGGAGACAAAGTACTCAATGGGAGGGATGGGGGGTGAAAGTTCGGGTTCTGTCGCGGCTTGTCGATGGGGGAGTGGGGGACGGGGTAGGATTCGGGCCCTATGAAGCTGACTGATGGCATTCCACCGACGACCCCGTTCCACCTCGCCAGGGCGTATGGGCTGGCAGCGCCGGCAGGCGCGGTGCCGGGGGCGCGGGCGGGGGCTGCCGCTGCCGGCCAAACGAGGGAGGTCGACGCACGGGGGACAGATCCCGCGGCGGCTGCAAGGATCTCGCGGCTGGTAGCGGCGGTCGTACCGGGTGGGGTAGATTTCAACGGACCGGAGCTGACGGCCGGCGCGGGGGTGCTGCCGATGTACCGGCGTTCGGCAGAGAAGAACGCCGCGGCGACGGGGGTGGTGCTGGGACGGAAGATCGATGTCCGCGGGTGATACGGCGGCGGCGCGGGTGCTGCCGCGGCGGTCGGAGTTCGCGCGCCTCTGGCGTCACGACCCGGCGGTGGTGTTCCTCAATCACGGCTCGTTCGGGAGCGTGCCTGCCCAGGTGCTGGCACGACAGCAGGCGTTGAGGGATCAGTTTCAACTCGAGCCGGTGCGGTTCGTGGTCGAGGAGCTGGAGCCGCTGCTGGACGAATCGCGGCGGGCGGCGGCGGGCTTCGTGGGGTGCGCGCCGGACGACCTGGTGTTCGTGCTCAACGCGACGATGGGCGTGAACACGGTGGTGCGGTCGCTGGAGTTCAAGGCCGGCGACGAGATCCTGACGAACGACCACGAGTACAACGCCTGCCAGAACGTGCTGCGCTGGGCCCAGGAGCGGTGGGGCGTGAAGGTGGTGGTGGCGGAGGTGCCCTTCCCGATCGCGTCGAGCGACGAGGTGTACCGACGGATCGTGGCGGCGGCGACGGAGCGGACGAGGCTGGTGTTGGTGAGCCACGTCACGAGCCCGACGGGGCTGATCTTCCCAGTGGACCAGATCGTTGCGGAGATGAACCGGCGCGGGGTCGACACGATCGTGGACGGGGCGCACGCGCCGGGGATGCAGGCCCTGAACGTGGAGAAGATCGGCGCGCCGTACTACACGGGGAACTTCCACAAATGGACGTGCTCGCCGCCGGGCTCGGCGATGCTGTACGTGCGCCGGGACAAGCAGGCGGGAATCCGGCCGACGGTGATCTCGCACGGGGCGAACTCGCGGCGGACGGACCGGAGCAGGTTCCACCTGGAGTTCGACAACATCGGGACGATGGACTGGTCGGCCTGGGTGTGCGTGGGGGACGCGATCCGGGTGATGGGGTCGATGCTGCCGGGGGGACCGGGGTGGGGGGGGTGGGATGAGGTGAGGCGGCGGAACCATGAGCTGGCGCTGGCGGGGCGGAAGCTGCTGAACGAGATGCTGGGGGCGGAGGCCGCGCAGCCGGAGGAGATGATCGGGAGCCTGGCGACGGTGAGGCTGCCGGACCGGCGTGAGGCGGAGGACGGGCAGGCGACGAAGTACCACGATCCGCTTCAGGACCGCCTGATCGCCCGGCACTCGATCCAGGTGCCCATCATCCCGTTCAAAGGATCGTTGGGGGAGGGGGGGGCGAGGACGCGGTACGTGCGGATCTCGGCGCAGCTGTACAACACGATCGAGCAGTACGAATACCTGGGGCGGGCGATCAGGGCGGAGACGGGGGAGTAAGAGCAAAAGTGCACGCAGAGTCGCGGGGCGACGAGGGGGAGGGAAGGGGCGTGCTTCTGGCAGAGGCGAGGAACGGGGGTTGAGGTAGGATGGACGGGGAAGCGAGGCGGCGTATGGCTACGGCGGGCTGTTGTTATCCGAAGCTGGCGGGATTGGTGGAGTACCTGGACTCGCTGGCGCGGCGGGTGGACCTGGGCGTGCTCGAAAAGCTGTTGAGGGACGTGCAGATTACGCGGAAGGACATCGAGCCTTCGTGCGTGTTCGGCGCGCGGGCGTACCGGCGGAACACGATCAGCTCGTCGGCGTGGTACGAACTGCTCGCCCTGTGCTGGCGGAGCGGGCACTGCACGCCCATCCACGATCACAAGGGGGTCAGCTGCGCGTTCAGGGTCATCGAGGGCGTGGGGACGGAGATCCGGTTCAACATGACCGAATCGGGGCTGGTGTGCCCGGTGGCGACGAATCTCATGGCGCCGGGGTATGTGTGCGCCGCGATGGACGAGGACATCCACCAAGTGGCGAACATGCAGGCGCCGGGGACGGTCCTGATCACGCTGCACATCTACTCGCCGCCGATCAAGAAAATGAACACGTACTGCTTCGCGACGGCGGATGCGGCGGAGACGCCGGAGCAGTACGCGTGCGCGACGGAGGAGGAAGAGTCGGCTCAGATCCCGTAGATCGGGCGGAGCTTGCCCTCAAGGTGGCGCATAAGGGGGTCGGCGGAGAGGGGCGCGCCGGTGAGCATCTTGCAGAGTTCATCGGCTCGATAGCGCTTGCCGTGGCAGTGGATGTTCGTGTTGAGCCAGGCCTTGAGCGTTGAGAAATCACCCCTGGCCATGCGGGCGTTCAGGTCGGGGAGCTGCTTGTTGATGGTCTCCCAGAGCTGGGCGGCGTAGAGGTTGCCGAGGGTGTAGGTGGGGAAGTAGCCGAAGGCGCCGAAGGACCAGTGCACGTCCTGGAGGCAGCCGCGCCGGTCGTCGGGGACCTTCAGGCCGAAGAACTGCTCGAAGTTGCTGTTCCACTCGCCGGGGATGTCCTTGACGGCGAGGGAGCCGCTGATGATGGCCCGCTCGAGGTGGAAGCGGAGCATGATGTGCAGGTTGTAGGTGGCCTCGTCGGCCTCGACGCGGATGAAGGAGGGGTTGACGATGTTGGCGGCGCGGTAGAGGGCATCGGCGTCGAAGCGTTCCATGATGGGGCCGAACGCAGTGCGTGCCTGCGGGTATCCCCACTGCCAGAAGGTGCGCGAGCGCCCGACGAAGTTCTCCACATGCGGGACTGGCTCTCGTGGATGCCCAGGGAGATCGATGAGCCCAGAGGCTGGCCGAATCGCTCGGCCTTGGGGAGGCCCTGCTCGTAGAGTCCGTGGCCGGCCTCGTGCATGATGCCGTAGAGGGGCTCGAGGAACCCCTCCTTGGCGAAGCGGAACGTCAGGCGGGTGTCGCCGGGGGCGAGGCCGGAGCAGAACGGGTGGGTGGTGAGGTCGAGGCGCCCGGCGGTGAGGTCGAAGCCCATGGCCGCGAGGATGATGCGCCCGAACGCCTCCTGGCGGGCGGTGGGGATGTCGAGTTCGAGGATGGTGCGGTCGGGCTTGTGGGGGCTCTTCACGATCTCGGCGACCAGCGAGGAGAGGCGATTGCGGAGGGGCGTGAAGATGGACTCGACGCGAGCGGCGGTCATGCCCGGCTCGTATTCATCGAGGAGCGCATCGTACAGCTCGCCCTTGTGGCCGTTGCTGGAAGGGGGGATGCCGTAACACTGGGCCTTGCGGCGCACGAGGCCGATGAGCGTCTCGAGGAGAGGGGCGAAGGCGGCGAAGTCGGACTTGGCGCGGGCGGCCTTCCAGGCCTCCTGGGCGAGGCTGCCGACGCGCGCGAGCTCGGCGACCAGGTCGGTGGGGAGCTTGGTGGCGCGGTCGTAGTCACGACGGAACTCGCGGATGTTGGCGGCCGTCTCGCTTGTCGGGTCGCCGGCGAGCGAGCGATCGGCCTCGCACGCGCCGATGAGCTCGCCGATGCGCCGCGAGGTCGCACGCTCGTGGACCATGCCGGACAGCATCGCGGCCTGGTCGGAGCGGTGCGCCGACGCCGCGGGGGGCATGTAGGTCTCCTGGTCCCAGCCGAGGAGGGACTCGACGGAGTTCAGGGTCGCCGTCTCGCGAGAGAGCTTGATGAGCTCGGCGTAAGCGGCGGAGGTTGTGGTGGAGGGCGGGGCGGTGGCTGCGGGGGACGCGGGGGCGGGCATGGGAGGCTCCGGAGGGGCGGGGACTTTACAGGGAGAAAGGGTACACCACGTGGACGCGTGGGGTAGGAAGAAGCAAGGCACATGGCATCAGGCTAAGGGCCTGGCTCATGTCGGCTGCGGGAGCGGCTTGGCGTCGAGCTCGCCGTGGTGGAGCTGGACGCGGAGCATCTCCCAGTAGCGGCCCTCGCGCGCCAGGAGCTGGTCGTGCGTGCCGGTCTCGATCACGCGCCCGTTCTCGATGACGACGATCAGATCGGCGTGACGGATGGTGGAGAGCCGGTGCGCGATGACGAAGCAGGTGCGCCCCTTCATGAGGGTCGCCAGGGAGCGCTGGATGAGCACCTCGCTCTCGGAGTCGAGGTTGCTGGTGGCCTCGTCGAGGATGAGGACGCGCGGATCGGCCAGGAGCGCCCGGGCGATGGCGATCCGCTGCTTCTGGCCGCCGGAGAGCCGGACCCCGCGTTCGCCGATGAGCGTGTTGTACCCCTTCTCCAGGTGCTGGATGAACTCGTCGGCGTTGGCGGCGATGGCCGCGGCACGGATGCGCTGCGGCGTGGCGCCGCGCCCGGCGTAGGCGATGTTCTCGTTGATGGTGCCATCGAAGAGGAAGACGTCCTGCTCGACGATGCCCAGGAGGCGGCGGTAGGAATCGACGTTGATCTGGCGGAGGTCTACGCCGTCGAGGAGGACGGCGCCCTGCGTCGGGTCGTAGAAGCGGGCGACGAGGTTGCACAGCGTCGTCTTGCCGGCGCCGCTCTTGCCGACGAGGGCGACGGTCCTTCCCGGCGGGACGTCCAGGTTGATGTCGGTGAGGACGGGCTGTTTGCTGCCGGGGTAGGTGAACCCGACGTGCGAGAGGGTGATGCGCCCGGTGACGGTCTGAGGAGAGACGACGGCGCCGGAGGGGGGGAGATCCCGCCGGCCCAGGCCCGAGTCGCGCGGGCGGGGGGGTGCCTGGGGCGCGGGGCCGGTGAGCTCCAGGGGCTCGGCGAGCAGGTCGAGGACGCGGTCGAAGCCGGCGAGCTGGTTCTGGATGCCGGTGGCGCTGTTGGTGAGGGACTCCAGCGGTCCCAGGAGCATCATGAGATAGAACGAGAACATCATGACGTCGCCGATGGTGAGGGACCCGCCGATGACGCGCGAGCCGCCGTAGAGGAGCACGCCGACGGAGGCGGCCGGGAGCATGATCTGCCAGACGATCTCGATGATGCGGGACCACCACCATGCGAGCATCTCCTGACGGGCCATGAGGTGGTTGCCGCGGATGAAGCGCCCGACCTCGCCGCGCTGGCGTCCGAAGCCGCGGACGACGCGCATGCCGCCGAAGGCCTCGGTGGCGTGGGCGTCGATGTGCTGGCGGGTGTTGCGGATATCGCCGAAGACGGGGCGTATGCGGGCGATCCAGGTCTTCTGGCTGGCGTACACGGCGGGGATGACGACCAGGGCGCCAAGGAGGAGCCGCCAGTCGACCATCGAGAGGATGGCGAGGGTGCCGATGAGCTGGACGACGGCGCGCCAGGGGTTGTAGAGGAGACTGAAGAGGAGTTCGGCGGCGCCGCCGGCGTCTTCGCGGAGAATGCTCGCGACGCCGCCCGACTTGATCTGGTGGATGCGGTGAAGGGGTAGGCGGACGGCGTGGTCGAAGACGCGCCGCCGGACGCGGGCCTGGAGGATCTTGGTGAGCTGGGTCATGTGGGAGCGTCCCCACATGTGGAAGCAGATGCCGATGATGGAGAGCAGGAGGATGACGGTGCCGGTGAGCCAGAGAAGCGAGAGGCGCTCGGTGGGGAGCGGGATCGAATCCGGGAGGTGGAGCCAGGCGCGGAGGCCGCCGGGAGGCGGGTTCTTGGCGAGGACGAAGTCGAGGGTGATCTTGGTGGTGGCAGGGGGCGCCAGGCCAATGATCGTGGCGACGGTGACGGTGGTGACGGCGAGGAGCACGCGTGGACGGTGGCCGCGGAGGAGACCCCAGAACTCCCGGAACAGCGTGGCGAAGGAGCGCTGGCGCTTGTGCTTCTTGGCGCGCTGCAGGTCCTCGAGGGAGGCGGCGCCGATGTCGTTGCGCCCGGCCTCGCGCTTGCGCCGGAGGTAGTCGCGGAAGCGGAGGCGGGAGGAGTGGGGCGGAGCGACAGGGGCCGCGTCGGCGGCGGGCGCGACGGAGCCGTTGAGTGAATGAGGACGGCCCGTGTCGGGCCCGGGCGGAGGCGGCTGTGCGGACATCGGGCGATTCTACGCGCCGGGGACTCTACCGATCTGCGCTGAGCAGCCCGAGCGCCGCGGCCTCGACCGGTTGGACGGCGAGCCGGTGCATCGACCCAGGCGAGCGGTCGGGAGCGGCGAGGACCGTGACGACCGGGCCCACGGGTGACCAGACTGCGGGATCGGTGGGGCCGAAGAGGGCGAGGGTCGGGAGGCCGAACTGGGCGGCGAGATGCGTGGGGCCGGTGTCGGCGCCGATGAAGAGCCGCGCTTCGAGGAGGGCGTCGGCGAGGTCGTCGAGCCGGAGGAGCGTGCGGGCCCTCATGGAGCGGAGAACGGACTGCTGCGCCTGGTCGAACCGCTCGGCCTCGGCCTCGCCTGCGAGGACGACCACGTCGGCGCGGCGCTGGAGGCGATCAACCACGTCGGCCCAGCGCTCCAGCGGCCACATCTTGTCGCGAGTGCCCGCGCCGACGTGAACGACGATGGGGCCGCCGGGGTTCAGGCGGGGCTCGACGGCCCCCAGCTCGGACGCGCGGTGGCGCGACCACACGACCGTGCGCGAGGGGTCGCCAGCCGGGCCGATGGACCCGATGGCGGCACCGGGGAACATGCCTGCCGCGGCGGCGAGCCAGCGGCGGCCGGGTTCGGTCGATTCATCGGCGAGGAACGTGAGCACGCGCGATGCGCCGAGGGTGACATCGACAGCGGCGGGCGGCTCTCCCGTCCACAGTCGGGTGAAGCGGCGCTGGTTGGCGTCCACGGGGAGGATGCCGGGAGGGCCAAGGAGGCGAGCCGCGAGGTGGGCCTTGGCGGGGTCGGCGACGAGGGCGAGGCTCTGGCCCATCGGGAGCGAGCGAGCCAGCGCGCGCAGGAGGGGCCACGTGAGAACGAAGTCGCCCAGCGCGCCGGCGTGAAAGACCCAGACGGACGTAGGGGTGGACGTGTCGAGGCGCGGCGCGGGTGTTGGAGACGAGGGCAGGCTCATGGCAGCATTCGCGGCCCCTCAGCGCGGGCGAGCCGCAGCGCCAGGCGGAGAGCGCGGTGCTCGACGCGGGTGGCGTGCATGAGGGTCATCTTCAGGTTCGCGGCCACGTCGGCGAGCGTCGCCGGCGGGGCGCTCGCGCCGGCTGCATCCCAGCCGAACCGGCGCAGGAGGAGGGATCGATCGGGCTCGGGCAGCGTGGGGGCGGGCGGTTGCGCGACGGCCATGGGGCGGACGCGCGGGTCGGGTTCGAGCCACGCCTGCCAGGGATCGACGCGCCCCGTCCAGTCGGGCAGGTCGATCGTTGCCGGGTCCAGCCGCGGCGAGGCTCGCGCAGGCGTCGCGGCGGAGAGCCACGGAGCGCCCGGACCGAGGGCCCAGTGCGAAACGGCCTTGTTGAGCGCCACGGCGCACGGGGAGGCGAGGCGCCCGCCCCTGGCCGGGTCGAACTGTTCGGTCGCGTCGATGACCGTATCGATGCAGAGGACAACGAGCGAGCGTCCGACGGCGCGCGGGGCGGAGGTGAGCTCTCGGTCCAGGCGGGAGTGGATGGTCTTGAGGATGAGCGAGAGCTGCGACCGGACGAGCTCGGCCTTCAGGCGGCTGCCCCAGCGGAGGAGCGTCTCGATGCGGTCGAGGTCGGTGGTGTGCGGGCTATGCGGAGGCAGCGCGGCGATGAGGGCCGCGGCCTGCCTGCGGAGGTGCCAATACGCGGCAGCGCGTGCCCGCTCGGCGCGCGGATCGGGGAGGGCGTTGGCGGTGGCGTAGGCGATCATGGCCGCGAGGGTGAGGGGAGCGGGCGCGCCAAGGCCGGTGCGGGCGTCGGCGGATTCCAGCGGAGACTGCGGCTTGCGCGCCGCGGAGGCCGGGGCATGGCCTTGCGCGTGCGTGCCGACTTGCAGGGCGGGGAGGAGGTCGTGCAGCCGCTGGGCGCGCTGACGCGCCAGGGCGCGGAAGATGCTGGCCTTCGTGCGCCCGAAATGGCGGGCGATCTCGGACGGGTCGACGGCGCGCCGGAAGGCGCGGTCGGCGATGCGTTGCTGGCGGGGCGTGAGCGGGCCGAGCTGGTCGAAGAGGGGCTTGCCCGCCTCATCGCGCTGCCGCCGGAGAAGCTGGCGGATCGTCTCGTGCCCGCGGTCGAAATGCCCCGCGACCTTCAGGGCCGCGGTGCTGAGGGACCAGCCGAAGCGCCGCTGGGCGCGGGCGGCGACGCGGACGATGTGCGGCTCGAGCTCGGCCGGGATGCGTGTGAACGCAGCCGCCTTGGCGAGCGAAGGCGCGTGGCGGGACTCGAACGATGCGACCGCCGATGACGAGAAGAGCAGCTTCTGCCGCGCCCTCCCACTGGCCCCGCCTCCCCCTCCCGCCCCCCGCGCTCCCGATGCCGGGATCACGCGCCGGCCCGGCAGCCCCTGTCGGCGGTACCGGTCGAGCGTCTTGCGGCTGATGCTCCAGCGCCGGCAAAGCTCGGGCACATCGAGCCAGGCGGGGGCGGCGGGGGCGGTGGGGGGGGCGGACGCCGCGCGTGAACGGCCGTTGCCGCTGACGGCTGGTCGGAGCTCCTCCTCCTTGATCCCCGCGGCGGCGCTGAGCCGCTCGACAAGCATCGACAGATCCCCCAGCAGGGCCGCGCCGACGAACTGCGAGGGGGACTCAAGGCGGGGGCGGTATCCGGTGATGGCGAAGACGACCCAGTCCTCGGGGTAAGTCTGATCGGGGTCGATCTGGGCGAAAAGATCCTCGGCGCGTTCCATCTGGCGCCGGGCGGTGGGCGCGGGGGCAAAGCGGAGCTGGTCGGCAAGGTCCCGGAGGGCCTCGATTCGAAGACGCGGGAGCGGGGGCATCGATCAACGGTACGGGGGGAGGCCGAGGAGGGTTGGCGAGTGCGTGTCGAGCGGCTCGGCGCGATTACGATTCACCGTGGACGACGAGAACGGGCAAAGAGCGACGAGCGAGGGCGGTGGCGGAACGGATACCCGCGAGCAGCGCCTGCTGCGCCTGCTGGCCAAGGCCCGGGCGCTCGAGCCGGCCCCCGGTGTCTACCTGATGAAGGACACCGCGGGGGTAGTGGTGTACGTTGGCAAGGCCGCGCGCCTGCCCGACCGTGTGGCCTCGTACTTCATCCCCTCGGCCGACCTCGGCTTCAAGAAGCAGCCGATGCTCGAGGTCATCGAGGATTTCGACGTGATCGCCTGCGAGGGGGAGTGGGAGGCGCTGCTCACCGAGAACCGGCTGATCAAGGACATCAAGCCGCGGTTCAACGTGCGCCTGACCGACGACAAGACGTTCCCGTACCTGGCGATCACGATGCGGGAGGACTTCCCCAGGGTGGTGATCACGCGGACACCGGCCGACCCGGAGCTGAAGGGGGCCAAGGTCTTCGGGCCGTTCACGGCGGTGGGGGCGCTGCGGGAGGCCGTGCAGCTGTTGCAGCGGGTTTTCAAGTTCCGCACGTGCCACCTGGACATCGTGGAAGGTGACCCGAAGAACAAGTTCTTCCGGCCGTGCATCCTGTACAACATCGGGCAGTGCACGGCGCCGTGCGCGGACAAGATCGGCAAGCAGGCGTACCGGATCGATGTCGATCGCTTCGTGCGCTCGCTGGAGAGCAAGCGCTCAGCGATGATGCGCGAGATGCGCGACGAGATGCAGCAGGTCGCCGCCACGCTGGACTACGAGCGGGCGGCCGCGCTGCGGGACCAGATCAAGGCCATCGAGAAGCTCGAGGAGCGCGCCAAGGGAGGCCGGAGCGAGGGGTGGCAGCCGGAGACGGAAACGGGAATTGCGTATCTCGATCCGCGCAGGGCGCTGGTGAGTTTGCAGAAGACACTCGACCTGGAGTCGCAGATCCGGTGCATCGAGGGGTTCGACATCGCGCATCTGCAAGGGGGCGAAACGGTGGGGAGCAAGGTGTGCTTCGTCGATGGGCGGCCGTTCAAGAACGAGTACCGCAGATACAAAATCAAGGCGGCGGAGCAACCCGGCGCGGGCGCGACCGATGAGGGGTTTGGAAGCCAAATTCCCGGGAAATTCAACGACGATTATGCGAGCATCAAGGAAGTGGTGAGCCGGCGGTACCGGGAAGCGGGGGCGGGGCACGAGCTGTACCCGGATGTGATTCTGATTGATGGGGGGTTGGGGCAGCTGCACGCGGCGATGGAGGCGTTCGACACCTTGGATGTCAAGCCGCCGATGGTGATCTCGCTGGCGAAAAAGGAGGAGCTGATCTACATCCAGCGACGGAGCGAGCCGGTGCGTTTGGGGCGGGAAAACCCGGGGTTGAGGCTGTGCCAGGCGATCAGGGACGAGGCGCACCGGTTCGCGCAGCACTACCACCACGTGCTGCGCCGGAAGAAGACGCTGGACGAGGATTAGCCTGCTCACTCGTTTCGGGGAGGGCCCATCCTGCGCGCCCAAATCGGGTAATACCATGCGATTTGCGGCGGTTTTTTGGCACGTTCGGTAGACTGACCCCGACGTTCCCGGGGTTCGAGCACCGTCTGATCCAGGCAGCCCGAACACCCGGCGGGCGCGCGCGTCCTCTCGCGGCCGAATGGCGAACTTTGGCCCCGGTTCATGGTGGGTGGAAGGGGGAGACAGTGGACAGTGGACAATGGGCTCCGAACGTCGCGACGGGCGGAGGGCGCCGCGCCTTGGCGGCGACCGGTCGGAGACCGACCCAACCCGGTGTGTGCCGGCGGTGGCGATATCGCGCGCCGTGTAGACTGCGGCCATGAGCGTTGTCCCGGGGTTGATCCGTCGGTGCCGCATGGCCGCATGGCGCGCGGGGGTAGCGTCTGACGGCACGGCCCGCGTGGAGCGAGGGCTGCGTCTTCTGCTGGAAACAACGGGGCGGGAGCTATTCGAGCGGTCGGGTGTGCCGGGGCTGGCGGTGGTCGTGCGATTGGCGGCGGGGGCGCGGGTGAGCGCGTACCTGGGGAGCAGCGATCCGGCGTCGGGGGCCGCGGTGGGCGAGGGGACGGTCTTCCAGGCCTGCTCGATTTCGAAGCCGGTGACGGCGGCGTGCGCGATGGCGCTGGTGGATCGCGGCGTGCTTGATCTTGATGAGCCGGTGTGGTCGAGGTTGCGTTCATGGGCGATGCCGCGGGAGCGGTGCGCGGGGTTCGACCCGGGCGGGGTGACGCTCCGGCGCGTGCTCTCGCACTCGGCGGGTCTGACGGTGCACAAGCACGGGTGGGCCTCGGCGGACGGGGCGCCGGGGGCGCTCTCGATGCTGCGCGACGAGCGGGACCCGGAGATGCAACTGCGGATGGCGTGGGCGCCCGGGGCGCTGGTGTACTCCGGCGGGGGATATCTGCTGCTGCAACTGCTGATCGAGGACGCGACGAGGCGGCCGTTTGCGGACGTGGCGCGTGAGCTGGTGCTGCGGCCATTGGGGATGGCGTCGAGCGACTATGCGCCGGGCGCGGAGGTGCTGGCGCGCCTCGCCGTGCGGCATGATGCCCAGAACCGGCCGATGCCGCGGGGCCGCCTGGCGGTTGCGGCGTCCAGCGGCCTGTACACGACCGCGGCGGACCTGGCGAGGTTCTGGTCGAGCGTGCTGCCGGGCGATGGTGACGGCGGCGTGCTCGGGCGGGCGATCTCGCCGGGTTCGGCGGCGGAGATGCTGAAGGCTCAGTCACGCGATGCCGAGGGGCGCTCGTGGGGCCTGGGGTTTCATCTGTGGGCGGGGCGCAGCGACACCGAGTATTCGCACGAGGGGTTCGGCGCCGGGTGGTGGGGATGTGCAGAGGGACTGGTTCGGCGCGGCGTTGTGTTCGTCGTGCTGACCAACGGCGACCGAGGAGTTGAGTGCGTGCGCCCGCTGGCGGTGCGTTTGCGGGAGATGTTGTGCGAGCTGACGCTGTAGATGGGGGATCTCCGCACGCAGGAAGGAGACGCGGGGGACGGTGATACGGTGAGAGGGTGAGAAGGTGAGGGGGTGAGGGGGTTCCGGGTGCCATCAAATCGCCGCCCTCGTTCCTCTCTCAGCGCCTCCCTCAACCCCCGCGGCGCATTGATGCCGCGGGGGCCGCACAGCTGTCGGCCCGCGCGCGCTCCAGCAGCGACCGAGGACGACTCTCTTCGGTCGTGGCTCGTCGGGTGCGTCCGCGGTCATGCGAGTGCCGGGGGCGGGTTTCGAGCGTCACGGCGGGCCGAAGTCGGCGGCTTCGCGGGCGGCTCGCGTTGCGGCGTTGCCAGCCCCTCACCCTTCCCCGCGTCCCCCTCCCCCAGTCCCCCTCGGCGGTCGCGGCGGTGGCGATCATTCTCGCCAGACGCTTTGTCATCGGCACCGCGCCCGCGGCCCCGGCCGAGCGCGTCCAGCTCGCCATCTGCATCATCTTCGCGCTCACGCCGGTGGTGATCATCGCGGCGTGGCGGACGCTAAAGACCAGGCTCAGCCCCCTCCCCTCCGATCGGCGCCTCGGGCGCTTCGTCGGCAAGGCGCAGTGGTCGTCAGCGTGACCGCGCTGCTGCTGAGCCTGATCTCGCTCTGATCTCTCGCCTGGCCGCGCGGCGGAAAGGCAGAGGCAGCGGACTCCAGATCCGCGGGAGTGGGTTTCATGCAGCTCCGCGCGACACGAAGGGCCCGGAGAGGACCGACTACTCCTCTCGGGTCAGCCGGGCGGTTCCTCGCGCGGGATCGCGCTGAAATCCAGGAGACGCTCGCCCCTGCTGTCGCCAGAAAAAGCTTGACCGCGGCCGCGATGGGCGGTGCAATGGACGGCGCAAAACGTGAGCGGGTCAATCGGCGGCCTGCAGGTGCTCCGCAAGAATCTCTCTGCCCTGGTTTGATCGCTGAACAATCGAGTTCCTGATTCGACGAAACCTGGAGGGAACATGGCAACCAAGGCGAAGGGCGTCCCCGACGGTGCGTCGGTCGTCATCCCGAGGCTGGTGTGCCGCGACCCCGCCGCGGCCATCGAGTTCTGCGCGAGCACGTTCGGCGCGGTGGAGCGCGTCCGCAGGCCCGGTCCTGATGGGACGGTCGCGCATGCGCTCATGACCATCGGCCCGGCGATGATCATGATCGAGAGCGAGTGGCCGACCCTGCCGAGCCGCGCGCCAACGCCGGATGGGAGTTCACCGGTCGTGGTGTTCGTGTATGTCGAGGATGTCGATCAAGCAGTGGAGAGGGGGGTGGCCGCAGGGGCGCGGGTGCTGATCCCGGCACAGAACCAGTTCTGGGGCGACCGCACGGCGTGGATCATGGATCCATCAGGGCACGTGTGGACGATCGCGACACGCATCGAAGAGACCGGCGAAAACGAGAGAAAGGACCGGTGGTCCAGCATCCTGACCGATCAGGCTTGACGGGCGCGCCGGCCGGGCCGTTCCATGTCGGATGTGGGATGTTGGATATGTTGGATGGCGGATTACCGACCGGCCGGCCCAGCCGGAAAGTACGGCGTCGGGTCGATGCGGACAATGGGGGGTTGTGAGCGGCCAGCAGGGCCGGGGGCGGGGGTGGGCGTCCAGCCTCGGGTTGATGCGGCCCGGAACTCGGCGACCAGGGGCGCGGGGAGGCCGTGATCGATGACATACTCGGCCTGCGCGCCGTCGAGGTCGCAGAAAACGTACGGTGCCCCGTAGCTGATGCTTCTTTCGCCGGGACCCATGGACTCCACAGCGAGCATGATCTGCATCGGCGGAAGACCGTGAGGCGGGTCCATCGCGAATCGGACGACCAGGATCACCCCCTTACCCCAGCCTTCGTCGAACCGCTGGATCGCGCCGGCCGCGTCGCACGCGATGGCGTAGTTCGGCCCGGACGCGCCCCAGGCGGTGATCGGGCCGGGGGCCTGGTTCCGGAGCCCGCCGAGAACCCCGAAACGCGCCAGGAATCTCACTATGGGCGCCGCCCGGTAGACCGTGCCGGCGACGACGATCAGCATCGTCGCGGCGAGGATCGCCAGCGCCGGGCGTGCCGCGCGCCGGGCGCGGTCGAAGAGACGGATCGGCCGCGCCCGCTGGTGGCGAGCGAGCTCGCGGGGGGCGCCGCACTCGGGGCAGACGGTGATGGCGGGAGGAGTGACCGAAGGATCGCCGATCTGGTACCCGCACCGCAGGCAGTACGAGCCGTTGTCCTCGACGACCGTGAAAAGGAAGGTGTGCGCCAGCCAGTGCACGATGAGACAGACCACCCCGCCGATGGCGGCGCAGGCGGCGATGACGACCGGTACGGAGAGGTCCAGGTTGTCGCCGACAGCACAGGGGGGCCCGCGCCCGATCTCGATCGCCGTCAAGGAGATGGGGAGCGCGGTCCCCGCGGTTATCCCGGCGAAGAAGGTGAGCCACCGCCGATCGGCGCGCCGCGACAGGGCCAAGCTGAGCAGAACGAGCGGACCCAGGTATGCCATCGCCAGAGTCGCCACCCACCACGCGATGGCCGCGGGCGCCGATGATGGCGCTGACGATAACGCCCGTCGCACCGCCTCGGCGGCGAGCAGCAGACCGCTGCAGACCACACCGCCGACGATCGCCGCCAGCGGCAGCGTGCCCTTGGGCCTGAAGGGCGGGACGATGATGGTGCGGGTAGGGGGCACCTGGGGGCGGAAGGGGTTGGTCTAGCTTGTGTTCAGTCGAGACTACGTTAGGTGGGGAGGCGCACGCTCAATCCAGCGCCGGCCCGCGTACACTGCCGCGCATGGCACGTCTCTCGAATCGAGCCGGTTTTCTCGGGGTGATCGCGGTTGTCGGAGTCGCCGGCGCGAGCATCTACCTCCTGACGCGCCCCGCCGCGCCGGGCCCGCACACCCGCAAGACCGTCAACGTCATGGACGACCCCGACCTCCGCAAGATCGTCGAGGAGGCCGTCCGCCGATCGCAGACCGAGCCAGACACGACCACCACGGTTCACCGCGCGTGGGTGTACTCGGGCGGCTCGTTCACCAACGCTGCCCCCGGCTGCCGCTACGTCGCCATCGACATGGAATGGGACGGCGACCGCACGGGGCTCGATCTTGACGACCTTGAGATCTACGACGCAACCACGAACGAGTCGGTCGAGTCGAGCGTGGACGTCTTCCTGCTCGACCCCGACGGTACGCGGATCGACGAGATGAGCAAGTGGCCAGCCTCCCCCGCCCGGGTGCGCTTCCTGGTGATCTGCCAGCTCCCCGCGGCCGTTACGGCCGTGAAACCGGCGATGTACGACGACCCATTCGTCAAGGCCGCCGTGCCCGTGGCCGAATCCGGGCCGGTGTTCGAGGAGAAGAAGTAGGGGCTCCTCCGTCCGCTTGACGGCTGCTGCAGCAGCCGTTTTGAAGTGCGGCACCGGGTTGTGAACGGGCGATCAAGGTCAGGCCGCGGGCGCCTCAGCCGTTGCCCGGACGGCTCAGCGTCTGCGGCGAGCACTGCCGGTCGCAGACCAGTTCGCCGCGGGCCTCCAGATCGAGCTTCACGGTCGTGACGTACCAGGGGATGGAGCCGCCGCCGGGGATCTCGCCCTCGGGGAGGTTCCGCCGCACCTGGTCGATGAGTGCCGCGAAACCGATGTGACGCGGGGAGCGCGGCACCGACTTGAGGACGGCCCTCCGTACCGCCGAGTACTTCCCGCCGTCGAGGCGGGGGCCGTTGCGCTCGGTATTGGCGTTGAGGAGGACCACCTTGCCGGGGTCCTTCCGGTCTCTGGCCGCGGTCTGCTTCTTGCTTTGGATAGTCTGCCTGGACATCGCCATCTCCTTTGCTTGGATCGGCACTCTGCCCGCGCGGGGCGATCGTTGCCGCCGCGGCGGCCCATCACCTCCGGCTCACCGGGCGGCGGAGAGGACGATCTGGTTTCCTTCGGAGTCCTTCAGGATGGCCATCATGCCCCACGGCTCGGCCTTGGGCGGCTTGGCGAACTCCACGCCCTTGGCGCTGAGCTCGGTGTAGGTCTTCTGCACATCGTCGCACTCCAGCGACATGCCGGTGAAAGTGCCGATCCGGTCCTCCTGGCCGGGGGGCGTGAAGAGGGCCAGGCCGGTCTGGGCCCTGGGGGCACGCACCTCGACCCATCGCTGCCCGGGCCCCATCGGCTGATCGGTCACGAGCGTGAAGCCGAGGGTGCTCACGTAGAACTCCAGGGCGCGGTCCTGGTCCTTCACGGGGATGCTCACGAACTTGATGTTGCGGATCATGGCTCGCCTTTCAGAGTGTTTGCCCTTGCGTTGTGCATCGGGCCCGGCACACAATACCGGCGGGGCGGGCGCGTGCGAGCGATCATCGCCGATTTGGGTGTGGGTCGCGGCGGCGGCTACTATACGGCAAGGAACTATAGCAACCGATGATACAGATCACCCTCGACGCCTACCTCCTGGACGGCCTTTTGCCCGACATCGTCGGCCACGACCGCCGCCCCTCCTCGTTCATCGTGTACCTGCACCTGTACCGCCACGCGTCGCAGCAGGCCAACTGGTCGGTGCGCGCCTCCCACCAGTCGATCGCCGACGCCACCGGCCTCTCCCGCAGCGCCGTGCAGGGCGCGCTGACGCACCTGCAGAAGCGCCAACTCGTCGCGTCCACGCGAGCGCACCCCACCGCCGTCCCGCTCCATCGGGTTCTCCGGCCGTGGACGCGTTTCGGCCGCCAGAGGTCGTGAGAGCTCGCGTCCCCTGGACCGGCAAACTCGCGTTACCGATCTCGACTCGCGTCATCCACGATTTGCTATGTCGCAAGTCGGCAAGGGCGGGTGGAGTTCAGACTGTCAGGAACGGCAGCCCCTCGCTCCGCCCGGGCATTCAGCGCGCTCAACTCATCGCCCCTTTCCCAAAAACGTCCCCCGCTCCAGCTCCTCGTACGCCTCGCGCAGCTGCGCCTGCGTGTTCATCACGATCGGCCCGTACCACGCCACCGGTTCCTTCAGCGGCTTCCCCGAGCACAGCAGGAACCGGATCCCGTCCTCCCCCGCCTGCACCGTCACCTCGTCGCCGGAGTCGAAGAGGACCAGCGAGCGGTCGTCGGCCTCGGTGGGGGGCTTCGTGTCGGCCGCGCCTGACCAGCCGACGCTCTCGGTCGGCACATCCAGCGGGCCGGAGGCGTTGCAGAACTTGCCGGAACCCGCGAAGACGTAGGCGAAGGCGTGGCTGGTCGGGGCGACCGGCAGCTTCTTCCGCTTGCCCGGCGGCACCGAGACGTCTAGGTACACCGGGTCGGCCGCGATCCCCTCCACCGGGCCGCGTTTGCCCCAGAAGCTGCCGCACACCACCCGGGCCGTCGTCCCGTCATCGTCGGTGATCTCCGGGATCTCCGGGGCCTTGATCTCCTGGTACCGCGGCGGGGCCATCTTCTGCGACGCCGGCAGGTTCGCCCACAGTTGGAACCCGTGCATCCGCCCGATCTTGTCCCCCTTGGGCATCTCCTGGTGGATGATGCCGCGCCCCGCTGTCATCCACTGGATCTCACCGGGGCCGATCGACCCCTTGTTCCCCATGCTGTCGGCGTGGTCCACGGTGCCGGCGAGAACATAGGTGATGGTCTCGATGCCGCGGTGCGGGTGCCAGGGGAAACCGGCGAGGTAATCCGCGGGGATGTCGTTGCGGAAATCATCCAGGAGCAGGAAGGGGTCGAAGTCGGAGGTGTTGCCGAAGCCGAAGGCGCGCCGGAGATGGACGCCGGCGCCCTCGAGGGTGGGCTTGGCCTTGATGAGCCGCTGAACGGGTCTGATGGACATGGGTGGCCTCCCAGTGGGGGGAGTGTATTGCGGAGGCTGGGGTGTGATCGCACCGGAACGGGACTGGGAGACGGAGAGACGGAGAGCGACTCTGCCGCGGCGGCCGCGGCAAGGAGATACCCAGTTCGGGGTTGGCATTCTGCGCGCCAAATTGGGGTAATAGGTGCAGATTCTCTTGCGGGTGCGCGGCCCGCACCTAGACTCCGTGGAATGCGATCGGGGGGAATGGGATGGGGGAGTCGTGCACACAAGCGGGCGGTGTTGTGAGGGCGTCGCCCATCGTTCTTGCCCTGCGCACCCAGCGCCGCCCAGCCTTCGCATCCCACATCCCCAATCCGACATCCCACATCGCAGTGGGCGTTTCAGGGTTTTCGCCCATCTTGGCGGCCGCTAACCACGCTCAACTCACGACGCTACAAGCACTTGCAGCAGATCTACCCCTCGAAAACACGTCCAAATCTCTCCAAAACTCTCGAGTTCTCTCGGTGTTTTCTCGCAAGCTCTCGAATTTTCTCGTCGTCTCTCTCTGGCCCCAGCTGTGCGAGAGAGCGTTTCGAGGGTTGCGCGCATGTTGGCGGACACAAACAGACGTCAAGTGCTTAGCTTACAAGCACTTGCAACGAAAAAAACTCCGAAAAAAAGTCGCAAAAAGTCGCAAAAAGTCAACGAAAGTCGACGGAACTCGCAAAAACTCATACGGAACTCAACGAGACTCGGGTCGAAGTCGCAGGAACCCCGCCGAGCCTCAGGGAACCCTTGCCTCGCCCTCGGGTCTACCGTCTCGCCGCACCCGCATCCCACATCCCACATCCAGAGAGGCGCCCATGTCCGAGTACCAGGCCACCGTCGAATGGGTCCGTCGCGGGGCGGTGTTCACGGACAACCGCTACAGCCGCGGGCATGTGTGGCGGTTTGATGGCGGCGCGGAGGTGCCGGGGTCGTCCTCGCCGCGGGTGGTGCCGGTGCCCCTGTCGGATCCGGCGGGGGTCGATCCGGAGGAGGCGTTCATCGCATCGCTGTCGAGCTGCCACATGCTGTGGTTCCTGGCGATCGCCGCGAAGAAGGGGTTCGTGGTGGAGAAGTACACCGACAACGCGATCGCGATTGTGGGGAAGAACGCCGAGGGGAAGACCGCGGTGACGCGGGTGACGCTGAGGCCGAGCGCCGAGTTCGCCGGCGAGAAGCGACCGGCCCAGAGCGATATCGAGGCGATGCACCACAAGGCGCACGAGGAGTGCTTCATCGCCAACTCGGTGAAGAGCGAGGTAAGGTGCGAGCCGGTCGTGGGGTGAGG
>JBGPJM010000076.1:0-19354 GCA_041485385.1 Phycisphaerae bacterium | reverse complement strand
TGAGAGGAAGGCGAGCTTCATAATGGGTAACTCCTGTGGCGGCGAGCGTCTTCGCCCGGACACCAAGCGGAGAGTGTGCGGCGCGAGCGCCAAGAAAAGGCGGAGTGCTGCGCTGCGAAAGGGGGGCGGGCCTTCCGCGCACATCCGCTGCCACCGGGCCGATATCAACGCCCGCCAACCGGTCGAAAAGAGCGACGCCGCCAAGGCGGAGTCGCTCCTGATGAAATCAGGCCTTGCCTGCGGGGTCGGGCGGCGTTGTCAGGTCAGCAGCCGGCGAAGAAGGCGGTGAGGAAGTCGAAGAAGTCCTGGGAGTTGACCAGGGCGTCGTGATTGAAGTCGGCGGTGCAGGGTGGCGCCGCGGCGACTCCCCAGAAGCCACCCTCGAGCACGAACGATGCGCCGGACATGCCCGCGGGCGCCGGGCCGGCATCGCACTGGCCGATGGTGCCGGTCAGCGAGAACGAGCCGCCGGTGGAGGTTCCGCCGCCGCCGTCGACGGTGTACCAGTCGATCTGGAACTGGGCGTGGGCGGTTGCGGGGAGGAGGAGGGCGGTGGCGAGCAGGGTGGCGGAGGACAGGTGGAACTTCATGGCTGGTTCTCCGATGCAAATGCGTGCGGGCGGATGCCGGCGTTGGCGTTCGGGTTGCTCCGCCGTACGGACGGGGAGCGCGACAGGCGCATCCCGCTACCGCGGCCCGATGGCGATAAAGGTGAAGATGCAGTCTGCAAAATCAGGGTCATTGAAGGTGCGAATCTCGACGCTGCCGTTCTGGAGGTTCGCATAGAGAAATAGGCCGGCCCCAGACTGGTATTTCGCCATGGCGGAGACCGACGGAGCGCCGGTGAACGGCGTCGTAAAAGTGACCAAGTACTGACCCGTCGCGAAATGGTTGACAGAGAAGCCCAACCCCGAAGTGGGGGTTCCGTCGGCCGCCACCGCGCCCCGAATGATGCGCAGGCTCTCCTGGCCGGCGACTGCGCGGAACTCACCGCTGTTTCCCAGGTGGATGTTGCCGCGGACATCGAGCTTGACGAGGGGCGCGCTGGTGCCGATGCCGACGTTGCCCGACGTACCGACAAACAGGCGACTGCCAGTGATGTCAATGTCGCCGGCGACGGAGAGTTTGCTTGCCGGGCTGAGCGTCCCGATGCCGACGTTGCCGGAGAACGGCAACAGAACGATGTTCCCGCCGGAGCGAGCGTTCACGATCCCGAGGTGCGGGTTTCCCGGGTCGCCAAAGCCCATCCAGCCTGTCTCGATGTTGTCCGTGTTGCGAAGGCTGACGTACCCCACCTGCGTCGCGTTCCCGTCGTTGTCCTGGAGGGCGAGCGCGGGCCCGGGTGCGGCGACATGCAGCGTGTGCGTGGGCGTCGTCGTGCCGATGCCCACGTTGCCGGTATTCGTGTTGAAGACGTTGTTGCCATTCACCGCCCACGGGCCGCCGCTGCCGGGGCCGGTGAGCGCGTACAGCGCGTAGGGCACGGCCGTCATCGGTTGGCGCGGGCTGAGCGTGGTGAAGGTCCCCGACCCGGCGGGGCTGCGGACGGCGATCTGCAGGAACCGTTGGTCGCCGTTAAACGCGGGCGTGCCGAAGTTCAGCGACGCCGTGAAGAGACCGTCAACGATGTTGACGTTGTTGACCGGATTCGTGCTGCCGAGCTGCACGCCGCCCGTCGGGGCGTTGAAGAGCCTGAACTCGAAGTCCGCCGTGTTGTTGAGCGGCCCGCCGGACTGTTTGAGTTGGCCCTGGTAGGTGAAGGCGGTGCCGAGCGGCGTTTGTCCGCGGGCGGGCTGGGCGACGAGCGCAGCCAGGATCGACAAGCTGATCTGAACAATGATTCTTGGCCGCATGTGTGTACTCCTTTGATTTGGCGCCGCACGGGGCGCGCAATGATGCGAATCGACGAAGCCGATCACCTGCATCAACGGTTGCGCTCGATCTCCCTGGCCCGCTCCTGCCAGGCGGTTTCCCGGTCCGAATCGGACGGCAGGAACTCATCCCAGGGCTTGACTGCCTGATAGTTCTCGTAGCGCTTGCGCACGGCTTTCACTTCCCAATCGAACGCATAGTCGCCCTTGCCGTCGGCCAGCTCGGTAACTTCCACGCCGTTCAGGCTCTTGCGCGTAACGGCCAATCCCTTCGATTGAGCGGATAGCGGGGTGAGTTGAACCGTCATTCCCTCCTCCAACGCGAGGGACCGGAAATGCGCAGGCAGCTCGATCAGCGCGCGGCCGTTTGCGAGCCTGGCCGTGCCGCGAACGTACATGGCGGCCTCGGGGCCCTCGAGGCAGACGTACCAGATGTCGGTGGTCGGGTCCGCCGGGTTGATCTCGCGGAAGCTCTTGCGGTCTCCCGTCACGACTCCGTCCCCATTCCCCGGATCAATGAACATGGACGCTCGAAAGTTCGTAGTGCCCGGACGGGGGATTCCCAGGATCGGCATGAATCCGGGGCTGGCCTCGACGCTCATGGTGTCCCAGACGGTCAACCGCCTCGACGGGGTGGACGTGCCGATGCCGACGCCGCCGGAGAACGGCGACAGGACGATGTTTCCGCCGGAGCGTGCGTTCACGATGGAAAAGTCTGGACTCCCCGGCGTGCCATAGCCGACCCAGGCGCGCTCGCTGTTGGCGGAGTCGCGGAAGCTGATGTAGCCGACCTGCTGCGTGGTGGAGTCGGTGTCCTGGAGAGCCAGGGTGGGCGTGGGGGAGGCGATGTGGACGGTGTGGGTCGGCGCGGTGGTGCCGATGCCGACGCTCTGCTCGAAGTAGTTCCGACTTCCCGCCGGCCCGGTGAAGTAGCCGGCGTAGCCATTGGGGCTGAGCGTGGTGCCGACCACGCCGTAGGTGGTGCCGCTCGATGCGAGGGCGTTCCCGCGGACACCCACCCCGCTGGTGCTGAAGTTGATTCCAACCACGCCGTACGTGAAGCCGGTGGCGGAGTTGGCCTGACCGGCGACGCCGACCGCCCCGTCCGGGCTGGCGCACCGGAACTGCCCACCATACGTGCCGCCGCTGACGGCGGTGGATTCGCCGAAGACGCCAGCGGCTCCACCCGTCGTTGAGGCGTTCTGGCCGCGGATGATGTGCGTGGCGCTCGTGCCGCTCAGCGTGAGAGGGACGCGGACCGAGAGCGCGTAGGGCGCGGCGGTCAGCGCCTGGCGCGGCGAGAGTGGCGTGTACGCGCCCGTGCCGCAGTTGCCGGGCGTGGCGTCGGCCCGCACGCCGATCTCCAGCCAGCGCTCGTTGCCGTCGAAGACGGCGCCGAAGTCCAGCGGCACGGTGAACAGGCCGTCGGCGACGTTGACGTTGTCGGCGCAGATGGGCCCGGCGACGATCGTGCCGCCCGCCGGGACGCCGTAGAGCGTGAACCGCAGGTCGTGCGACCCGATGGCCGGGCTCCCTCCGCCCGTGAGCCGACCCTGATACGTGAAAGCGGTGGACTGGGCGGCGGCCGCGGCGGTGAGGGCCAGGGACGCCAGGATGGCGAGGAGGCGGGCTCGCATGGTGAAACTCCGGTGGGAACCGGCTCGATCGCCGGCCTTGTACCCCAAGCGGAATGGGGAGCAGGAAGCGCCAGGAATAGCGAGAGTTCCCCGGTCCCGGGGTTGCGGGCCGGATGAGCGAATGTGGGTGCGAATCTACGGGGGCCCGTCGGGTGTGGCCGCTCGGTCGCGCCATTTCGTGGCTTTGGCGTCATACCCCGCGCCCGGCTCGAGCGCCGCCCAGGTTTCGTAGAGTCCCACGATCCGCTGCAGCGCCTCGCGCCGGCGATCGTGAGGGTTGGAGGGCGTGGGGGCGGGGATGCGAGGGTCATCCTTCATTTCGTTGTAGGCATCAACCAGCAGCTTCTCGGCCTCGCGGAGTCTGGCGGGGCGTGCGGCGGCATCCAGCGATGGGTCCGCGGCCTGCCCGACCAGAGCCTCGCCCAGCATGCTCCTGGCCTGGTGCAGGCGCCAGCGCCCGGGATCGCCTTCGGGAAAGACCCGGACGTCCACGTCGGCGCATTGGCGTAGAGATGCCTCGGCCTCGGCGTACTTTCTCTGATGCAGCAGGTTGTCTCCCAGCGTCGCCAGCCTCCCCGCCAGCCGCCTCTCGTTCAGCGGCTGGGCGCGGCGCTCGCGCTCGACCGAGGCGCGGAGCAGGTCCTCGACCTCGGCGTGATCGGCGCGTTGCAGGAGGACCTCTTCCAGAACCTGGTCGGCATGCTGTGACTCGGCAGGGTTCCAGTCGGGGTGGGCTCGGTACATGTCAACCGCCTCACGGGCCGCCCGCTTGGCCTCGTCGAGTTTCCCGGCGCGGCGGAGCGCATCGGCCTGATGGTGCAGGAGCATCGCCCGAATGGGGAGGGTGCTGGCCGCCCCGCGCCGGCTGGTCTCGACGCCCTCGCCGAACATCTCCGCTGCCGCGGTGAACTCGCGGCGCTGAACGAGCACGACGGCAAGGTTGTTCAGGGCCGTGAGCGTGCTGGGGTGAGACTCGCCCAGTTGCCGATGGAGACGGGCGAGGGCGTCGCGCTGGTAGGCCATGGCCTCATCGAGCTTGTTCTGTTGGGAGTACATCACGCCGAGGTTGTTGACCTGCTCGAGCAGGCTCGGGTGCTCATCTCCCAGCACGCGCCGGGAAGTGTCGAAGACCTCGCGCGCCAGGTCCGTGGCCTCGGCGAGCTTTTTCCGGGCTTGCAGCGCGGCCGCCAGATTGCTCTTCGCGGCCAGAGTCCTGGCGTCGTCGTCGCCGTGCAGTCGGCGGCTGAGCTCAAGCGCCTCGCGCATGAGACCCTCGGCCTCGTCGGGTCGGCCGCGCTGCTTGACGGTCATCGCCAGATCCGCCAGGACCCGGTATTGGGTGTCACCGTCATCGGCGCGGGACAGGCGGCGAAGGCGAGCCAGGGCGTCGCGGTAGGCGTCCTCGCTCTCGGCGAACTTTCCCTGCGCCTCAAGCAGCGATCCCAGATTGGCCTGGGAGGCCAGGGTGTCGGGTGAATCCTCGCCCAGCTTGCGCCGCCCATCAAGGGCTGCGCGAACAAACACCTCGGCCTCGACGAGTTGGCCCGCCTGCGTCAGCAGGTAGCCGAGACTGTCGATCGATTTCAGCGCTCGCGCATCCTGGTCGCCGGCTTCCCGGCGCAGGAGTTCCAAGGCACGCCGGTGCACGCGGATCGCCTCCTCATAGAGCCCCAGCGTGCCCAGCGTATCGCCGCAGGTCTGCATGAGGCGCGCCGCCACCAGCGGCTGGTCCTTGAACTGGGTTTCGATCGCGGCCACGGCGCGTTGGAAGATGTTGCGGTCCAGGCTCCGCAGCGCCACGTTGGTCAGGTTCAGCTCCGCTAGGAGCTTCCCCAGGTCTTCCGGGCTGGGCCGCTCCTGATCCGGCGGGCCGGACCTTGCGGCCGCGGCCCTGGCCTCTTCAACGAGGTCCTCGCGCAAGCGCCACCCCATCAGTGCCGCGTCGATCCCCGCGAGCTGCGACGCCTGGAACGCCGCGACACGCTCGAGCTCGTCGGCGCGGGCCAGAGCCTCGGTCTCTGCGAGCGTGGCGCGACGCGCCTCAGCCTCGGCCCGGGTGGCGCTCTGCTGCGCGACTGTGCGCTGTTTGGTCTCCTCGGCCGTCGCCGCGTCGGCCCGGACCAGGCCAACGGATGTTCCGACGACGCCCAGCACGAGCGCGCCGACGATCGCCGCGCCCGATGCGACCAGAGCGCGGTTGCGGCGCACGAACTTGCGCGCGCGATAGGGCAACGAGGGCGGCGCGGCCTCGACGGGCTGGCCCGCGAGGTGGCGCGAGATGTCCGCGGCGAGGGCGCTGGCGGTGTCGTAGCGGCGGGCGCGGTCCTTGTCCAGCGCCCGCATCACGATCCAGTCGAGGTCGCCGCGGACCATGGCGCTGAGGCGGGCGGGCTCCGACCGGCGGTGCGAGGCGACTTCGGGGAGGGAACCGGACTGGGACAGGCGGGTGGAGGGCTTGGGGGGATCGACCTCGCGGATGATGCGCTGGATCTCGGCGTACGCGGCGGATCGCAGGGTCTTCGGGTCAAAGGGCGTGCTGCCGGTGAGCAACTCGTAGAGCAGCACGCCGAGGCCGTAGACATCGGAGCGGGTGTCGATGTTCACAGAGCCCTCGGCCTGCTCGGGGGACATGTACTCGGGCGTGCCGACGAACTGGCGGAGCTCGGTGAACAGGGTTTTTTCGGTCAGGCGGCGGTCGGTGGCCTTGGCGATGCCGAAGTCGATCACCTTGGCGTGGGGGCGGCCGTCCTCGGAGGCGACGAGCACGTTGCCGGGCTTGATGTCGCGGTGGATGACGCCCTTTCCGTGGGCGTGCTGAACGGCGTGGCAGACCTGCTGGAACAGGGCCAGCCGCTGGGGGATGTTGAGGTGGTTGCGATCGCAGTAGAGGGTGATGGGGTCGCCGTTGACCAGTTCCATCACGAAGAAGGGGCGGCCCGAGTCGGTCGCGCCGGCGTCCAGGACGCGGGCGATGTGGGCGTGGTCCATCAAGGCCAGGGCCTGGCGTTCGGCCTCGAAGCGGGCGATCACCGCTCTGGTGTCCATCCCGAGCTTGATGATCTTGAGGGCGACGCGGCGCCGGACGGGCTGGTCCTGCTCGGCCATGTAGACGGTGCCGAATCCGCCCCGCCCGATTTCCTGGAGGAGGTGGTAGGGGCCGATTCTCATCCCCGGCGTTTCGCCGGGCGCCTCGGGGGGCGCGGTCGTGGGCGATCCGAGAAACGCCGGCCGCCGCGCCGCCGCGGCGAGCAGCGACTCTACCTCGGCCCGGAGCTCCGCATCACCGGCGCACGCGCGGTCCAGGAATGCGGTGCGCTGATCGCCGGGAAGGTCCGCGGCCTCCAGGTACAGCTCTCTGACTCTGGCGCGGTCGAGCATGGTTCATTCCGCCGGCCGGACTTCGCGCGACAGCCACGCGCGGGCGTAGGCCCACAGCCGATCAACCTGCCGCGGAGAGACCCCAAGGGCCTCGGCGGTGTCGTCCCCGCTCAGACCGGCGAAAAAGCGCAACCGCACCACCGCCGCGACGTCGGGCTCCGTGCTCTCCAAGCGTTCCAGGGCCGCATCGAGCGCCAGGATTTGGTCGGAGTCCGGGTGCTGCGCCAGGTCCAGCACCGAGAGGAACTCGGCGCTCGGCGCCCGCCGCTTGGCCGCGCCCTTGGCCCGCGCGTGGTCGATGAGGATCCGCCGCATCGCTTCCGCCGCGGCTGCGAAGAAGTGCGCCTGGTTCTTGAATGAGACACGGCGGTCCCGCCCGATCCGGATGAACGCCTCGTGCACAAGGGCCGTCGCCTGCAGCGTGTGTCCCGGGTCTTCGGAGTTGAGCCGCTGCTGGGCGATGGCCCGCAGGTGGTCGTACACAGCTTCGACCAACTCGCCCGGGCGATCTGTTCGAAACGTGCTTGGGCTTGGGCCGGGCGCGTCCGCCATCTGCTGATCGTACCTCAAACGCACACGGTCATGGTCACTGGGAGAGATGCCGGGGCGCACCCTTTCCGACCTCAACAGCGGGAGGCGAAGGGCGAGGGCGAGTCCACGGGGTTGGGCTCCCTCGCGAACTCGGTCGCTCTGTTCCAGGCAGTTCCACCCCCCCCCAGCCTCCCCCTTACCCCTCCACCCCCGCCTCATCGCTCGCCATCAACCGCTCCAGCGCCGGATGCCGCGCCGTCTTCTTCTCCCTCAGCCGCTCGATCACCAGCGCCGGCACCATCGACGACAGCGACATCAAGTCCGTCCCCATCGCCGTGATCTGCTTGATCAGGCTGCTGGACGTGTACGCAAAGTCCTGCCCCGCCACCACGAACGCCGTCTCCAGCCCCGCCACCTCCCGGTTCGTCAGCGCCTGCTGCACCTCGTTCTGCAGGTCCGACAAGTTGCGTATCCCCCGCAGGATCACCGTCGCCCGGATCTTCCGCGCGAAGTCCACCGTCAGGCCCGAGTACGCCTCCACCGTCACCGGCGATCCGTCCGGCTCGCTCTTGACCAGCTCGCCGATCAGCACCCGCGCCATCTCCACCCGCTCATCCGCCGAGAAGAGCTGGTCCTTCCCCGGGTTCTGCCCCACCGCCACCACGATCCGGTCGAACAGCCGCCGCCCGCGCTGGATCACGTCCAGGTGCCCGTACGTGATCGGGTCGAACGAACCCGGGTAGATCGCCAGGTGCTCCCGCCCGTTCTTCGCCACGCTCGGTGCGCCGGGCGACCCCAGCCCCGCCCGCCCTCCCGCTCCCCCGCGCGCCCCCCCGCTCCCAGAACTATCCGATGCACCGGGCCGCTTGCTGTGTGCCATGGCCGGAGTTTATCGGCCCACGCACCCGCGTTCCCGCCCGGCCCTTCTGTCGCCCCTATAAGCCCACCCTTCCGCGGCCACTCTCCCCGGCATACATGGACGCCCCCTCGCCCGAATTGGATCTTTCCCACAAGGCAATGCCTGCCGAGCACATCTCTGGTCGACCCATGCGATGGCCCCGCGCCGGCCTGCCTCCCCGGCTCGGGGCCATACCTTTTTCAGTGCACCCGCGCTCCCGCCCCGGCGATTTCAGATCGGCGGCGCCGGCGGCATGTCCAGGGCGGTCTGGTTCACGTGGTTGAAATAGTTCGTGTAGATCGCCAGCGCGTACGCCGCGACGATCTCCGCGATCGCCCCGTCGCCGAATCCGGCCGCGCGCACCGCCGCCAGGTCCGCGTCCGACACCACGCCCTTCTTCTCGTGGATCGCCAGCGCCAGCCGCGCCGCCGCGCCCAGCTTCGCGTCCTTCATCTGCCCGCGCCGGGCCTCCAGCACCTGCTCGTCGCTCAGCCCCGCCTTCTTCCCCATGAACGTGTGCGCGGCGAGGCAGTACTCACACCCGGTCGCCTGACCCACCGCCAGCTGGATCACCTCCCGCTCCTTGTCGCTCAGCACCCCGCCCTTGAGCGCCTGCGCCATCGACAGGTACATCTCCACCGCGCTGGGCGAGTTCGCCATCGACCGGAACATCAGGCTCTTCTTCCCCTTCAGCGGCCCCTCGTACAGCTCCTTCGCCCGTCCGGTCGCCGTGGCCGGGTCAATCATCGCAAGCCGTCCCATGGCGTGTCCTTTCGCGCCCCTCTGCCCTGTGCCCCGCGCTCCCGTGTCAATCGTACCGGCCCGCGCGGCGAACTCCCCGCCCTCCGACCGCCGGCGCTCATTTCAGGGAAGTTTCCTCGTCTGCCCGACCCGGATCGGGCCCGATGTACCATCCCCGGCATGCGCGTCGCCCTCTTCACCGACACCCTCGGCGATATCAACGGCGTCTCGCGCTTCATCCGCAACGTCGCCGACCAGGCGCTGGCGCAGGGCAAGGACCTCCACGTCATCACCTCCACGCGCTTCGAGTGCCCACGCCAACCCAACATCCACGTCCTGCCTCCCCGCGCGGCCACGCGCATGCCGCGCTACGAGAACCTCGAGCTCGTCCTCCCCCACGCCCGCCGCATGCTGGAGCTCACCCGTCGCCTCGCCCCGGGCGCCGTCCACATCTCCACCCCCGGGCCCGTCGGCCTCGTCGGCCGCCGGATCGCCCGCCGCCTCCGCGTCCCGCTCGTCGGCACCTACCACACCGATTTCCCCGCCTACATCGACCACCTCTTCGACGACCCCGCCTACACCTGGCTCTGTTCGCGAGCGATGCGGACTTTCTACAAGCCCTTCGCCCGCATCTTCACCCGCTCCGCCGACTACGCCGGCGCGCTCCTGAGGCTCGGCATCCCCCGGCGCCGGATCGTCCGCCTCCTCCCCGGCATCGATACAAACGTGTTCCACGCCCGCTTCCGCGACCCATCCATCTGGGACCGCTTCCCGGGAATCCCCAGGGACTCCGTGAAAGTCCTCTACGTCGGGCGCATCAGCGTCGAGAAGAACCTCCCCTTCCTCACACGCGTCTGGCGCCGGGTTGCATCCACCTCCCCATTGCCCATTGCCCAGTGCCCATGGCCTTCCCTCGCGCCTTCCCTCGTCGTCATCGGCGACGGCCCCTACCGCGCGCAGATGCAGCGCGAGCTCGCGGGCTCGAGCGCCCACTTCCTGGGCTTCCGCCACGGCCCCGAGCTCTCCACGCTCTACGCCTCCTGCGACCTGTTCGTCTTCCCCTCCACCACCGACACCCTCGGCCAGGTCGTCATGGAGGCCCAGTCCGCCGGCCTCCCCGTCCTCGTCACCGATCAGGGCGGCCCCGCCGAAATCGTGGACGATGGCCGCACCGGGCGCGTCCTCCCCGCGGCCGATGCCGACCTCTGGTCCCGCACCATCCTGGACCTCGCCGCCGATCACCACCGCCGCGCCCGCATGGGCGCCGCCGCCCACGACAAGATCCAGCCTATGAGCATCCGCAAGTCCTTCGAGCACTTCTGGCAAGTACACGAAGAAGTGCTGAGGACCGAGCGATGAGGACCGAGCGCCGAGCCTTCTCTCACCCCCAAAACCGCCACCGCGACGGAAGGTCCCGTCGCGGCAGAGGTCGTTGTGTGCGATTCATTCTGCAAGCACGCGGCGGCGCGCTCGGCGCGCCGCTTGGGCCGCGGGAGCAGGGAAGGGGGTCAGGCGGCCTTGTGCCAGCTCTTGCCCGCCGTGAACCGGAAGGTCTTCCCTGTCCGCTTCGCCTTCATGCGGCGGGAGCTCTTGCGCGTCGCGCTCTTGGGGACCTTGGTCCGCCTGGCCTTCTTGTGCGCCCGCGTCGTCCGGACCTTCTTGCCGGCGACGCGCCGACGGGGCTTACTGGCCGTGTGCCGCTTCGCCGTCCGCTTGGCCGTGCGGCGCTTCGTCGAGGGACGCTTCGCCGTCTTCCGCTTCTTTGTCTTGACTGCCATGTTCGATGTTTCCTTCTATTGCGGGCGTTGATTGGGGCCGGCGATCCCGCCGCACACACCCACCGGCGCGCTTCCCGCTGCCGCGACGCCGACCCCTTGTCCTCGTGATCCGACCGTTATCCGGATCACCCAGGTCAGGGTCCATCGACACATCTGCACAACCCGTTCACATTTTCCTCAAGTTCAGCGGGAATTCATCGCGAGCAATCCCGTGCGCACCCCACACAAACCAGCAACATCCGCGCCACCAAGGCCGACAAAACATACTCCACCGCCGCGCGCGCCTTGGTAAGCCTCCCACACCCCTCGCCTACCGTTCCCGCGCTTCCTCCTTCCCCCCTCCTGACTTTTCATCCCCATCCTCTCTTCTCTGTGTTCTCTCTGTGCTCTCCGTGTTCTCTGTGGTGAAATCTCCCGCATCATGCCAACGCCCCGACCCTGGTCCCCCGATTCCTGGAAGCGCAGGCTCGCTTCCCACCAGATCGTCTACGGCGACCGCGCCGCCGTCGACCGCGCCGTCGCGCGCCTCGCCGAGCTCCCCCCGCTGGTCACCTCCTGGGAGATCGAGCGCCTCAAGTCCCTCATCGCCGATGCTCAGGAGGGCAAGCGATTCCTCCTCCAGGGCGGCGACTGCGCCGAGTCCATCGCCGATTGCACCCCCGACAAGATCACCGCCAAGCTCAAGATCCTCCTCCAGATGGCGATGGTCCTCATCTACGCCTCCAAGAAGCCCGTCATCCGCGTCGGCCGCTTCGCCGGCCAGTACGCCAAGCCCCGCACCAGCCCCACCGAGACGCGCACCGTGAGCGGCGCACAGGTCACCCTCCCCAGCTACCACGGCGACCTCGTCAACCGCTTCGAGTTCACCGAGGACGCCCGCCGCCCCGACCCCGCCCGCATGATCGAGGGCTACCAGCACGCCGCCATCACGCTCAACTTCATCCGCTCCCTCCTCGACGCCGGCTTCGCCGACCTCCACCACCCCGAGTACTGGGATCTGGGCTTCATGCAGCACGCCGCCCTCCCCCCCGGGCTCCGCGACGAATACCACCAGATGACCGCCCGCCTCGCCGACGGCCTCCGCTTCATGGAGGCCGTGGCCCAGCGCACCGTCGACGAGCTCACGCGGACCGACTTCTTCACCTCCCACGAAGGACTCAACCTCCTCTACGAGTCCGCGCAGACCCGCACCGTCCCGCGCCGCCAGGGCTTCTACGACCTCACCACCCACCTCCCCTGGCTCGGCGACCGCACCCGCTCCCTCGACGGCGCACACGTCGAGTACTTTCGCGGCATCCGCAACCCCGTCGGCGTCAAGATCTCCGCCTCCATCACCTCCGAAGAGCTCGTCCGCCTCGTGGACACCCTCAACCCCACCGGCGAGCCCGGCAAGCTCGTCCTCATCGCCCGCATGGGCGCACGCCACGTCGCCGAAGCCCTCCCGCCTCTGGTCGAGGCCGTCCGGCGCACCGGCAAACGCGTCCTCTGGGTCTGCGACCCTATGCACGGCAACTCCATCACCACGCCACGCGGCATCAAGACCCGCCGCTTCGACGACATCCTCGCCGAGCTTGAATCCTCCTGGGACATCCACGAGCGCCTCGGCTCCCACCTCGGCGGCGTCCACTTCGAGCTCACCGGCGAGGACGTCACCGAGTGCCTCGGCAGCGCGGGCGGCGGCGGCGGCGGCATCACCGAGGACGACCTCGCCCGCAACTATGCCTCCCCCTGCGACCCCCGCCTCAACTACGACCAGGCTCTCGAGCTCGCCTTCCTCCTCGCCCGCCGAATGGCCCGCCCCGCGGTCGCGCCCGATCCTCCCGCGCCGCCATGAGCCCGGCGATCTGGAAGCGCTCCGTCACCGTGCCGGTAACCATCTGGTCTGCCACAATTCACCACGATCTCACGAACAGTCGCAACACCGAAGGCGGGGCGAATCCACGAAACGGATCCCACAAAGAGAGTTCCTGATGTGCGAAGTAAACGGCGCGCCGGCGTACTCGTGCCGCCGGCGCGCCGGTTCGGTGATCTGGCTCACGGCGAGGCCGGGGGCCAGGTTCCAGAGCCTCGTCACTGTTTCGGGCCCAGCGGTGCACTCAGACCATGTTCGTAGAATCCCACCGGGGGGAGAGCTTCAGCGTTCGCCAGCGCACTTTCGACAGTGCTCCGCGCAGCGGCGGCCTCCGCCAGCACGGTCTCGAGCGATGCCTGGTTCTGGTCGTGCGGGCACACCGCTGCGACGCAGACCTGGGTCGTGACACCGCCGCGGCCGTCGTCCGCTGTGACGACGACAATGTAGATTCTGCCGTTCGCCGGGTTGCGGCGTTCGCTGCCGACCAAGAGGCCGCGCCCGCCGGGGGGCGCACTTTGGTTAGAGGAGGGTCGAGGAATGGAAAGGATGTCCGCGGGCCGGGGAAGGGGCGTGTAACCGGGCCCGGACGTCTCGATGTGGGATGTGGGATTGCGGATGTGGGAAGCGTGGGCGGGGGCGGATCAGTAGGTATTGCGCTTGCGGAGGAGGGCGGGGTCGTGGGGGTCGGTGGAGGCGAGGAGGCGGGCGATGCGGGGGGAGGAGCGGCTGTCGCCGTAGGGGGGCCCGAGTTCCCATCGAGGAACCTCGCCTGGCCCCCCTGAAGAACGAACCCCGCGACGAGCCGGTGGAAGAACGTGCCGTCGTAGTCGCCATCGCGGACGTAGTGGAGGAAGTTGGCCACCGTGATGGGGGTCACCGTGTCCAGCAGTTCGATGTCGATATCGCCGTAGGTGGTGTTCAGCCGGACGACCGTGTCGTTCTGGTTTTCAAGGTCGGTCAGGTTGGGGGTCGGGGGGAGCACGCGTGCCGCCTACACTTACAACGGCACGGGGCAGCTCATCAAATCCACCCTGAACCAGCCCAACGTCTTCTCGACGCTCGACGGCTCGACGCCGGAGACCTACACCAACCTGGACCGCTTCGACCGGACCATCGGCAGCGTCTGGAAGAAGGGGAGCGTGGCCTTCTACAGCGTCAACCCGTCCTACGACCGCGACTCCAACATCACCGACGTCACCGACAACGTCAACCTGTCGGCCGCGCCCTTCCGCAACTTCGATGTCATGTACGACATCGACGGGGTCAACCGCGTCACCAAGGCCGACGAGGGGGCAGTTCTCGGGGAGCATCGCCCACCGCTCCCGCGAAGAGGACTGGACCCTGGATCAGCTCGGCAACTGGGTAAAGGACAGGGTCGATCTCAACGGCGACCTGGTGTAACACCGGGGCCAATGAGCTGGACGACACCCGCACGCACAACCACGCGAGCGAGCTGCTCACGCGGGACACCGACTCCAACTCCAGCGTCAACTACACCCAAGCCCACGACGCCGTCGGGAACATGACCGACGACGGGCAGTCGTACAAGTTCGTGTACGACGTCTTCGGGCGGCTGCGGCAGATCACCGACCGCTCGGGGGGGTGGTCGAGGAGTGCCGCTACAACGGGCTGAACCAGCGGATCACGGTCCAGTATGACGTGACCGACACCCCGGGCACCGGCGCCCCCGACGGCAAGGTGGACTCGGGCGACCCGGTGTACCACTACGCGAACGACCTACGGTGGCGGGTGGTCTCCACCAGCCGCGGCGCCGACGCCACCCCCAAAGAAACCTTCGTGTACCACAACGCGGGCCCCGGCGGCTTCGGCGGTTCATCGTACGTGGACTCCGTGCTGCTCCGCGACCGGGACATCAACAACACCGGCGGGTGGCCCGCCGCCACCGACGGCACCCGCGAGGAACGCCGCTACTACTGCCAGAACTGGCGCGCCGACATGTCGGTGGTGCTCACCGACACGGCCACGCAGGTCGAGCGGGTCAAGTACACCGCCTACGGCAAGGCGCTGGGGATGCCGGCGGGGGACACCGCCTCCAAGGGCTCGACCGACGGCACGGACGCGACGCAGGTCGGCAGCTGGATCAGCAGCCTGCACTACGACGTCCGCGGCGACGTCAACCTCGACGGCGTGCTCGACAGCACCGACACCACCCTGGTCACCGCCCTCTCCGGCCAGACCATGGGTTACAACGTCCTCACCCGCACGGGCACCGGCAACCGCAAGGGTTATGCCGGGTACGAGGGGGCCTCCGCCACCTCCCGCTTCTACCACGTGCGGAACCGCGTGCTGGACACGATGCTGGGGAGGTGGACGAGGAGAGACGCGGCGGGATACATGGAAGGGGCGAATCTCTACACCTATGGGACGAGCTCTCCCGTGATGCGCCTTGATCCAGAGGGTCTGGATCCTGTGCCTTCATGTACAAGACTTCCTAGCGACCAGGTACCCCAAAATCCCGTGCCGCCAGGTACTCCGTGTGATCGGCAGAGCCAAGGCGGCCCCTGCGTGAAACTGTGCGTGCCGAAAACCACACTGTTCAGAACAAGTTGCGGCCAAACGCCGCGAGGAGTTGAGAAGGTTTGCTGTATCTGCGATACGAACCTGAGTCAATCCCCCGAAGGGCGGGATCCGACAACGCGGGGCATCATTGAGAACTGCGGCGAGCTCCACGAGCAGATACATCGGGATGATCAGCCGTGGTGTGTTGTCGATCCCCGGATGGTGTCGTGCTGCGAACTCTGGCCGACATCTGCCGAGATCCAATGCCTTGAGGACAAGCGCTCACGTTGCAGGGACGCCGAATGCAGACGTCATATTGACGATCGCATTCGAGGCCTGCGTGACTATTACCGGGACCACTGGAAGAAGTGCTTTGCCGGTGTAAACGAGGTGTGAGGATGCGCGGACCTCCGAAGGTGAACATCGTCTGCTTAGGTATCGGAACAGCCCTTGGCCTGATTGTTGCTTTGCAGTTGGCCAGTCGTCGCTACTCTGTCTGCTGGATATCAGGTTCCGGATCTTACGTGTTCATCGGGAGCAATGCGATTGAACTTATATTAGCCCCCGCCGGCGCCGTGCAAGACGAACTGTTCTTCGTGCCTGGGCTACACGTGGGAAGACTCGAGCGCCGTTCGCCTTGGTTTGCTGTGATCCCCTCGCGAACGTATGATCGGCTGGTTGGAATCCGGGTAACGCTGTGGTGGCTTTATCTCGTCCCCGTCGGCGCGTTGCTGATATTCTCTGTGAAGCTCCGCGCGCTGCTCAGGTGAGGCAAACCGAACGCCCGATGCGCCAGTTGTGGGTATCCATTCGACGGTCTTCCCCACAATGCGGTTTGTCCCGAGTGCGGTGAGTGTAACACCCGACTCCGTGAACTGCCCCTGCCCCGCTCAAAACCTGCACGGGACGAGCGCGAGGAGCATCTGGACCAAGGACCTGACCACGGACAAGGGCTTCTACAGCGTCAGCATCCGCTATGACCACAACTGGGACACTACCTATATCACGGACAACATCAACCTGAACGCCTCCGGCAACCGTCACACAACCGGTAGCGACTGATTGACGACAATCAGGATTGGACTCGGGAGGCGTCCAGCCTCGGCCGATGGATCTGATGGAGCGGCTGTGGGGTCAGGGTGTGATGCGCGCTGTGAGCCAGCAATCCGGATGTGGGGGGAGGGCTGGATAGGTCGGGGCAAGGGGGGGAGGGGGGTCGAAATCTCTACAAGCGTGGCGCCGGGACCGCCCCCCGGTCCAACGTGCGCGCGGTCACGGGTTTTGCTACCCCCCCCCCGGAACGCGCGCCGGACATGCGCCCCCACGCCAGCGGCGCCAGCGCCGTCACCACCGTCGTGCTGAACGTGCCGCCGCCCCTGAACTGGTAGCACCGGCGGCGGGAGAGGGAGAAGATCCGTGGGGCGTAGCGCGTTGCACAGACGGCTGGCCCGGCTGAGTTGGCGTGCGGCGCGGTAGCATGCGGCCGATTCGATGGGAGAGTCTCGACAATGGCACGGCGAAAACAGCGTCGCGGCGGACGGCTCGCACGGATCTCGGTAGCGGACCTCAACGCCGAGCTGGCGCGCCGCCGCGGCCAGGCCGGCGCGCTCCAACGCCACCACGACGAGCTCGCCGCGGAGCTGGACGGCCTCCGCGCTGATCTTGAGGCCCTGGGTTCGATCGACGGCGCCGTGCCCCGTGGCCGCGGGCGTGGCGGCCGCCGCGGTCCGGGACGACCGCCGGGGCGCCGCCGGCGGGGCCGGAACAAGACCACCCTGGTCGAGGCCCTCGCCGCTGCGCTCAAGGGCAAGACCCTGTCCATCGCCGACGCGATCGCCGCCGTCAACCGCGACAAGCCCGAGGTCGATATCCTCGACGTCCAATCCGGCGCCATCCTTACGACCCTGCGGGCACCAGGTGAGATCCGGCGCATCGCATGGCGCCCCGACGGTGAATCGATCGCCGGTGCCTCGCTGACCACCCGACTCTACCTCTGGAAACTTGCAACCGGCCAGGCTCGAGAGTTGGTGGGGCACACCGCGGAGGCCACGCGCATCAGCTTTTCGCACAACGGACGCCTGCTGCTCTCCGACGGCTGGGACGGCATGATCCGGCTGTGGGACGCGGGCACCGGGCAGTTGCTGTCCTCGCTCCCCGGCGAGTTGAGCGGCGGCTTCAGCCGCGACGACCGCTTCCACGGCTTCACACGCAAGAGCGTGCTCGGCGTCCTCGAGATCGACGGCGCCGACGAGTGCCGCACGCTGCGGGCCCACCCATCGGCGTACAAGTCCCCCGACAGACTCTCGACCGACCGGGGCGGCCGGTTCCTGGCCTCCGCCGGGACCGATGGCGCCCGGCTGTGGGATCTTCAGACCGGGAAGGAGCTTGCATTCCTGGCCCTTGGCCATGTTCGCGCGGCAGTGCTCCTGCCTGCGGGAGATGGCCTCGTCACGGTCGCGCCCACGGGTATGCACCTGTGGCCAATCCAAGCGGCCGAAGGAGTCATCCGCATCGGTCCGGCACGTACCCTGTGGGCGCAGCGCGCTCTCCGCACTGCTATGTCGAGCGCCGACGCACGCCTCATGGTGGTGATCAGCGGCGACGATCAGGCGACCGTGCTTCCCCTCGACGACCCCCGACGACAGCTGCTCCTTCGACCCCACAACAGCGTTTCGCACGCCTACATCAGCCCCGACGGGCGCTGGGTTGCCACGGGCGCGTTTGCCGGCTGGGGCGTGCGGGTCTGGAACGCAGCCGACGGGACGCTCGCCGCCGACCTGACCGCAACCGAGGGGGCGTCGCCGGAGGTGGCCCTGAAGGATGCCAGCTACGGGATCTTCTCTCCGAACGGCCGCTGGCTCATCACCACCTCTGCCAGGCAGGTCTCGTTCTGGGAAGTCGGTACCTGGGAGCGGCGACGAAGCCTGCTGACGTTGGCGGACGCTGGTGTGCCATCCGTCATCGCGTTCTCCGGCGACAGCGCCACGTTCGCGGCCGCGCTCGGGCGTCAAGTCGTCAAACTCGTCGACGCCGCCTCACTGGAGGAGTTGGCGACGTTCGAGGTTCCCGAGGGCGAGCGTGCGACCGAGGTGCTCTTGAGTCCCGACGGCACGCGCCTGGTCATCGCCACCGACGCCAACCGCATCCGCATCTGGGATCTTCGGCGCGTACGCGAGCGACTGGCCCGGATGGGAATGGATTGGAACGCGCCGTCTTTCCCGGTAGAGCCGCCGGCCGCGCGCACTCCGCCGCCGGTTCGCGTCGAGATCGATCTCGGCGACGCCACGCCGGCTGCCGGGAGCGAATGACGTCATCCCCTGGCCCCCCATCCCTCCCCCACCGCCCTCTCAAGCGCCGCCCTCGTCCCGCGGAAGGCACGGCGGCGAATCTCCCGGTCTACACGCGACCGAACAGCTCCGCCGATGCCCCGGCATCGCCGGCGCCGGCATCGCGGACCAATCGTGTCAGGCCCCCGGAACCGTCCACAGCCGTGCGACGCGCGTCCTCGGCCATGGCGCAATGGTAGAGGCCGGCCCGGAACGAACAGGGCGGCCGCCCGGCCCGCGCCCGCCCCGGTTTCCCCTCCCCGCCCTTCCGCCCGCCCCCGCTCAAGCCGCCTCCTCCCTTCGCCGATCAACCCCTGCGGGCCATGGTGGGCCCCGTCTGTCATTGCTCCCCGGATCATGGAAGGTCCAGATATGACCCCAGCCCTCGCCCGGCGCCCTCGCGCCACGCGGCCAGTCGCCCCATCCCCCTTCCGATGCGAGCGCCGCCGCACCGACCGCATGCCCGCCACCGGCTCCGTTCCCGCCACCTACTCCGACGGCCGCGGCCACGTCGGCATCACCTCCCTCGAGCTCCTCGACACCTCCGTCTCCGGCCTCGGCGTCCGCTGCGCCTCCCCTATCGGGCCCGGCATGATCGTCGCCATCCGTCCCGATAGCGCCCGCGGCGGCATAGGCCTCTCCTGGCTCACCGCCCTCGCCGTCCGCTCAACGCGCGACGGAAACCACTACCGCGTCGGCCTTCGCTTCGCCCGCGCCATCGCCGCCTGAACCCCCCCCATTCATTCCTCGCCTCGATGCCTCGATGCCTCATGCCTCGATGCCTTCTTCTACTTCAACCCCTCCGTCCCCATCCCCCATCCC
>JBGPJM010000075.1:0-19371 GCA_041485385.1 Phycisphaerae bacterium | reverse complement strand
GTCGACGATCTGCTCGGGGGCGTTGGGGGGGCGCTCGGCGGGGGCGGGGAGGCTGGGCGCGGGGGGCGGGCGGTGGGGGGGGTGCGCCGTGCGAGGCGCGGGGGGGCGCCGGGTCGGGGCGGGTTCCGAGGGGGTGCGCCGGGCGGGGCCCCGGGGCCCGGGGGGGGGCCCGTGGGGCGGGCTCGACATGGGAGGCTACGGGTAGCGCCGGGCCGGGCCGGTGTCCGAGCGGCGGGGGGGCGCTGCGGCCGGTGGTCGCGTGGCGGCGAGCGCGGTTGCGGTATCTTGCCGGCATGATCAATCGATTCAGCTTGGCCGCGGCCTGCAGCGGGGCGCTCGCGGCGGCGTGTGTGCATGCACAGCAGAATGCCGGGCCCGGCGAGCTGGTGCGTGCCGGCCCGATCACGCGCTGGGACGAGGCGGTCCCGCTGGGAAACGGGATGCTCGGCGGGCTGGTGTGGGGGGAGGGGAACGTGGTGCGGATCTCGCTGGACCGGGGTGACCTCTGGGACCTGCGCACGCCGGAGATGCTGACGCGTCCGGATTGGACCTACGCGACGATGCGCCGGCTGAAGGAGGCGGGTGACCACGCCAGGCACGTGGAGATGTTCGATGCGCCGTACGACACGGTGCCTTACCCAACCAAACTGCCGGGGGGACGGGTGGAGCTGACCTTCGGGCCGGGAGTGAAGGTGGAGAGGTTCACGCTGGATCTGGCCGAGGCGGGGGCGACGGTGGAGATGGGGGCGGCCAAGATGTGGGGATTCTTCAGCGCCTCGGCGCCGGTGGCGCTCTTCGAGGTGCACCCCGACGCGCCGGCGGTGCGCATCGTGCGCCCGGCGGGGCTGGACAAGCTCGGCTACGGCGCGGCGGCCACGGGAATCGATCAGCCGGGGCCCGACGGCGGGACAACCATCCATTGGATGACGCAGCAGGCGGCGCTCGGGGTTGAGTACACGGTGGCGGTGGGCGTGCGCCCGGACGCGGATGGGTGGCTGCTGGGGATCACGATCGCGAGGACGCCGGAGCGCGGCCAGGAGGGGAAGGCGTATGACGGGCCGTCGTCGCTGTCGGTCGCGCGGGACCAGCTTCGCGACGCGATGTCCGAGGGATTCGAGAGGGTCGCGGACAAGCACGGGGCCTGGTGGAGGGCGTTCTGGGGCGCATCGAGCGTGACCATCCCGGATGCGCGGCTGCGGCGGCACTACGACCTGTGCAAGTACTTCTACGGCGCGGCCTCACGCCGGGGCTTGCCGCCGATCCCGCTCCAGGGGGTGTGGACGGCGGACGAAGGGGGGCTGCCGCCGTGGAAGGGGGATTACCACAACGACCTGAACACGCAGATGACGTACGCGGCGTACCAGGAGGCGGGGCTGTGGGACCAGGGGCTGAGTTTCCTTGATTTCAACTGGGGGCTGCTGCCGCGGTACCGGAGGTTCGCGAAGGAGTTCTACGGGCTGGAGGGGGGCAACGCGGCGGTGGTGCCGGGGGTGATGACGCTGGACGGCTCGCCGATGGGCGGGTGGGGGCAGTACTCGCTCTCGCCGACGCACAGCGCGTGGATCGCGCAGTGCTTCTACCTGCATTGGAAGTACACGATGGACGGGGTGTTTCTGCGAGAGCGGGCGTACCCGTGGTGCGCGGCGGTGGGGGAGGCGCTGGCGGCGCTTCTGCGCCAGAACGAGGCTGGGTGGGCCAAGCTGCCGCTCTCGACGTCTCCGGAGATCTACGACAACTCGTCCAAGGCGTGGCTGCCGCCGAACTCGAACTACGACCAGTCGCTCCTGGGGTTCCTGTTCGCGGCGAACGCGGAGATGGCCAGGGCGCTTGGTAAGGCCCAGGCGGCGGCGACGTGGGACGAGCGGCGGGCGATGCTCGAGCCCCTGGAGACGGACCAGGTGTCGGGGGCGCTGATGTTCGCGGAGGGGCTGCCGTACAACGAGTCGCACAGGCACTTCAGCCACGCGATGGCGATCTACCCGCTGGGGACGCTGACGGTGGAGGGGAGCGACACGGACCGGCGGACCATCGCGGCGACAATCGAGCAGCTCGACAAGATGGGGACGCGGGCCTGGTGCGGGTATTCGTTCGCGTGGGTGAGCGGGATGTGCGCGCGGGCGGGGCAGGGGGAGAGGGCGCTGGAGTACCTGGAGAAGTACCTGTCGTTCACGGGGCCCAACGGGTTTCACCTCAACGGCGATCAGTCGGGGACGGGGCTCTCGGGCTTCACGTACCGGCCGTTCACGCTGGAGGGGAACTTCGCCGCGATGCAGGCGGTGCAGGAGATGCTGATGCAGAGCTGGGGGGGCGTGGTGCGGGTGTTCCCGGCGGCGAGCGCCAAATGGGCGGACGCCTCGTTCCGGGACCTGCGCGCGGAGGGAGGGTGGCGGGTCTCGGCGGTTCGCCGCGGCGGGAGGACGGTGAGCGTGACTGTCGCGGCGGAGCACGGAGGGAAGCTACGGCTGAGAGATCCGTTCGGCGGTCGGGAGGCGAAGTGGAGCCGGGAGGGGATGGCGGTGATCGGGACGAACCATGAGGTCACGATGAAGCCGGGGGAGACGATCGAAGGGTCTGTTCCGTAGCGGACGGGGGAGGGGGCGGTAGACTCCCGCAAGGCTCGACACTTGGAGGTTCGTATTGAAGCTGGTCCCCTACGTTGTCAGATCCGACCGGGGCCGGCGCTGCGTTCGCGGCCCGGATGTGGTAGGCTGGGATCGTGCGAGGGCCGAGGAGGCGACGCATGGGCGCGACGACGGGCAGCATCGACCGCATCAGCATCGATCCGCGGGTCTGCGAGGGCAAGCCGGTGATCCGGGGCACGCGGGTGCAGGTTTCGTCGGTGCTGACGGGGATCATCGGGGGCGACACGCTTGCGGAGGCGGCGGCGGCCTTGGGGATCAGCGAAGACGACGTCCGAGCGGCGGTGGCGTACGCGAGCGAGATGGTCCACGGGGATGGCCGCCCGGCGCGTTAGCGGTTCGGCGAGAGCGTTGCCAGGCAGGTGTCGATGCGCTTGAGTGCGCCCTGCCGGCCGATCACCGCCAGGGTTTCGCCCAGGGGCGGGCTGACCGGCGAGCCGGCGACGGCGACGCGGATCGGCTGCGCGACCGCGCCCATTCCGACGCCCTTCCCCGCGGCGAAGGCTTCGATGGCGGAGTTGATCGCGGCGGGCTCGAAGGGGTCGATCTTCGCGAGCAGATCGCGGAACTCGGCGAGCAGCTTCAGGCCGGCGCGGTCGCCGGCGAGCAGGTTCTTCTCCACAGCGGCCTTGTCGAACTCGCTGGAGTCATCGGGGCGCAGGACGAACGCGGCCGACTTCACGCCGTCGCGCATGGTCCTCGCGCGTTGCTTGACGGCGCGGGCGAGGATGAGCCAGCGGCGGTCGTCGAGGTGGTTCGGCAGCGCGGGCTCGTAGGTGCGGCACCAGGCGCGCCACTCGGCGGCGAATGCCTCGTCGGTCAGGGCGCCGATGGCGTCTGCGTTGAAGCTCAGCAGTTTGGCGCGGTCGAACTTGGCGCTGGACTTGCCGATGCGCTCGATGTCGAAGTGTTGGGCGAGAAACTGGTTGTCGAACTTCTCGAGATCCTTGCCATTGGGCAGTTTCATTCCCGGGTTCCATCCAAGGAGCGAAAGGAAGTTGGTGATGGGGCCCGGCAGATAGCCATTCTGGCGGAAGTCGGAGACTTCGATTTCAGGCAGTTCGATGCCCAGCATGCGACTCATCACCCAAGCCCAAAACACCGAATCGGATTCACCGCTGAGAAAATCGCCAAAGGTTTCTTTCAGGTCGTTGGGGGGCCGGGGGTTTTCGGGGAGGTCCTTTGTCTCCTTCCAGACCTGCTCGAACCGAACGAACAGATCGTCCTCTGAGAACGCGTCCACGAATCGACGAGCAGCCGCGCGCGCCACCTTGGCCTTGTCGCGCTTGCTCATCTTGGAGGCGTCCATGTTCACGATGAGGGGCATGTGACCGTACACGGGAGTCTTGAAGGGCCGACCGTCGGCATCGTCGCGCACGAGGGCCCGCTGCAACGCGACGTGCCGCGGCGTGTTGTTGAGGTGTTCCTGGGCGCGCATCACGTGCGTCACGCCCATCAGCTCGTCGTCGATCACGACGGCGAAGTGGTACGTCGGGAAGCCGTCGGCCTTGCGGATCACGAAGTCGTCCATCTCTCCCTCGCCGTACTTCACGTCGCCGAGGACCTGGTCGTGGACGATGACCTCCTCGGCGGGGGCCAGGAAGCGGACGACGTGCGGCTCGCCGCTCTCTATCCGCTTCAGGCGGTCCTTGACTTCGGGCAACTCGCGGAGCGCGGCCCGGTCGTAGCGGTAGGTCTGCTTGGCGGCCACCGCGGCCTTGCGCTTCGCCTCGAGCTGTTCGGTGGTCTCGAAGGCGGGGTAGGCACGCCCGCGCTCGACGAGCTGCATGATGTACTGGTTGTAGAGGTGGACGCGCCGGGCCTGGAAGAACGGGCCGACCGAACGGGGGTCGCCGCCGACGGTGCGATCGGGGAGCTTGAGCTCCGGCCCCTCGTCCCAGTCGATGCCGAGCCAGGCGAGGTCCTCCATGATGCCGCGGGCGGACTCGTCGGAGGAGCGGGCTTGGTCGGTGTCCTCGATACGGAGAACGAAGTGTCCGCCGTGGCGCCGGGCGAAGGCCCAGCAGAAGAGGGCCGAGCGAGCCCCGCCGATATGCAGGTGGCCGGTGGGTGAGGGGGCGAAGCGGGTGACGACGGGCGGGGCGGAGGTCATGGGAGAGAGGGTAGGGAGGCGGGGGAGAGGGTTTGCCGGCGGGAGGCGTCCGGGTACGGTTCACTGGGGCGACCCGGCGCGTGCGGCGTCAAGGGCCGCGCCTGTCCGGTATGCTGCCGGTAGAGAGGATGGGCATGAGGCCGATGTTCTTGTACATCCGGGTGGCCGCGGCCTGCGTGCTGGCGGGGGCCGGCGCGGCGGGGGGACAACAGCAGGGCGCGGCCGCACCCCGGCGGGTTGTGCACCTGCACGTGCGCGGCGATCTGGACAACCTCCGTCTCGCGGGGGATTTCCAGGCCAAGCTGAGGTCGGCGGCGCAGGACGGGGCGGGGCTTATCGTCGTGGAGCTCGACGGCGACCGCTGGCGCGCCGACGTGGTGGACGCGATGTGCCGCCATGTGCAGCAGAGCGCTGTCCCGGTCGTTGTGCTGCTGCAGGACCAGCAGGACCACCGGGTGGGGACCGGCGCGGCCCTGGTGGGCCTGGCCGCCGTCGCCTGTTACGCCGAGGCGAAGACGGACATCGTCTTCAAGCCGGGCGATGATCGGCGCGAGCTGGCGCCGAAGGCGACCAAGTGGGAGGAGGTCGAGCAGTCGCTCCTGGGCGCGGCCGCGGAGGGACAGCGGTTGAGGGGCGCGGACGTCCGCCTGCCGGGGTTCCTGATGAAGCCGGCGTCGAGCATGTGGGCGCTGGAGCCGACGCCGGGCGCGGCGATGCTGCTTTCGCCCACGGCGCCGCCGTCGACGGGCGCCGGCTCGGCGCAGTTCGCAGCGAGGGTGGCCGAGCAGGGCGGGGCCGGCGGCGGGGTGACGGCCACGATCCGACCGGAGATCGCCGCCGGGCTTCGATTGGTCAAGGCGGTCGTGTCGCGCGCCGGGGAGGTGATCGCGGACCAGGGCGCGGTGGCGCGCCCGCTCATCAACGAGAGCATGGCCAGCGGGCTGGGGGACGGCGCGAAGAACCTGCGGCGGAGCATGGAGCACCTCGACAGCGCCATCGAGTCGGCCGAGCGGACGCTGGAGGTCCGCGTGCCGGACCAGCGGCAGAACACCGACTCGCTGTACCGCGCCGCCGGCAGGGACGCGCTGGGGCAGGCCCAGCAGGCCACGGCGCTCCTGGACGAAGCGGAACGGCTCGCGAGCGACTATCCCGAGCTGGTCCGGATGCCGGCGTTCGGACAGACCGAGATCGGCACCGATGCCGATGATCACGAGGGCCAATGGCGGAAGGTGATCCAGAAACGCCGGGACAAGATCACGAAGCTCGAGGTGAAGGCCCGGGGGTATGTGCGGCGGTGAGCAAGGGGTACGGTGGCCGGGAGGGAAGAGGGCCGACGATGAGGAAACGGCGGGTTGCCAGGTTGACGGAGAAGGCGGCGCGGAGCAAAGCCGGCGCGCGGCGCGCGGCGGCCGGGCGTGCCGTCATGACGGCGGCGCCGATGGCGGCCTTGGCGCACGAGCACGCACACCCGCACGACCTGAACCAGGTGACCCTGGCGCGCCACCTTTTCTGGCAGAACGTTGTCCGCGAGATGCTCACGGGGCTGTCGATGCTGCAGGTCTCGCAGCCGGAAGTCTTCGACGGACGGATGGGGGTGCTCACCAACGCCGGTGAGCGGATCCCCATCGCTGAGGTGTTCCCGATGTTCGCCTGCGGCGTGCCGGGGAGCGCCGCCGACCGTGCCGCATCCATCGCGGTCGAGTGCACGGTCTTCCGCATCCGCACGCCGTCTGGGGAGATGTTCACGCTTCCGCTGCACGAGATCCGCGGCCTGCACGCCCTCACGCCCGAGCTGCTCAAGGAGCTGGAACAGTCGTCAATTGAACGCATGGTCGAGGCGGACGATGAGAAGAAGCGCCCGTTCGGGCTGGCCGCCTTCACGACCCTGGGGACGGGGGAGGAGGCGGAGGAAGACGAGGGGGAGGCGGAAGCCGCGATCTGAGGAGCACCCCTCACCCCCGCGCGCCGGCCGGACGTCTACCCTCTGTTTCCGGAGGCACGCATGCGCACGCTGGTCGCCATCCCTGTGTACAACGAGGAGAAGTACGTCTGGCGGGTCATCCCGCACGTGCTGCAGCACGCGCAGAACGTGCTGGTGATCGACGACGGGTCCACCGACCGGACCGCGTGGATGCTCGAGCAGTTTCCCGTGGACGTCATCCGCCACCGTACCAACCGCGGGTACGGGCGGTCGCTGCTGGACGCGTTCTACTGGGCCGAGAAGGAGGGGTTCGACTGGCTCATCACCATGGACTGCGACGAGCAGCACGAGCCGGCGGCGATCCCGATGTTCCTGGCCGCGGCGGCCCGGGACACGCACGACGTGGTCAGCGGCTCGCGGTACCTGATGATCGAGGCGGGGGGGAGCGGCGACAGCCCGCCGCCCGATCGGCGGGCGATCAACGCGACGATGACGCACGAGATCAACACCCGCCTGGGGCTGAACCTGACGGACTCGTTCTGCGGGTTCAAGGCGTTCCGGGTGGCCGCGATCAGGAAGCTCGAACTGAACGAGCCCGGGTACGCGTTCCCGATGCAGTTCTGGGTGCAGGCCGTGGCCGCGGGGTTGCGGATCCGCGAGGTGCCCGTGCGCCTGATCTACAACGACCTGAACCGCACGTTCGGCGGCCCGCTGGACGACGCGGCGATCCGGCTGGCGCACTACCGGCGGGTGCTGTACTGCGAGCTGAAGAAGTGCGCCCCACGGCTGCCCAAGGGGGCGCTGAACGGGCTGGAGAGCCTGTGTTGTGAGGACGTGAAGGGCGCGGCGGCCGAACGTGAGAACGGGACACATGGCGCACAGAGCCGTGGCGCGCAAGGACACGGCTCGGAGAGCCGTGCCACGGCGTGAGCACCGGGGCCGCCAGGCTGTCGGGGGTGAAGATCGAGCCGGACCCGTCGGCGTGGCGCGCGGCGCTGGGCGCGCCGAGGGGGGATGAGCGCGCGAAGCGGTTCCGCGAGCAGGCCGGGCTGCCGACGGACCGGCCGGTGGTGATGACCGGCCACCAGGCGGAGTGGTGGCACCCGGGGATCGCCGCGAAGTTCATGGCGGCCCAGGAGGCCGCGGCGGCGTTTGGCGCGGCGGCCGCCTCGGTCGTGGCGGACCAGGATTCCAACAACCCCGGCGAGGTGCGCGTGCCGGTGCGGCGCGCCGCCGGCGGGGAGAACGCGCTCTCGCGTCGGACGTGGCGTGTTCTAAGGGTGGCGGGCGAGCTGGCCGCGGGCGATGTTCCGACCTGCCGCATGCCCGCCGAGACCCCGGCGCCGATGGAGGCGGTGGACGGGGCCGAGCCCGCCGCGCCGTTCGTGGCCGAGGGCCTGGCGCGGATCGAGGCGGTGCTGGCGCGGCACGCGGGGGAGAGCTCGGCCGCCAGGCAGACCAATGCGGGCGCGGCGGAGCTGCTCAAGGAGATGGTGGCCGACACGGCGCGCTCGGCGCCGATGGTCTACGCGTCGGAGCTGTGGCGGACGGATCTCTTCGGCTGGTTCGTCGAGCGGATGCGGGCCGACCCGGCGGCGTGCGCTCGGGCGTACAACGCGGCGGCGGCGGCGGTGCCGCGGGCCCGCATCGCGCCACTGCACCCGGCCGAGCTGCCGCTGTGGCATATTCCCTCGCGCCCGGGGAGCGCCCGCGTGCCGGTGTTCGCGGAGAACCTCGGGCGCGCCCCCGTCTCCGAGCTGGCGCCGCGGGCGCTCCTGATGACCGCCATGCTCCGGTTGGCCGGGAGCGACCTGTTCATCCACGGCACCGGCGGCGCGGAGTACGACCGGATCACCGAGCGATGGATGGGCGCATGGCTCGGCGAGGCGCTCTCCCCGTCGGCGGTCGTGACGGCGACGCTGCTGTTGCCGCTGGAGGGACATGGCGTCACTCCCCGGGAGGTCGCCCGGGCGCAGTGGATGGCGCACGCCGCGAGGCACGACCCGGCGCTGCTGGGGGACCGCGCAGCGGCCGAAGAGAAGCGCCGGCTGGTGGAGCAGATCCGGGCGACGAAGCGGGCGGGGCGCGATCCGGCCCCGGAATTCGCGGCGATGCAGCAGACGCTGGTGCGGGCTCGCGCCTCGCACGCGGTGGCGCTGGCGGAGCTCGACGTGGCCGCGGCCGGCGCGCGCACGAGGCGCGAGGAGGCCGCCGTCCTGGCCGATCGAACGTGGGCCTTTCCGCTGTACCCTCGGGAGGACCTGCTCGCGCTGGGACGGGCGGTCGCCGAGCGGTTCAAGGAGAAGGAATGAGGGCTGGCGTCGCGGCCATGGGTTGGCGGAGCAGCGGCGTGGGCGCGGCGGCGCTGCTGGCGTGCGCTCTCCTTCTGCTCGCCGGTTGGGCCGGGTGCCGTCACCGGCCGGAGGGGGGGAGGGCGCCGGCGCCGCCGGGACGGCCGATCCCTCGGATGGTGGCGCTCTCTCCGGCGATCGCCCGGACTCTGCAGGATCTGTCGCTTGGCGCGCTGGTGGTTGGGCGCCACGGCTGGGACAAGTGGACCGACCAGTCTCTACCGGTGTGCGGGGACCAGGCGGGGATCGACTACGAGGCGCTCCTGAGCGTGCGCCCCACGCACGTGCTGCTGCAGCGTTCCGATATCCCGGCGCGCCTAGCCGAGCTCGCCACGGAGAACGGATGGCAGGTCGTGAACTACCCCTCGCTCACGCTTGACGACATCCGGACAACGACGCGCGGGCTGTGGGACCTGGCGGGCGTGCACAGGCGGCACCTGACTGGCAGCGATGATGCGCCGCTCGCGCGGATCCAGAGCGAGATGGACCGTGCATGGTCGCGTCGACCCGGGATCGACGGCGCGAAGGTGGGGCGGGTGCTGATGCTCACCTCCGCCAGCCCGGCGTACGCCCTGGGGCCGGGGTCGTTCCACCAGCAGATTCTCGAGCGTCTGGGGGGAATGGCGGCCATCACGGAGGGTTCGCCGTACATCACGCTCGACGCCGAGGACGTGCTGGGCCTGAGGCCCGACGCCATCGTGCTGTTCCTGCCGCGCGAGCCGGGGGAGCGGGCCCGCGTCTGGGAGGCGCCGGCCCTCCGGGAGGCCCTGGGCCCGCTGGGCGGCCTGGACGTGCCGGCGGTGGCGCGCGGGAGAGTGGCCGTGATCGACCATCCGATGGGCAAGGCGCCGTGCACCGCGATGATCGAGGTGGCGGATGAGCTGGCGCGGATTCTCGAGGGGTGGTCGCGCTCGGCGCCCTGATACCGGTCATGCAGCCCCCTCGTCCCTTGGTCCGGCTTCGCTCATACCATCCGCCCCATGCCCAGCGACCCACTCCAGATCCTCGGCGACCGATTCCGCGCGGCGATCGTCGCCGCGTTTCCCGGGCTTGACCCGGCGGCCGCTGATCCGCAGATCTCCCCGAGCCGGAACCCCAAGTTCGGCGACTACCAGTCCAACGCCGCGATGGGGCTGGCCAAGACGCTGGGTGGGCAGCCGCGCGAGGTCGCCCAGCGGATTGTCGAGCGGCTTGACGTATCGGACATCGCCGAGCCGGTTACGCAGGCGAGCATTGCCGGCCCGGGGTTCATCAACGTGACGCTGAGGGCGGAGGCGCTGGCGGGGCTGCTGGGGGAGATGGACACGGCGCGGCTGGGGATCGAGCCCACGTCGCCGCCGGAGACGGTGGTCGTGGACCTGATGGGGGTGAACCTGGCGAAGCAGGTGCAGGTGTGGCACCTGCGGTCGACAGTGATCGGCGACGCGATCGCGCGGACGTTCGAGCGGTTGGGGGACCGGGTCATCCGTCAGAACCACCTGGGAGACTGGGGCTTGCAGATCGCGATGGTGACCGCGAAGCTCATCGAGCTGGAGCGCCAGGGCCGGGTCAGCTTCGACCGGCTGACGCTGGACGATCTTGACGCGATGTACAAGCTCGCGCAGGCCGAGGGTGACGCCGACGAGGCGGGCCTGGAGGCGGCCCGCCGGTGGAACATGGGGCCCAAGGTGCTGGCCGAGATGGCGGCGCAGGTGAGCGGGGCGAGGGAGGCGATGGAGGCGGCGAAGCGGACCCTGGTGGCGTTGCAGTCCGGCGACCCGGCGACGGTGGCGGCGTGGGAGCGGATCTCGAGGATCACGCTCGACGCCTGCCTAGCGGTGTGCGCCCGGCTCAAGGCCAACGTCACGGTGGAGCATTCGGCCGGCGAGTCCAGCTATCGGCACGAGCTGGCGGGGGTGGTGGCGGACCTGGAGAAGCGCGGCATCGCCACCGAATCCGAGGGGGCGCTGGTCGTGCAGCTCGAGGGGCTTGCTGACCCCCTGCTGGTGCGGAAATCCGACGGCGGGTTCATCTACGCCACGACCGACCTGGCCGCGATCCGCCGGCGCGTGCAGAGGCTGAGCGCGGACCGGGTGATCTACGTGGTGGACGCGCGCCAGTCGCTGCACTTCCAGCAGGTGTTCGCGGCGGCGATCAAGGCGGGGTACGCGCGCAACCCGCGGACCGGGAAGACGGCGGAGCTGCGGCACGCGGCGTTCGGCACGATGCTGGGGGAGGACGGTCGGCCGTATAAGTCGCGCTCGGGCGAGAGCGTGAAGCTGACGGACATGCTGGACGAGGCGATCGCGCGGGCCGGGGCCGCGGTGGCGGCGAAGAGCCCCGAGCTCCCGGAGCGCGAGCGGGCGGAGATCGCCGGGAGGGTCGCCATCGCAGCCATCAAATACGCGGACCTCTCGACCGAGCGGACCAAGGACTACGTGTTCAGCTACGACCGGATGATGTCCTTCGAAGGGAACACGGGGCCCTACCTGCTCTACGCGCTGGTGCGGATCAAGAGCATCTTCCGCAAGGCGGCCGAGCGGCTGGGGGAGGAGGCGATCGGGCGAGCGCGATCAGGCGGCGCGGGCCCGTTCCGGCTGGGCATGGCGGAGGAGAAAACGCTGGCGCTGGCGATCCTGCGGTACCCCGGCGTCGTGGACACTGTCGCGGAATCCCTGGAGCCGCACAGGCTGTGCCAGTATCTGTACGACCTCGCGGGCTCGTTCAGCGCGTTCTTCCAGCAATGCCCGGTGATCCAGGCGCCTGATGACGAGACCCGGTGGGCCAGACTCCGCCTGTGCGGGCTGACGGACCGGGTGCTCTCGGACGGGTTGAGCCTGCTGGGGATCGAGCCGCTGGAGCGGATGTAGGCGAGGGCGTGGAGGCGAGGGGGTGGGGGTTGAAGGCAGGTGGGGCGTGCGGGCGATACTGGTCAGGATCGGGATCGATGCGACGGCGGGCGGGTGGAACGCCCCGGTGGACGCGCGGACGGGCAGGTTTGTGTATGTGCCGATCCCCGAGAAGCCCGGGACGGTATTCCACCGCGGGTGCCGACGTGGCTACGGCGAGGTGGTGCCCGCGCTGGAGCGGTTCGCGCGCGATCGCGGCATCAGTTTGCACGGGGACCTGGCCTGGCCGCGCGGGCTGGCCCATCGGGCGATGCACCTGGACCCGGACTTCGAAACCATGACGTATGGCGACGTCGGCTCGCGTCGCGGGCGGGAGATCCGGGGGCTGGACGCGGGCGACCTATTGGTATTCTACGCCGGGCTGCGGCCGGTCGGCGCGCCAGAGGGCGCCGGCGGGCTGGTCTACGCGATGGTCGGGCTGATGGTGGTCGAGGAGATCGTCGCGGCGCCGGGTGTGCCGGGCGTACGCCGGCACGAGAACGCGCACACACGCCGGGCGCGGCGGGGGCCGACGGACATCGTTGTGCGGGCGCGCCGGGCCGGGTCCGGGCGACTGGAGCGGGCGATCACGATCGGCGAGCGGCGCGACGGCGCCTACCGGGTGCGGTACGACGTGCTCGATGCCTGGGGCGGGCTCGGTGTGCGCGACGGGTTCATCCAGAGGAGCGCCCGCCCGCCGCGGATCCTCGATGTGGGGCGGTTTGGGGAGTGGCTCGGCGCGCAGGGCGCCGTGCTGAAGGCGAGCAACTTCGACGGCGGCTGACGCCCTTTGCTCCCTCTTTCGGTGCGCGCAAAAACGCCGGGCCCGATGGACCGGGCCCGGGGTCTGCGAGCTGTTGATGGGGGCGAAGCGAAGCGGGAAACCGGGTCAGAAGAGCAGCTGGAACTGGACGCGGAGCGTGACCTCGCCCGAGCTGTCGTCCCCCAGGATGCCCGAGCCGGTCTCCGGGATGGCCCCGATCGTGGCCAGGTCGCCGGTCTGGGTCAGGGCGATGACCATGTCGACGGTCGCCTTGGCGGCGTGCCCCGCGTAGTACTGGTTCACGCCGAAGGTCAACCAGCTGTAGACGTCCTCGCTGAGGCCGTAGTCGTTGTCCGGGAACAGGCCCTCCCAACGGGCGAACACCTCGGTCTCGGCCAGGACGCGCAGGCCGCCCTGCAGCACCAGGCCGAAGTCGTCGAAGGTCGCGCTGCCCGCCCCGGACCGGAACTCCTCGTTGCGCCCGATGAACGCGCCGAAGGCATTCCAGCCGTCCCCTTCGACGCTGGCGTCGATGGTGTACCCGAAGGTGCGGCGGTCCACGTCGGTCCCGAGGCCGGAGTTGGGGCTCTGCTGGAGGTGGAGGGCGCCGCCGACCATCGCCGCAAAGGGGCTGCCGCGCGGCGAGGTGAAGTCCTCGAACTGCTTCCAGTCGCCCTTGAACTTGTACTCGAAGCGCCCCGTGAACGCGTAATCGGCCTCGCCGGCGACCACGAAGCCGGTGGATTCGGGGGCGGTGAAGTCGGTATTGAGGCTCCTGAGGCCGTCGGAGAAGGCGAACTTGACGTTCCAGTCGTCCTGCTCGTAGCCAGCCTGGGCGCCCTGGGACCAATCCTGGGAGAACAGAAAGTTGATATGCGAGCGCTCGGCGGCGAGCTGGTACCGGTCGCCGACGAGCTCCTCGTGCAGCCAGGGTATCTTGAACTGGCCCCATGTGGCCTTCCATCCGTTGCCGAAGTTGTACTGGACGTACGCGTCTTGGAGCCCGAGGGTGCCGTCGGACTTGCTGAAGTTCCCCATGACGCGGTACGTCCAGTTGGAGTTGATGATGTTGCCGTCGAACGACAGCTTGGTGCGCCGGGTCTGGAAGCCCGAGACGAAGTCGTCCTCGGGCACCGCCCCGGAGGTGTTGCTGGCGTCGCGGAAGTCCATGTCGTAACGGAACTGGAGCTGGCCCCCGACATTCAGGCGGAAGCTGCCGTCGGCGTTGGCGAGGTAGAACTTGCCGTCGTGCCCGGCGCCGCCGGCGGCGAGCAGGCTGGAGCGAGACTCGGCGCCCGCGAGCATCTCGGCGACGATCGCTCGGACTTCGTCCGGGGAGGCCTGCTGTGCGAGGGCGGGCGCGCCGGGACCGGCCAGGAGGCAGAGGGTTGCGGCGCTGATGACGTTGCGAGCCATGGCGTTCTCCTTGTTCCTGCGTGTCATGTCATGAGGAAGACCACAAACGAGCGGCGAGTCTACTTGGATCAACGATCACCGGTCTGATCACCAGGACAGGGGTCTATTCTGCCGGTTTGCTCTTGCCGCGCGAACAAAAGACAGCCGGCCCCATTCGGGGCCGGCTTGAGTGGAGATGATCGAAGGTGGTCCGCCGGAGGGCGGGCGTGGGATCAGAAGAGGAGCTGGAACTGGAGGCGGACGGCCACCTCGCCCTTGTCGTCGTCGCCCTGCAGGCCGAGCCCGTTGAAGTCGCCGTTGGCGAACACCGGCGCGGCCGCGAGGTTGGTGGTCTCGTCGACAGAGTAGACTAGGTCAACCGTGGCCTTGGCGGCGTGCCCGGCGTAGTACTGGTTCACGCCCACAGTGAGGAAGTTGAAGGTGTCCTTGCCGCTGGTGATGGTGTTGCTGTCCAGCTTAACGCCGTCGTACCTGGCGAACAGCTCGGTCTCCTTGGCGACGCGGAAGCCGCCCTGGACAACCCAGCCGAAGTCATCCGCGCTGGAGAGGTCGGACGGTGGACGTGCGGCGAGGGAGTTGCGCCCGTCAAGGTGGCGCCCCATGAACGCGCCGAAGAGGTTCCACCCGTCGCCCTCGAGGCTGATGTCGGCGGTGTAGCCGAGGTAGTTGTTGTCGACATCGGTGGCGGCGCCGCTGTTGGCGTCCTGCTGGTAGTGAGCGGCGGCGCCGACCATGGCGAAGAACGGGGCGCCCTGCTCGGAGGTGAAGTCCTCGGCTTGCTTCCAGTCGCCCTGAAACTTGAACTCGAAGCGACCGGTGAAGGCGTAGTCGGCCTCGGAGGTGAAGCTCCCCAGGCCCGTGGCGGGGCCGGCGGTGGACGTCGGGAAGTCGGTGTTGCGGGAGGCGAAGCCGTCGGAGAATGCCGCGGCGAAGCGCCAGTCCAGATCGTCGTACGAGAGCTGGACGCCCTGCGAATAGTCCTGGTTGAAGATCTCGTTGGCCACCGAGCGATCAACGGCGAGCTGGCGACGGGAGCTCACGAGCTCCTCGCGGAGGAACGGGAGCTTGAACTGGCCCCACTGGGCCTTCCAGCCATTGCCGAAGCTGTAGGCGACCCAGGCGTCCTCGAGGCCGAAGCTGCCGCCGTCGCGGTCGAAGGCGCCGACGACCTTGTAGGTCCAGTCGGCGTTGACGATGTTGCCATCGAACTGGAGCTTCGTTCGGCGGGTCACGAAGCCGCCATCGAAGTCATCGTTCCCGCCGGCGGCGTCACGGAAATCGGCGATGTAACGGAACTGGATCTGCCCGCCGACATTCAGGCGGAAGCTGCCGTCGGCGTTGGCCAGGTAGAACTGGCCGTCGTGACCGGCGCCGCCGGCGGCGAGCAGGCTGGTGCGGGTCTGCGCGTCGGACAGCATCTCGGCGACGAGCGCGCGGACCTCGTCGGGGTTGCTCTGCTGAGCCAGCGCAGCGTTGACACCGCCCAGGCTGAGCGCAGCACCCGCGAGCATAAGGAAACTCTTGGTCTGACTCATTTGAGGACTCCTTCTTCTTTCAAAGCGAGACGCGGAAAACGTGTCTCCGGGAACGCTCCGTCTCTCGGCGTCCCACTTGTCCACCCCGTCCGGACGTCTCAAGCACGCCTCCAAGGCCGCGCTCCCGGACAGTGTCATTTGTTGTACCTCTCCCGCGGGAGGCGTAGGGCCACCTTCCTACGGAAGTTCAGCCGGTTTGAATCTCACAGGCACGGACTGGAATCAGTTCGCTCAATAATGCGGGCGGATAATACCGGTCGTCATTAGCAAACGCAAACTCACTTGGAGCGAATTTTCGGCCATACTCCAGTAAACCGGCGAAGATTCCTGAAAATTGCCCATTCGAGCGGTCGAATTATCCCTTGTTCAGGGCATAAATGATGGGCCTAGATAGAGTAGAATCCTTGCACAACCTTAACAAACTGGGCACACTTGCTCACCCACGGGCGGTATCCTCAGCCAGTTCGTGGCACATGAGAGGCCGGCACTGGGCGTCAAGCAACACGCATCGGGACGAATGAGCGAGCAGAAGCACATCGTCGTCGTCGAGGACGAGGCCGACTTGGCGGAGTTGGTTGTGTACAACCTCAATCACGCGGGGTACCAGGTTCGAGCGGCGCGTGACGGGCAGGCGGCGGTTGAAATGATCACCCGGACGCCGCCGGACCTGGTCGTCTTGGACTTGATGATTCCCAGGGTCCCCGGCCTTGAGGTCGCCCGTCAGTTGAGGATCAATCCGAGGACGGCCTCGGTCCCCATCCTGATGCTGACGGCTAGGTCGGAGGAGGCGGACCAGGTCATGGGCCTCAAAGCGGGGGCCGACGACTATGTAACCAAGCCCTTCTCGATGAAGGTGCTCCTGGCAAGGGTGGAGGCGCTGCTGAGACGGGCTGCCGGCGGGGGCGAATCCCAGGTGCTGGAGGTCGGGCTCGTTCTGGCCGACCTGGGGTCTCACGAGGCGTCCGTCGGGGGAGAGCCGATGCGGCTGACGCTGACGGAGTTCCGGCTCCTCGTGGCCCTGATGCGTGCGGGCGGGAAGGTGCTCAGCCGCGACGACATGATGTACACCGCGATGGGGCCGGGGGTGATGGTGACCGCCCGGACGATCGACGTGCATATCGCGGCGATCCGGAAGAAACTGGGCGGGCACGGCGACATGATCCGGACGGCGCGGGGGGTCGGGTATAGTCTGGTCGATCCTTCGGATGCACAGCCGGCCCGAGCCAGGGAGGACGCCGGTAGGGGGGCGTGAACGGAGCACCGTGGTGGCCGGACCGGGAGGCTGGTGGCGCAGGGCCGCGTGGACGAGCGCCGGGGCGTGGGCGGTTGCAGGAGTGGCGGTTGCGACCAAAAGGGCGGGTTGGGGGAGCGCCGCCACCGGGTGGGCGGCGGCGGGTACGGCGGCGGCGGTCAGCGCGTCCCTCGCTTGGGGCGCGTGGCGGCTGGGACGGAACCTGACCAGATTGGAGCGGACCGCGCGCGAGCTGGCGCGCGGCAACACCCCGGCGACGGGCGTTCGGGTCGCCCAGGGCAGCCGGGGGGATGGGGGAAAGGGGAGCGACGAGCTCGCGGGTCTGCGCCGGGCGCTCGACGATCTGCGACGGCGGATCGAGGAGCAGCTCAAGGAAGTCGCCAGGAAGAGCCGCAATCTGGAGGCGCTGATCGACGGGATGGACGAGCCGGTGCTGGCGACCGACAGCGCCGACGCGGTGCTGCTGTGCAACCGCTCGGCCGAGGCAATGTTCGGCGGGGAGGCCGGGCCCCGCGCGGAGGGCCCCGCGGCGATCCGCGCGGGGCGGGGGCTGATCGGTCGCACCGTGTCGGAGCTGTTCACCCAGGCGGAGCTGCTTGCGATGCACGCGGCGGCCAAGTCCGGCCAAACCCGGCGCGGGCGAGTGCGGGTGACGACGAGCCTGGGGGTGCGGACGTTCCAGGTCTCCGCCTCGCCGGTGCCGGCCGCGTGGGGAGCCGGAGTTTTCGGGGCGGTGATGGTGCTGCGTGACGTCACCGAGCTGGACCAGGCGGTGCAAGTGAAGACCGACTTTGTCGCCAACGCGTCGCACGAGCTGCGGACGCCGGTGGCGGCGATCCGCGGCGCGGCCGAGACGCTGGAATCGGGCGGGCTCGAGGACCCGGAGATGGCCGGCCGGCTGGTGAGGATGATCAACGAGCACGCCGCGAGGCTGGAGGAGATGCTCCGCGACCTGCTGGACCTGTCGCGTCTGGAGACGCCGGACGTGCCGATGAACATCGCGCCCGTGGACGTCGCGGCGCTGGCCCGGATGCTCCGGGAGCTGTTCGAGGAGGATTGCCGCGCCCGGTCGCTGGGGCTGGAGTTCCGCCTCGACGAGCACCTGGCCGGCCTGCGGACGGATGCGCAACTGGTGACGGTGATCCTGCGGAACCTGGTGGAGAACGCGACCAAGTACGCCTACGAGGGAACGACGATCAGGGTGACGGGGACGCTGGTGGAGGAAGCCGTCGGCAGGTCGCGCGGCGTAGCGCGATTCGAGGTGGCCGACAAGGGGATCGGTATCCCGCTGAACCAGCAGGACCGCGTCTTCGAGAGGTATTACCAGGTTGACCCGGCGCGGACCGGGGTGGTCGGACGGCGTGGGACGGGGCTGGGGCTGGCGATCGTCAAGCACGCCGCCAGGGCGCTGGGCGGGCGCGTGGGGCTGCATTCGGTGTGGGGCGAAGGGACGACGGTGTGGGTCGAGATCCCGGTGGTGCTGGGGCCCGACGGGGAGGCACCGGCCGGAGACGCCGGAGACGGCGGAGACCGACCATCTGCGCTGACCTGACGGGGCAACAAGGGCGACCGACGGGACTCGAACCCGCGACCCCGAGAATCACAATCTCGTGCTCTAACCAACTGAGCTACGATCGCCATGCGGCCACGGACCGGCGCGTGCGCGCGAGCCCGCGGCTGTTCGGCACAATGGTACGGAGGCGGCGATGGGGGTCAATCCGAACGCCGCGTGGATGGGACGATTCGGCCCGTCGGGCCTATCGTGGTGGCCCACGACGGGCGGTGGAATGGGGGCCGAATGAGAAGGTCATGGGACGGGAGGGTCACCGCCTGCTCGGGGCGGCCCGGAGTTCAACCCACATGTCGCACGCCAGCCTCGCCGGACTCAACCTCTCCCCCGCCAGAACTCACGTCAACCTCTCACCGGCCCGACTGGTTGAGCTGGCGCTCGCGCGCGGCGAAGGGATGCTCGCCTCCAACGGCGCCCTGGTCTGCAAGACCGGCGATCGCACGGGACGCTCCCCCAAGGACAAGTACCTCGAAGACGAGGCCGGCTCGACGGCGAAGATCTGGTGGGGGAATGTCAACCAAAGGTTCACGGCGGCGAACTTTGAGCTGGTGCTCAGGCTTGCGAGCGAGTACCTGGGCGCCCGCCCCGACCTGTTCGTTTTCGACGGGTTCGTCGGCGCCGATTCCGCGTACCGCCTCGGGGTCAAGGTTGTCACCGAGCAGGCGTGGCACTGCCTCTTTGCACGCACGCTGTTCATCCCGCAGGGCTCCGGCGCGGCCGGCGGAGGTCCCCCGTGGAAGCACGATTGGACCGTCATCAACGCCGGCAAGCGCCGCCTCACCTCGGACGAGCAGGCCAAGCTCGGCGTGAAGTCGCCGGTGATCATCGCGCAGTCGCTGGCGCGCAAGACGGTGGTCATCCTGGGCACCGAGTACGCCGGGGAGATCAAGAAGAGCCTGTTCTACGCGATGAACTACGACATGCCCGAGGCCCGCGGGGGCGCG
>JBGPJM010000074.1:0-19439 GCA_041485385.1 Phycisphaerae bacterium | reverse complement strand
TCGATGGACCAGCGGATGTCGATCGCGAACATGACGACGGAATGGGGGGCCATGGCCGGCGTGTTCCCGTTCGACGAGATCCTCCGGGATTTCCTGTACTCACGCGCCGACTACTTCGCCGCCGGGAACCGGCCCGGGACGCGAGGTCCCCGGTCGCTTGGCGTCTACACGCGGGCGGATATCGACCTGTGGTGGGCCGAGCGTCGCGGGTTCGAACCGGACGCGGACGCGGTGTACGCGATCGAACTGGAACTGGACCTCTCGACGGTGATCCCGCATGTTTCGGGGCCCAACGACGTGAAGACCATGGTCTCGCTCCCGGAGATCGAATCGAGGAGGGTGAAGATCAACAAGGCCTGGCTGATGTCGTGCGTGAATGCGCGGCTGGAGGACATCGCCGAGGCGGCCCGGGTGGTGAACGGGAACAGGGTCGCAGCGGGCGTCGAGTTCTACCTCGCCGCGGCGAGCGCCGAGGTGCAGGACAAGTCGGAGAAGGCGGGGTACTGGCAGACGCTGCTGGGGGCGGGGGCGATCCCGCTGCCGCCGGGGTGCGGGACGTGCATCGGGCTGGGGGCCGGAACGATCAAGGCGGGGGAGATCGGGATCAGCTCCACCAACCGCAACTTCGAGGGGCGGATGGGCGACCGCAAGGGGCTGGTGTACCTGGGCTCGCCGGCGGTGGTCGCGGCCAGCGCCGTCGCGGGCTACATCTGTGCGCCGACGCGGTTCGAGAGGTCCGTCGCGAAGACGCGGATCCGCCGCGCTCCTGCGGGGGCTCGGTGCCCGGCGTCCGGCGGCGTCGCCGTCATCGACGGCTTCCCCGAGACCGTCCGCGGCCGGCTGCTGTTCATGGACAAGGACAACATGAACACCGACGGCATCTACGCGGGCAAGCACACCTACAACGACAACATGACGGCGCGGGAGATGGCCGCGGTGATCTTCGAGAACTACGACCCGGCGCTGGTGGGGCGAGCCAAGGCCGGGGACGTGATCGTGTCGGGGTACAACTTCGGGACGGGCTCCAGCCGCGAGCAGGCGGCCACGGCGCTCAAGCACTTCGGCGTCTCGTGCGTGATCGCGGCGAGCTTCAGCGAGACGTACAAGCGCAACGCGTTCAACAACGGGTTCGTCGTCTTCGAGTGCCCGGGGCTGGTGGAGCACCTGCGGAGGGGCAAGGGGGCGGAGGGGCAGAGGGGCGAGGTGGAGAAGACGAAGGTCTGCGGCGAGGTTGAGATCGATTACCGACGGTCGGTGGTGAGGTTCGAAGGTCGAGAGTTTGCGTTCCCGGCGCTGTCGCCGGTGGCGCAGGAACTGGTGGTGGCGGGCGGGGCGGAAGAGGTCGTCAAACGCACGCTCTCGCGGGGGTGAGCGGAGGGCCCTGGTGGTGAAGGTCGCCGGTGTTGTCGTGTTCCTGGTGTGCGGCGTCGCGGCCGGCCTGATGCCAGGTTGCGCGACGTCGCCGGGCGCTCGGCAGGAGAGCGCCCCGGGAGATCAGCGGCTCGAGCCCGTCTGGTTCATGGGCGGCTCGTGGGAGATGGTGACGCCGGACGGGCGCATCGAAGAGCAGTGGACGGGCGCTGCGGGCGGCATGATGCTGGGCGTGTCTCGGACGATCGCCATCGCCGGTGGGAGCGAGAAGACAGCGTTCTTCGAGTACCTGCGCATCGAGGCGCGACCGGAGGGGATTGTGTACCTCGCCAGCCCCGGCGGGCGCAGTCCGGCGACGCCCTTCAGGCTCATCGAGTCGTCGCGGGGACGGGCGGTGTTCGAGAACCCCCAGCACGACTTCCCGACAAAGATCAGCTACTGGCTGGACGCCGGGAGCCTGCACGCGAGGATCGAGGGGAAGCAGGACGGGAAGGAGGCGGCGGAGGAGTGGGCGTACAAGCCGGTGGCTCGGGCCAGGTGAATATTACGGCGGCAACATGCCGACCGATGTTGACGGCGATTCCGATGCGGCGGGACCGAGCGATCCTGCGATCATTGAACTGGAGCGGGAGCGAGACATCCACAACGTGGTCGAGCTTCTCTGTCGGCAAAGGCCTCGCGTTCGCCGCGACTCTGGCGGTCGTTCTCTGGTGCCTTGAACCGAGGGGCGCAGGGTCCGGCACCGGCGTGCAACTCCTGCTCGGGCTTCTGCCCTCGGCCGGTGAGGCGATCGTGGCAATCGCTCTCGTTGTGGCGTTCATTCGCATCGTCCTTCCGGTGCTCGCGCGCTTGGCCGCTCGCGAGAAACCGAGGCGATCCCCGCCGCGCTGGCTACGGGTTTTCTTCGTAGGCGTGGTCATCGTTGTGTTGGGCGGTTTGGCCATCATGGGGGTGCTCTTTGGTCCGCTGCCAGCCGCGATGGGGCTGTCTCCGTTTCTGGGCGGGGCGGGCGGCGCCCTGCTTTGGGGTGGTTCCCGCCGTCGGCGCGGCACGGACCAGTTCTGCGCGAAATGCGGGTATCCGAGCCACGGTGCTGCTGGCCGTGCACGCTGCCCCGAGTGCGGCCACGACTGGGCGCGCGGAAGAGTTCTGGGGCGGCGCTCACCCGATCGGCGGCTCATCTACTGCGGTGTGGCGGCGCTCGGCGCCATGGGGCTGCTGGTCGTGATCGCCGCGCTGGCAGCGCTGCGGGTCTAAACGGGCAGCCCTCCAGCTACCTTCTCAGGGCGATGATCAAGGTCAACACCCGCAGCAGCACCCGCCGCTCGCATCGCCGGCGTTGATCGCGGCGGCCTGCTTGATCCAGCCCGCGAAGAGGTCCGGCTGGATGTCGGCCGCCGAGCGCACCTTGACGTGGCGCATGTTGTCGCCCGTGCCCGCGAGCGAGCCGGTCGGGTCGGTCAGGTCGATCCCCTGGTCGTAGAACCCCAGCGTGACGTACGCCGGCCAGGCGCGGATGTAGCACAACATGCCGTGGTGCTCGTACACCGGCATGCCCCATTTGATCGATTCCTTTGCCTCCGGCGCGGCCGCGCGAACGATCGAGCGGAGCTGCATCGCGGCCTCCTTCAGCCCGGGTGCGAGCTTCTGGAAGTACCCGTCGGCGGATGCACCCAGGTCGGCGCGCGCGCGCATGGCCGCCTTCGGCGCGGGCTTGCGAGCGCTCGCCTTCCTCGTTGAGCCTTTGGCCGTGCGGGTCTTTGCCGCTGGTTTTCGGGCGGTCTTCTTCTTCGCCTTCTTCTTGGTCGACTTGGCCATCTAGCTCCTCCTTACCGGTCTTCCGCGGCGAGGACCCCCGGCACCGCAGCATACCAGCCGGGACAGCCGGCGCGCGTGCACACGTCGAGCGAAGTGCATGCGACGACGGCTGCCACGGAATGCCTGACCGGGTGATTCATGCCGGTCGAACTGTACCGGTCGCCGGGCCGTCCGTCGCGGCACGGGCCGGGCCGGGGCTGATAGACTGCCCGGAATCCGGCCGCGGAGAACCGGACGAGCACAGCCTGGAGACCAGCGTGGCGAAGTACAGGATTGCGTGGATGCCCGGGGACGGGATCGGTGTGGATGTGATGGACGGCGCGAAGATCGTGCTGGACGCGATGAAGTTCGACGCCGAGTACGTGCCGGCGGACATCGGGTGGGAGTTCTGGTGCAAGGAGGGGAACCCGCTGCCCGACAGGACGATCAGGATCCTGCAGAACAGCACCTGCGCGCTCTTCGGGGCGATCACCAGCAAACCCAGCGACGAGGCCAAGGTGGAGTTGGCCCCCGAGCTGAAGAACAAGGGCCTGGTGTACTTCTCGCCGATCGTGAAGCTGCGGCAGATGTTCAACCTGCACACCAATCTCCGGCCGTGCAAGAGCTACCCCGGGAACCCGCTGAACTACCGCGGCACCGAGGTCGCCACCGGGCCGGCGGCCAAGGAGGTCCTGGTCGACCAGGTGGTCTTTCGCGAGAACACCGAGGGGATGTACGGCGGCGTCGAGTTCTTTCCGCTCCCCGAGAGCGTCTACACGGCGCTGTGCGCCAACCCCAAGATGAAGCCGTGGAAGGAGAAGGGCCTGGAGAACGTGGCCCTTTCCACCCGGATCATGAGCAAGCAGGGGTGCACGAGCATCTGCACGCAGGCGTTCGACTACGCCCGCAAGCACAATCGCAAGCGCGTGACGCTGGTGGAGAAGCCCAACGTGCTGCGCGAGACGGGCGGGCTGATGACGCGAGTCTTCCGCGAGGTGGCGAAGAGGTACCCGGAGATCAAGAGCGACGAGGCGAACATCGACGCCATCTGCATGTGGATGTTCAAGAACCCGCAGGACTATGACGTGATCGTCGCCGAGAACATGTTCGGGGACATCGTCAGCGACCTGTGCGCCGGGCTGATCGGCGGGCTGGGGTTCGCCGCGGCGGGGAACCTGGGGGACAAATACGCAGTCTTCGAGCCCACGCACGGCTCGGCGCCGAAGTACGCGGGGCAGTACAAGGTGAACCCGATCGCGACGCTCTTGTCGGTGAAGCTGATGTTCGACTGGCTGGGGGAGACTGCGATGGGCCAGCGGCTGGAGAGCGCGGTGGCGAGGGTGATCCGCGAGCGGAAGGTCGGTACGTACGACGTGGGGATGAAGAACTCGACGCTGGAGGTGGCGAAGGAGGTTGCGAGGCACGCAGGCTGAGGCCGCGCAATAGAATGATCATCATGGCTGCGAAGCGGACCACATCACTAAGGAAGCCGACCGTGGGGACGTTCCACACCGAGTGTCGCATTGAGCACGTGGCGGAGCGTCGGAGAGGGGTAGTCGTGCCCAAGCTCCTGGTGGACACCGGGAGCGAATACACGTGGATTCCCGCGCCGATGCTCGAGCGGATCGGGGTCAAGCGTGAGAAGAAGGACCTCGAGTTCGTCATGGCCAACGGGAGTCTGGTCACGCGGAGCGTGGGCTTCGCCGTCGTGCGCGTCGCGGGAACATTCACGGTGGACGAGGTGGTCTTCGCTGAGCCAGGAGACCTGGCGCTGCTCGGGGCCCGCTCGCTGGAAGGGCTGAACCTGACGGTGGATTCGCGCCGGAAACGCCTCGTCGCGGCGGGCCCGCTGCCCGCCGCGGGGAGTGAATAGGGCGGGCGTTCGTTCAGGGACCGAGGCGCGCGCGAAGGGCCTCGATCGATTTCGGATTGCGCAGCACGTCGGCCGAGAGCTGGGCGCTACGCCGGCCAAGGTCGGCATCGAGCGACCCGTCCAGCTCGTTGAGAAGGCGCTTGGTTGCCCGGAGAGCCTCGGGCCCGCCCGCGGCGATGTGGTCGGCCAGGGCCTTGGCGCCGGCGTCGAGCTGCTCGCGTGTTTCCACCAGGTCGGTGACGATGCCCAGCGCATGCGCCTCACGCCCGGACATCGTGCCGCCGCCCAGCAGCACCCGCCGGGCCTTCCCCGCGCCGATCCGTCGGACGAGCCAGGGGGCGACGACGGCGGGGCAGACTCCCAAGTCCACCTCGGGGAAGCCCATCTTGGAATCGGCGTGCGTGATCGCGAAGTCGCAGACCGTCGCCAGCCCGCACCCGCCGCCGATGGCGGCGCCATTGACCGAGGCGATGACGATTCCGGGGAACGCCCGCAGATTCAGGGTGAACTCGGCGAGGGAGCCGAGCAGGCGCCCGGGGGCGTCGGGGTCGGCGAGCACCTGCTTGAGGTCCATGCCGGCGCAGAACGATTTCCCCGCGCCGGTGAGGATGACGGCGACGACCTCGGCGCGCGCCGAGAGCTCGGTGAAGCGGGCGTGCAGCGCGTGCATGAGGTCCAGCGACAGGGCGTTGCGCGCGTCCGGCCGGTTGAGCGTCATCGTCGCGATCGGGCCGTCGAGATGGAGAAGGGCGAGTTCGGGCATGGTGAGATCAAGTCGAGGAAGTCTACTTGCTCCACAGCTTGGCGAGGCGCGCGGTCTGCTCGCGCGAGCCGACAAGGCCCAGCGAGGTCTGCAAGGCGAGGGCGATGACGCGGTCATCCAGCGAGCCGTCGAGCTCGTTCAACCACTGCTTCGTCGCCTGGAGCGCCACCGGCGGCCTCGCGGCCAGCTCACGCGCCAGTGACTGGGCTCGCGGGAGCACCTGCTCGGGCCGGTCCAGGCACTCGGAGGCGATCCCGCAGCGCGCGGCCGCGCGCCCGTCGATCAGCGTCGGATCGAACAGCCGCTCGCGAGTCGGCCCGTCTCCCAGCGACTGCCGGAGGAACGGGGCCGTCACCGCCGGGCTGATGCCCAGCCGCACCACCGGATAGCCGAGCTTCGCCGCGACGTCGGTGATGACGAAGTCGGCCCCGCCGAGCAGGGCGCACCCGCCGGCGATCGCCGCCCCGTGCGCGGCAACGACCACCGGCAGCGGCGAGCGCCGGAGCGCCGTGACCGCGCCCGACAGCTCGCGCAGCAGGTCGGCCAGGGCGCCGGGGTTGTCCTTGCAGAGCGTGAGATCGAAGCCCGAGCAGAAGACGCTCCCTTCACCGCGGAGGAGTATGGCGCGGGCCGTCGGGTCCGGAGAAGCGGCCGCCGCGGCGATTGCCGCGAGCATCTCGGGGGTGAGGGCGTTGCGCTTGTCGGGGCGGGACAGTGCGATGGTAAGGACGCCGGCGGGCGCGTCGAGGGCGGTGCGGATCATGCCCCGGCCTCCTGCTCGCCGAGGGTGGAGGCGGGGGAGGTGGGTGGGGCGACGGAGACGATCCGACGGGCGAACGCCGCGGCTTCGGAGAGGCGGTCCATCACCACGCCGGTGCGGTAGCCTTCGCCGTCGATCGTGCGGACGAGCGTCTCGGTAGAGATGTTGCCCGGAGCTCGCTTGCTCGGAGTGGAGGCATAGGGGCATCCGCCCAGTCCGGCGACCGATCCGTCGAACGATCGAACGCCCATCTCGAGCGCGGTCTTCACGCACTCGGCGGCACGCCCGAACGTGTCGTGCAGGTGCAGCGTGAGCAGCCGCTCGCCGAGGCGGCCCGCGCGGAGGCCCCCCGTGTCCTCGATGACGCGCCGGACCGCCGCGGCGATGGTTCGCGGCGTGCCGGCACCGATGGTGTCTCCCAGGTCGATCTCGTCCACGCCCAGTCCGATGAGGTCGCGCGCGACCGCGCCGACGTTTGCGGGGTCGATGGGGCCTTCGAAGGGGCAGGCAACGATGCAGGAAACGTAGCCGCGGACGGGGAGCCTGTGCTCTCGGGCCAGCGCGATAATTGGCTTGAAGCGGTCGAGCGTCTGGGCGATGGTGGCGTTGGTATTGCGGAGGGAGAACGTCTCCGAGGCGGCCGTGAAGACCGCCACCTTCCCGATCAGGTCGAAGCCGGCGGCGCGATTGACCTCCATTACGCCGAGCATGCCCTTCTCATTGGGCACGAGCACGGAGAGAGTGACCGCAGCGCGCCCGCTCGCAGCGGGGGAGACCGGGGCCGTGCGGCTCAGCTGCGCCAGCACCTCCGCCCCGTCTGCCAGCTGCGGCACCCATTTCGGGCTCACGAAGCTCGAAACCTCCACCTCATCCACGCCCGTCCTGGAGAGCAGCTCGACCAGCCGCACCTTGTCCGCCGTCGAGATCACGCCCGGCTCGTTCTGGAGCCCGTCGCGGGGCGAGACGTCGGTGATGCGGACTCGTTCGGCGGGCATGGGGTTTGATCGTACCGGCACGCCGGGGCACGCCGCGGGGTATCAGGTCGTGTAATCGGCGTTGATCCGCACATAGTCGCGCGACAGATCGCACCCCAGCATCCACGCCCGCCCATCGCCGGCGCCCACGACAAGCTCCATCTCCACCCGCGGGGCGCTCATAGCGCCGCGGAGCTGGGGGTCGGCGCGATCCACGCCCGTTGGACGTCCGTCCCGATAGACCTCCACCCCGCCGATCGTGAGCGAAGCCTCCATCGGGTCGAACGGCACGCCCGCGTTCCCCGCCGCGGTGATGATCCGGCCCCAGTTGGGGTCCTGCCCGTGCACGGCGCACTTGACCAGCGGGGAATCGACGACGGCCCGGGCCAGCCGTTCGGCTTCAACGGCAGTCCGCGTGCCGCGGACCTCGACGCGGAAGACCCGCGTCGCCCCCTCGCCGTCGCGGATGACCTGCTCGGCCAGGTCCTGGAAGACGGCCTGCAGCGCGGCGAGGAAGCCGTGGAACTCCGGGGAGCCCTCGTGGATGGTCTTGATGGGGGTGGCCCCGCTGGCCATGGCGACGATGGTGTCGCTGCACGAGGGGTGGGCGTCGACGCTGATTCGTTCGAACGACTCGTGCGCGGCGGTCTCGAGCGCGTGCTGCAGCGCCGCGCCGCCGACGCAGGCATCGGTCGTGATGAACGCCAGCAGGGTGGCCTGCGCCGGGGACGGCAGGCCGCTGGAATCCAGGCGCGGGGCGATCATCCCCGAGCCCTTCCCGATGGCGCCGATGTGGACCTGGTGCCCCCGGATCTCGATCTCGCGGTGCGCCTGCTTGGGGACCAGATCGGTGGTCATGATCGCCTGGGCCGCGCCGGCGTCGGCCTCGTCGCCGCGTGCGAGCGCGCCGACCAGGCCGGGGATCGCGACGGTGATCCTGTCGACGGGGATCCGCTGGCCGATGACGCCGGTGGAGCTGGGGAGCACCTCGTCGCGCTCGCACTTGAGCTCCCGGGCCACGGCGGCCATGCACGCGTGCGCGTCCTGCACGCCCTCCTCGCCGGTAGCGGCGTTGGCCGCCCCGGCGTTCACCAGCACGGCCCGGATCGGCCTGGTGGATTGGCCGCTCGCGCCCTCGCGAAGCGAGCGGATCATCGCCTGCCGCCAAGCTCGCCCGATCTGCACCGGGGCGCCGACCACGACGTTTCGCGTGAAGATCGCGGCGGCGCTGCGCCGGGGTTCGATGACGTGCCCCTTGCGCCCGGCGACCGTCGGCTCGGCATCGTCGCAGACGATGAGGGCCAGGTCGGACTTCCCGGACTTCTTCAGGCCGGCGGTCGTGGCCGCGGCGCGGAACCCGAGTGGACGCGTGATCGACAAGTGGTTACTCCCCGAGCGAAAAGCCCCTGGATTCGCGCCCGAGCCGCTTGCGGAGCTCGTCACGGGCCGCGTAGACGCCGGCGGGCTCGAACACGACGCCGATGCTGGTGTCGCCGCTGATGTTGTTGTAGCGCACGCTGAGGCCCAGCGTCGTCTGCGGGAAGCGGCGACGGACGGTCCCGCTCACGGACTGTATCTCTCCCAGATCGGTGTCGAAGGTGACCGAGGCCGAAACCTGGTATTTTCTGGTCAGGCGGTACACCGCCGAAAGGTCGACCAGCGTGATGTCCCGGGCATTGATGTAGCGGGCCTCGGCGGAGGTGCTGAAGTCCTCGCTGTGCTGGACGACGATCCCCGTGCCCGTGCGGGCCGGCTGGTGCGTCTCGAAGTCGTAGATCGTGTTGAACGACAGGGCCATGGCGTCGGAGACCTGCCACGCGGCGTCGAGCATGCCGTAGTCGCCCAGCAGCGAATATTCGGGCCGCCAGTCGAAGAAATGCCCGATGGGCGACTCGCGGTCGGCGTCGCTCGTGGAGAACACGAAGTCGGTGGAGACGCGGAGAACGTCCACCGAATGCCAGCGCCCGGCGCCGCCGCGCTGGGTCTGCCAAGTGTGCGTAACGCCGGCCCGCACGGCCGAGCCGGAGGCGATCGACTCGACGCTGTCGTCGTAGACGGGCAGGTCGGTCTGCTCGAGGTTGGTGCCGCTGGTCCAGACGGTGACGGAGGGCTCGATGATGTGGCGGACGCGGTGCAGGTCGAAGAAGCGGGAGTCGATCTCGTCGTTGATGCGCTGGAGGGTCGTGGCGAAGCGGGCGCCGGCCGCGCCCCAGAGGCGGACCTGCTCGGTGGAGTCCGGCGAGAACTCGCTGAAGTTGCGGTCGTAGGCGGTGGCCCGGCCGACGACGAAGGGGGTGAGCGTGACGGGGCCGGCCTTGAGCGGGACGGAGAGCTCCTGGCGCGTGTCGGCGCGGAGCACGGCGGATTCGCTCAGCCCGGCGGCCCGCAGGCGGTCCCCCAGCGACTCGCCCGGCAGCAGGCCGAACGCCTCGCGGGCGCGGTCGATCGTGTCGAAACCCAGCTCGGCCGCGGTCGGCTCGGTAAAGTTCAGGGTCAGGCGGCTGAGCCGGTACTCCGAGGAGTACGAGAGCAGGCCCGGCGCCGCCCCGGCGAGCAGGTCGTCGTTCAGGCGGGCGTAGTAGGCCTCGGGCAGCTTGTCGGTGTTGTACCCCGGGCTCTGCTGCAGGTACTGGTTGGGAGTGAAGTCGTTGACCTCCCCCTTGGCCAGCAGGCTGAACTCGGTGTTGTCGCTGATGCTCCGCAGGTACGTCGCATTCGTGAACTCGCGGCGCGACTGCGCGAACCGCCTGAAGAACGAGTCGACGAACGTTTCGTCGGAGACCCACGACGTCTCCAGGAAGGCGGTCCAGTGGTCGTCGAGGGACCAGCGGTGCTCGCCCACGATCATCCCGCGCGTCTCCCCGTCGATCGGCTGGCGAGCGCCCGAGCTGAGCACGTCGGTCCCGTTGTCGTTGATGATGGTGTAGCCGAAGAGGTTGCCCTTGGACGTGGGGTTCTCCCAGTCCAGCGCCGCGCCCAGGGCCAGACCCCGGTCGAAGTAACCGTCCACGAGCAGCTCGGCGTCGAATCCCTTGGGGTGCTCCAGCCCCAGCAATGTGAACATGTCCCACGTGGTCTTCAGGGCCACGCCGGAGCGGCTGGAGTTCTCCACCGCGACGCCGCGGAGCGGAAGGTTGTTGACGTCCCCCTCGACGCGGGGCACGTAGAAGAACGGCACGCCCCCGGCGCGCAGCGTGATGTTGCGGGCATCCATGAGCGTGCGCCACGGGCCGCCGGCGGACTGGGTCTGCGTGATCGTGATGCTCATGGCGCCCAGCGACAGGTGCGGCTCGAAGAACGAGGTGGTCGCGACGGTCGCGTCCGTGGCGCTCCATTGTTTCCTGGCCAGCTGGTGGATCGCCTTCGCGCGGACGTACAGCGGCAGACGCCGCTGCTCGTCGTAGGTCCAGAAGATCGCGTCGATCATCGTGGCGCGGTTGTTCCTGAGGTCGTAGTACACGCGCGACCCGCGCAGCGTGTACTCGCCGTCGGTCGCCACGACGTTCCCCTCCAGGTAGATCCCGCGGATCTTCGCCGCCTCACCCCGGAACTCCCCGCCTTCGGCCCCGCTCCCGGGCTCGTAGAAGACCACCGCGCGCTCGGCGGTGATCTCCAGGACGCGTCCGGACGGCGTTTCAGAGTATTGCACGATGATCCCGCTCCCGAAGACCGCCGCGTGCTCCTCTCCCTCCGGGACCGTCTTGATCCCTTCCTCGCCCGTCGGGGACGGGGCCGCGATGGTGAGGATCCCGCGCTCGGCGAAGATCGGCGGCAGGCGTTCGGCCGGCGGGAGTTCGGCCGCGGCGGGCAGCGGAGGGATCTCGCGCTCCGCCAGCGGTGAGTCGCGTTCAAACGGGCGCGACACGCCGGGCCGGATGGGGGCGGTCGGCGGACCGGCCGGCGGCGCAGGCAGGCGCGGTTCAGCCGGCTCCGGCTGGATATCCACGCCGGGTTCCGCCGTCCGAGGCCCCGGCGGCAGGGGCGGTTGGCCGGTGATCTGCCTCAGCAGCCGCGCCATCCTCGACTCTGATTCGCGCAGGAACGGATCGACCGGGCGTGAGAGCGTCGCGGCGTCTTTGTTCACCCGGATCTCACCGTCGAGAATCCCCGTCACCAGGAGCCGGTCGCCCGCCTGCGAGATCCCGGCCTGCGCGCCCGGGTCGCTCACCCTGTCGAAGTAGATCGCGATCTGGTATAGGCCCTTCTGCGGGTCGGTGGGCGAATCGCCCAGACGCTGGATCCACACTACCGCCTGCGATGCGGTGAACCGATAGAGCCCGACATCCACGCGTGCATCGCCGCGCAGCAGCAGGCGCTGCGTGGGCGCGCCGGGCGATCCGGCAGGTAGCCGGCGCGACGCGGGGACGTCCTCGGTCCACATCCAGGCACGCGAGGCCGAGAGCGCGAGGTCCGTTGATTGAACCGAGGTGGCGATCCGCAAACCCGCGAAGTCATGACCGCTGATGTCCAGCGGTGCGACGGCGACCGGCGTGGCGGGCTGAGCGGGCGGCTGTGCTCCCGGCTGATCCGGTGTCTGGCCCAGCGCGCCCGACCAGCCGGCCGCGCCCAAGGCCGCCAGCGCCAGCAGGGTGATCGAACGCCTTGTCGAATCAATGGGTCGCAGCATCCTGTACAGCCGTGGCGCTCGCCGCCCGTGTGCGGGCCGGCGCGCATGCGGGATGCTAATGGAGCGCGACCCTCTCCACAACCAGGGGCGGCCGTTCACCGCGTCTTCCGGCCCGTTCTTGGCTTGCCGCGTACCGTTTTCGCCGATGTCCCACGCCCGCGGCTGCTGCCCTTCGCCGGGCGCTTGGGGGCCGACCCGCCCGTTCGCTTCTGCCGGCGCTCCTTGGCTTCCGATGACCGCTTGGCAGGCTTGCCGGTTTCACCGATCCCCAGGAACTGCTTCACCGCCGCCAGCACCGACTCGGCGTGCCCGGGCACCTTTACGCGGTCCCAGCGATGACGCACGATCCCCTCTCCGTCGATCAGGTAGGTCGTCCGCACGACACCCATGTAGTTTCGGCCGTACATCGACTTGGCCTGCCAAACGCCGTAGCTGCCGCAGACGCGCGGCGTGCCGTCGGCCTCCCGCTCGGTGTCGGCCAGCAACGGGAAACCCAGGCGATGTTTGCGTGCGAACGACGCGTGCGAGGACTCGTCATCCGGGCTCACGCCGACGATGCCGGCCTTAATACTGCGGAAGTCGTGCGCGGCGTCGCGGAAGCGGCACGCCTGGGCGGTGCAGACAGTGGTGTCGTCCTTCGGGTAGAAGTACAGCACCAGCGGGCGCCCGTGGAAGTCCGAGAGCCGATGTGTCTCGCCGTGCTGGTCGCGGAGGGTGAACGCGGGAGCCGGGACGCCGGCATCGATGAGCGGCATGGGGGTCTCTCTGCACCGCCTCCCCGCCCTGCGTTGTAGGCCGGCTGACGACCAGTCGTTACATAGCCCCACAGCCCTAGACGGAACTCCCGCCGCCCAGAAGCCAGCGAACCAGCGCCATGAGCAGGAGGATCGCCGCCGCCACGGTGGCGAGAGCAACCCGGATGAGCACGGACTTCTCATCGTTCGTCGGCGATGCCGCCCGGAGCATGCCTAGTCGCCCCACGATCTCGTCCCCCAGCGCCCCCTCCCCTGAGCGTGCGCCGTCCTGCACGATCGCGATCACCAGGTTTGCGTCGAAGTCGCGAAGGCCAACCCGGGTCGCCATCGCGACCAGCTCGCGCCGGCGCTCCGGGCGCAGCATCGCCAACTTGCCGCCCTCCAGCGCCTGGGCAGTCCGCACCGCCAGGACCCACCGGGCATCGCTGGAGCACAGCCTCGACGCCGCCGCGTTCTCGCGGGATACCCTTGAGGCTGCCCGCGCCCGGAGACGTCCTGTTCGTGGGCTTACCGAGCGCGCGGAGGCCTCGTCAGCCACCAATCGGAGCGACGGCCTGCTCAGCGCACGCGTCACGTTGGCATTGTTCACAAAGTCCGGCATGCCGCAAGCCCGATGTGTACCGCCTCCGGTTTCGAAAATGCCCTGAGCACGAACCTTAACGTCTTCGTGGAGTAACCTGCGCAGATTAACAGAGGCTGCGTCGATTCGAGCGAGACTCCTCCGGACCTTCTCATGAGCCAGGCTGTTACGGCCGAAATCTCCCGGTCAGAACCCGTTCAGAGCGACGCATTGTCGGTCGTCAGGACGTCAGTTTCAACACAGGAGGTTTGCAGCAAGCTCGATGCCGCCGCATCTCGCGGTCGCTTGCCCGGCCTCGTCTTGAACGGCCGACAGAGCGCACTGTTCTCGATTACCGACTTTGGGCACCCCTTCGAGGGGGTCCTGATTGCTCGACGAGATTCGCTGAACGACCTTCGTTTTGAGACCCGCCTGAAGCCCATCGGGCCGGCGCTCTTCGCCATCGTCTTGGTTCTGGCGGTCTGGCCCGGCCTCTTGCTGACGGACTCAATGCTGAGGGTGTATTTCTCCTGGTACGACATCCCGACCTGGTGGTGGTACCTCCCTCTGACCGTCCCCTCCTCGCCCTGGGCATGGCGGTCGGCGATCAGGAAGTCCCGGGAATCGGTTCATCAACGGGCGCAGGAGCTCATCGGGAAGGTCGCCGCGGAGGTGGGGGGAACTGTTCTACCCGGCGGCGAGGCCCAGAGCCGGTAGCGGTGTCCGGTCGGCTGTCAGCACGGCCGCCGGGCGGCAGGTGGTACACTTGACACCCCGCCGCGTTTTTCATTAGATGGGCCCCAGGAGAACCCCCACCATGCTTGCTGCCGCAATTCGACGTGTTGTCCCCGCTGTCGGTGTGCTCGCCCTGAGTTTCTCGGTCCTTGCGATGGCGTGCGACAAGGACGCCGCCCCGAAGAGCGCCGCCCCCGCCCCGTCCGCGGCCGCCGCGTCCAAGCCGGCCGCACCCGCTGTCGCGCCGGCCCCCAGCGCCGGCGCCGCCGACGCCGCGCCCGACGCGGCGAGACCCGGCGACACGATCCTCATCGGGCACTACGCGTCGATGACCGGGTCCGAGGCGACGTTCGGTCACTCGACGGATAACGGCATCAAGCTGGCGATCGACGAGATCAACAAGTCCGGCGGCTTCAATGGCAAGCTGCTCGAGCTCAAGACGTACGACGACCAGGGCAAGGCCCAGGAGGCCGGCACCGCCGTGCTCCGGTTGATCACCGACGACAAGGTCGTCGCCGTGCTCGGCGAGGTCGCCTCGAGCCTCTCCCTGGCCGGCGGGGCGGTCTGCCAGGAGAAGGGCATCCCGATGATCACGCCCTCGAGCACCAACCCGCGCGTCACCGTTGGGCGCGACATGGTGTTCCGTGTCTGCTTTACCGACGACTTCCAGGCCTTCGCCATCGCCAGGTTCATCAAGGAGAACCTGAAGATGACCAAGGTCGCGGTCCTGTACGACCAGAAGCAGGCCTACAGCAAGGGCCTGCGCGACGAGTTCAAGAAGAGCTTCGTCGACCAGATGGGCGGTACGATCGTTGCCGACCAGACCTACACCGGCGGCGACTCGGACTTCTCCGCCCAGCTCACCACCATCCGCGGGGCCAACCCGGAGATCATCTTCGTCCCCGGCTACTACTCCGACGGCGGCAACGTCGCCATCCAGGCCCGCAAGCTGGGCATCAAGGTCCCGCTGATCGGCGGCGACGGCTGGGACTCCTCCGAGCTGGCCACCATCGGCAAGGACGCCATCGAAGGGTGCTACTACTCGAACCACTCCGCTCCCGACCAGCCCCAGATGCAGGAGTTCATCAAGAAGTACAAGGCCAAGTACGGCGGCCAGACCCCCGACGCCCTCGGCGGCCTCGGCTACGACGCCTGCATGGTGCTCTTCGACGCGATGAAGCGGGCCAAATCCATCGGCGGCAAGGACCTGGCCGCGGCGATCGCCCAGACCAAGAACTTCAAGGGCGTCACCGGCATCATTACGATCGACGAGAAGCACAACGCCAAAAAGCCGGTCGTCATCGTGCAGATGAAGAACGGCCAGCCCAGCTGGGTCGCCGACATCCACCAGACCGAGACGGGCGGCGATAAGAAGGGCAAGTGAGCTCCGACGCACCTCCAGGATTCTCTCCGCGGGCCGGCCACTAGCCGGCCCGCGTTGGTTTTGGCCCTCGGAAGCGTGGAACCGCTCGCGCGTGACGAATCTCCGGCGGCGCACGCCCGGCGTTTTACCGCGTGCGGTGATTCCGCTACCATCCGCCCCCGTGTTCGAGAAGTTTCTCCAGACCCTGATGGATGCCATCGCCGTGGGCAGCCTCTACGCGTTGATCGCGTTGGGCTACACCATGGTCTACGGCATCCTCAAGTTCATCAACTTCGCCCACAGCGACGTCTTCGTTCTGGGCGCGTGGATTTCCTTCTCAGGCGCCATCGCCACCGGCTGGGGGGCCCCGGGCTCCCACGCCGTCGTGGCCAGGTGGGTCTGGGGCGGGCTGTTCCTCCTCACCGCCGCGTTCGTCGTTGCAACCGTCGTCGAGTTCGCGCTGAAGCGGGCACGGGGGGAGGGGAGTTTCCACATCAGGCAGACCCGGTACGCCGGTGAGTTGGCGCTCATGACCGCCTGGGGTTGGGCGGCGATGGCGCTGCTTCAGGCCTCGCGCCAGGCCAACTCCGCGATGGGTCTCAAGGTCGTCTCCGGCTTCCTCATCCTGCTGTGCGCGATGTTGACGTGCGGGCTCGTGGGCTTCACGCTCGAGCGGGTCGCCTACCGGCCCCTCCGCGGCGCCCCGCGCCTCAACGTCCTCATCACCGCCATCGGTGTCTCGCTCTTCCTGCAGAACGCCGGCCAGCTCGACCACATGTTCGGCACCCGCCCCACCCGCATGCCATCGCTGCTGCCCGACCACGTCCTGACCGAGATCGGCGGTGCCGCGGCGCGGATCGGTCCCGACGGGAGCGAGATCGCCCCGTCGCGTCAGGGCGTGCAGGTGCGGCTGGTGGACGTCATCGGCGCCGGCACCGCCGTGGTCCTGATGATCTGCCTGGACTGGCTCGTCTTCCGCACCAAGATGGGGCGGGCGATGCGCGCCGTGAGCTTCAACGAGAAGACCGCCGCGCTGATGGGCATCCCCGTTGACAGGGTCATCAGCTTCACCTTCGTGCTCGGCGCCATGCTCGCCGCCGCCGCCGGGTTCCTGTACAGCATGAAGTACCCCGGCCTGAACCAGTCCGCCGCACCCGTCTGGGTGCTGCTGGGCCTGAAGGCCTTCGTGGCGGCGGTGGTGGGGGGGATCGGCAACGTGCGCGGGGCCATGCTGGGGGGGATGCTCATCGGGCTGATCGAGTTCTTCGGCGCGGCCTACCTCTCGACGGACTTCCGCGACGTGTACGTTTTCGGGCTGCTCATCCTCGTGTTGCTGGTCAGGCCCAGCGGCCTGCTGGGGAGCACCGTGGCGGAGAAGGTGTGATCTCGGGCGCGCCGGCACGCCGCTGTGCCGGCGACCGCGCGACGGAGTGAACCAGGACGTGTCGAGTCTGCATGACAAGGCGAGGCAGTTGAGGCCGGGGATCGGCGCGGCGACGCTCTCCAGCGCCTGGCCGGTGCTCGGCGTTGTTCTGCTGGCCGTGGCGCTCCAGTTGGTGATCAAGCCGCTCCTGAGTGGCGTCGCCGGCGGCGACTTCTACTCCAAGGTCATCCTCGACATCGGCATCAACGTTGTCCTGGCTGTCTCGCTCACGATGGTCAACGGCTTCACCGGCCAGTTCTCCATCGGGCACGCCGCGTTCATGGCCGTCGGCGGGTACACCGGCGCGGGGATCGTCTACTACGGCTCCATGTACGCCTACGGCGATCCGGCCGCCCGCGCCGGCGCGCTCAGCACCATGCTCACCGACCACCACCCCGGCGTGCTCTTCACCGGCGGCGACGCGCTCTACGTCACGGCGCTCGTCGCCGGCGGGCTGGTCGCCGCGGCATGCGGGTTCGTGGTGGGCCTCCCCAGCCTGCGTCTCAAGGGCGATTACCTCGCCATCGTCACGCTCGGTTTCGGCGAGATCCTCCGCGTGCTGATCCAGCAGAGCTCCGATGTTTCCTACGAGGCCGACGAGGTACGTGCCGCGCCGCTGGTCGGCCTGGCCCAGCTCTTCGAGAGGCCGCGTGCCGACTGGCAGGCGCCGGTGTGGGCCCGCCTCGGCGGGCCGCTGGGCTTCTCCGGCCTGCCGTTCTACACCAGCCTCTTCTGGGTCTTTACCGTGACCGGCCTGACGCTGCTGGTGGCCTACCGGCTCAAACAGAGCACGTTCGGGCGCGCGTTCCTCTCGATCCGCGAGGACGAGATCGCCGCCGAGGCCATGGGCGTGAACACCACGCGGTACAAGGTCTGGGCCTTCGTCATCTCCGCCTTCTTCGCCGGCGTCGCGGGCGCGCTCTTCGCCCACACCACCGGCGTACAGCTCTCCGCCCAGGAGCTGGGTTTCCAGAAGTCCTTCGACATCATCATCATGGTCGTCCTGGGCGGGATGGGCTCGATCTCCGGCGCCGCCATCGCCGCCGCCGCCGTCACCATGCTCCCCGAGATTCTCCGCGACCCGACCAAGCTCGTGCAGTGGTTCCCCGGCATCCTCGTCCTCACGCTCGCGTGCGCGATCGCGGCCTGGATCGTCCGGGCCGTGCGCGGCGTGACGGCCAAGCCCCTGTGGGCCGCCGCCGGCGGCGGGGCGGCGGTCATCGCCCTCACCGCGCTGGGCTACACCGCCGTCGTCGTCTCCCGCTGGATCGGTCACCCGCTGGACATCAAGCTCGGCGACTACCGGATGCTCATCTTCGCGCTCTCGCTCATCCTCATGATGATCCTGCGCCCCCAGGGCCTCTTCGGCGTGCGCGAGATCTGGGACAAGGCCCTGTGGCCCAAGGCCGGACGGAAAGGCTGAGCTGCGTTGCCAAGCGATCCGGCCATCCTGGAGGTCAAGGGACTCTGCAAGTCCTTCGGCGGGCTCAAGGCCGTGCAGGACTTCTCCCTCACCCTGCGCAAGGGTGATCTCAAGGGCCTCATCGGCCCCAACGGCGCGGGGAAGACCACCGTCTTCAACCTCCTCACCGGCGTGTACAAGGCCGACTCGGGCGTCGCCCTCCTTCAGGGGCGGTCGATTAGGGGCTTGCGCCCGTTCCGCATCGCCGCGGCGGGGATGGCCCGCACCTTCCAGAACATCCGCCTCTTCGGCGCTCTGTCGGTGCTGGACAACGTCAAGCTCGCCTGCCACGTGCGGACCGAGCACACGATGGCCGGCACGATCCTCCGCACCCGCTGGCACTACGGCGAGGAGCGGGCGATCGACGCCCGCGCCCGCGAGCTCCTCACCCTCTTCGACCTGGCCGACCGTGCCGACGAGCAGGCCATGAACCTCCCTTACGGCGATCAGCGGCGGCTGGAAATCGCCCGGGCTCTGGCCACCGGACCCACGGTGCTGCTGCTGGACGAGCCCGCCGCCGGCATGAATACCCAGGAGAAGATCGAGCTTCGCGAGTTGATCCGGCGTGTCCGCTCGGAGTTCGGCGTGACCATCCTCCTGATCGAGCACGACATGGGCGTGGTGATGGATATCTGCGAACGGATCACGGTGCTGGACTACGGCGTGATCATCGCGGAGGGACCTCCGGACCAGATCCAGAATGACCCGAAGGTGATCGAGGCGTACCTCGGGGAGCCGACGCCCGCGGGTGGCATCGCGTAGATTCGACGGAATGCGCCCGGCAGGCGACAAGAGTTGTTGCGGCCTGCCGCACGCCCGGCTACGCTCAACCCCGTATGATACGGGTCCCACCTAATCCCCGCGCGCCGTTGCGCTTCCGTTAGGTTGCGCGAAGCCGGCCGGCATGCGAGACTGCCTGTGCTCATTGAGCAAGGAGGCTCGTATGCACGTCGAAGCGCACGCCACGATGGAGGAGT
>JBGPJM010000073.1:0-19935 GCA_041485385.1 Phycisphaerae bacterium | reverse complement strand
TGCCGATGTACCCGGCGATGGCGCTGATCTCGGCGCGCGCTCTCTTCGGTGCGAGGGCGATGTTTCTGCCGGCTCTTTCGCTTCAACGACGCGAACGGCTCATATCGGTCTTGGCGCGAGCGCACCCGAAGTGCCCACGGTGCCGATATGACCTCTGCAATCTGACCTTGCCCACTTGTCCGGAATGCGGGCTGGAGCTGAGTCTCTCCGATCACGACCGGCTCGCCACCGGGTATTGCTGGGATCGCTCGCAACGGGTCGGGCGCTTCATCTGGTACGTCATCGCGGTGGCCCTGGGGCTGTGCATCGCATTCTTGTTGGTCTGGAATCTGTCGACCGAAAACGAGCGTCTTCCCCTTCGGTGGGATACGGCGATGGTGCTCGTGGGACTGGGGTCGCTGGGCGGATACGCATTGCTCCTCAACTGGGCCGCGAACTTGCTCAGACGCAATGCCGTGGTGCCAGCCACCGTCGTTGCGATCGGCAACAACGTCGTTCTCTGCGGCGCGCTGCTCGGGGTCATCCTGCCGTTGGCGGTGGAGTTGTGGGCGTCCCGTGACCTCGTCCGGCTGGCGCGCTCGGCCGGGTGGACTACCGGAGCCCCGATCGCATCCTTGGGATACTCCGAGGACAGCCTTGTGTTCCTGACACGCGGGGCCTGTCGGCGACTGGCGTCGGCGGACGACCTCGCGGCATGGACGCTCCCTGCGGGGCGATGCTTTCTCGTTGTCGATGAAGACTGGGCCGTCCAGGCCGGATTGTTTTTGCTAGAGCAGCACATTACTCCTGACCATTGGCAAACAATTGGGAGGATCCGAGCCTTCAACTACGCAACTGGCAAGGATCTCAGCATCGTGCTCTGGGAGATCGAGCGGTGAGCCCTCTGCCGAAAGCCGATGCCGCGCCCTCCCCACCTGCAGGCGTCCTTCTCGTCGACAAGCCGTACCGGTTGTCGTCGATGTCGGTGTGCCGCGTGGTGAAGCGGCGGCTGATGAACGCGGGGTTTCCCAAGTCGATCAAGGTTGGGCACGGGGGGACGCTGGATCCTTTGGCGTCGGGGCTGATGGTGATCCTGATCGGGAAGGCGACGAAGCTGTGCGACAGGGTCATGGCGGGGCAGAAGCGGTACACGGCGGAGATCGATCTGTCGCGGTTCTCGAGCACCGATGACCTGGAGGGGGAGTTGTCGGCCGCGGAGGTCGGGGTGGTTCCGACGATCGAGGATGTTCGGCGGGTGCTTCCGGCGTTTACGGGCACGATCCAGCAGAGGCCGCCGGCGCACTCGGCGATCTGGATCGATGGGGAGCGGGCGTACGACCTGGCGCGGGCCGGGAAGAAGCCGAAGATGGAGTTGCGGGCGGTGGAGGTGATTTCGATCGATGTGGTGGGGTACGAGTGGCCGCGGCTGACGCTGGATATCCGGTGCGGGAAGGGGACGTACATCCGGTCGATGGCGCGGGATATTGGCACGGCGTTGGGCGTGGGGGGAATGCTGACGGGGCTTCGGCGGACGGAGGTGGCGCCGTACTCGATCGAGCAGGCGATCCACCTAGACAACGTGCCGGACCCCCTGACGCCGGATCGGCTGATCGCCCTACCCCTGGCTGGGGGTGAGTCGTAGGGCTCAGATTTTTGTTGATTGGCGGTCTACGGCGGGGAACGGCGGCCTACGCGGATTTCTCGGTGTTTTTTGATGGTTCTGGTTGGCGGTCTACGGCGGTGTACGGCGGCCTTCGGTCGGGAGGTCAGAAACCGGGATGGCCATGCTCAGACGGGGGTCCCATTGGCGTGCTGAGCGATACCCTATCACAGACTGAACGAAATTGCAAGGTTAAAGTTTGGTAATTCGAGGGGAGGGCAAAGGAGAACCCCCGGGCGTGGTGGGAAGGCACCCGGGGGTCCTGAAGGGAGGGAGAACTTGGTTTCCCTCGATGCCCCCCTGTCGCCCGCGAGGAGGTGGTGGGAGGCGGGCGGGGGGTCGTCCTGGAGAATCGCGGTGCGGCGGGTCGGGGATGATGGTCGCTCGGGGCTCCGTGGCCCGCGGCCCAGGCCGCCGAGCGCCCAGTCATCCGTCGTGGACGAATCCTTCATCCCCGACCGGGGCTGGGGTCCTTCCTCTTGCCGGGTGTATTCCGCCGACGCCGCACCGCGTCAATCACTTCTCGCTCTTCACTTTTCAGTCGTACTGGTCACCGCTCGGTCGCTTCAGCTGCACCCCATCGAGTTTCCGCAGTTCAGGCACTTGTAGCACGTGCCGCTGCGAACGGTGATGGCTCCGCACCCGTCGCACGCGGGCGCATCACCCTGGTTGTTCCGCATGGCGACCGACAACGCGGCCGCGCTGCTGGCGGTCACGCGCAGGATCTCGGTTCCGCCGTGCGTCCGTTGCACGCGAGTCGTCACCCGCACGGATTCGCTCACCATCGTCGCGACGCCGGGACCGCCGCCCCCCCCGCTCGCCCCGCCCCCCGCGCTCCCCCCTTCCGCGTCGCCCGCATCGGGCCCGGCGCGATGAGGTCCGGCCGGCGTCATCCCCCGGCCTCCGTGAACATCCGCGGACCCTGCTGAACTCGGTGTGTTGTTCCACGATCGCGCGTCCTCCATGACTGGCCTCGCCGCGAGCGGCGCGGCTGGTTGAAACTGAGACGCTTGAACTCCCGGCGCCCGGGTGTGGGCATCCTGCCCGTCGTCGTCGACCTCCTGTCGTTGCCCGCCCCCTACGCCCCCCCCAACCGTCTCCGCGTCCGGCATGCCGCGGCGCGGCGCCACCGCTTCGCGGTAGCCGGGGATGAACTCCATCCCCATCCACCGGAAGATGTAGTCGACCAGGCTCTTGGCGAAGGGGATGTCGCGGTTGGTGGTCATCCCCGCCGGCTCGAACCGCTGGTGCGTGAACTTGTTGACCAGGCTCTCGATCGGCACGCCGTACTGCAGCGCCACGCTGACGGCCGTTCCGAGCGAGTCCATCAGCCCGCCGATCGTCGAGCCCTCCTTGGCCATCGTGATGAACAGCTCGCCGGGCATGCCGTCCTCGTAGAGGCCCACCGTCAGGTACCCCTCGTGCCCGCCGATGTTGAACTTGTGGGTGATCGAGGCCCGCGTGTCCGGCAGGCGGCGGCGCATCGGCCGATTGACGATCTGGATGTTCGGCAAGGCCGCCGGGGGCGCGACCACGGCGGGGGCGGCGGCGGGAAGGGAGGGGAAAAGAACGGGTGCAAGGTCAGTCGAGCCAACTGCAGCCGCACCCTGGGTGACCGCCTTGGTCGCTGGGCCTGTAGCCGCAACTTTTTTTTCCAGCTCCACGGCCGACTTCTGGAGGTCCTTCTCCGAGTCGGAGGTCGAGCTGAGAGGCTGGCTGAGCTTGCACCCGTCGCGATAGAGGGCGTTGGCCTTGAGGCCCAGTTCCCACGAGAGCCGGTAGCACGCCTTGATGTCGTCGACGCTTGCCTCGCTCTGGAGGTTGATGGTCTTGGAGATGGCGCCGGAGATGAACGGCTGGGCCGCGGCCATCATCCGGATGTGGCCCTGGGGCTCGATGTACCGCCTGCCCTTCTTGCCGCACTTGCTGGCGCAGTCGAAGACGCTGAGGTGCTCGGCCTTGAGGTGCGGGGCGCCCTCGATCGTCTGGGTCCCGCAGATCGTCTCGTTGAGCGTCTCGACCTGCTCGCGGCTGAGCCCCAGCTCCCGCAGCAGGTTGGACCTGGGGTCGCTCTTGGCGCGCTCGGGGTCGATCTTCAGGCGCTTCATCGCGTCGTCGCCCAGGGCCCAGGCGTTGAAGGCCATGGAGAGCTCGAAGACGCCCGGCAGGGCATCGTTGATCTTCGTAATGTCGTTCTTGTTCAGGCCTTTGCCGATCAGCCAGTCCTTGAAGGAGATGGGGAGCGTGACGCCGGGCATGGGCACGTCGACCGTCAGCCGCCCGAGCAGGTAGGTGAGGATCTCGCGGATCTGGGGATCGGCGTAGCCGAGTGTTTCCAGGGCGGGCCGGACGGAGGCGTTGTCGATCTTGAAGTAGCCGCCGCCGGCGAGCTTCTTGAACTTCACGAGGGCAAAGTCGGGCTCGATCCCGGTGGTGTCGCAGTCCATGAGCAGGCCGATGGTGCCGGTGGGGGCGATGACCGTCGTCTGCGCGTTGCGGAACCCGAAGCGCTCGCCGGCCTCGAGGGCCTCCTCCCACGCGCTCACCGCCCGCTGCAGGAGGTCATCGGCGTTGGCGACGTTCATCCCGGCGATGGATCCGCCGTGCACCACGTCGTGGTTGATCGGCACCGGCGCCGTCCGCAGCCCCTCGTATTCGCCCGAGTCGCGCTCCACGCCCTGGGCCGCCCGGGTGTGGTTCCGCATCACCCGCAGCATGTTCTCGCGGTCGTCGGCGAAGCCGGCGAAGGGCCCCAGCTCGGCCGCCATGAGCGCCGATTGCCGGTAGGAGCGCCCGGTCAGGATCGACGAGAGGCAGGCGCACACCGCGTGCGAGGCCTCGGAGTCGTAGGCCATCCCGGCCTGCATGAGCATGGCGCCCAGGTTGGCGTACCCCAGGCCCAAGGTGCGGTATCGCCACGACAGGCGGGCGACCTCTTGGCTGGGGTAGGCGGCCATCAGCACGCTGATCTCCAGCACGATCGTCCAGAGGTCGATGGCGTGCTCGAAGCGGGTGACGTCGTAGACCCTGGCCTTGGCGTCGTAGAACTTGAGGACGTTGAGGGAGGCGAGGTTGCAGGCGGTGTTGTCGAGGAAGCAGTACTCCGAACACGGATTTGTTGCATTGATCCGACCACCGCTCGGGCACGTGTGCCAGGCGTTCATTGTCGAATCGAACTGCATGCCCGGGTCGGCGCACCGCCACGCGGCGTAGCCGATCTGGTCCCACAGGTCGCGGGCCTTGAACGTGCGGGCGGTCTTGAGATTGGTGCGGAAGTAGGTCTCCCAGTCGCCGTCCTTGTCGAGCGCATCGAAGAACTCGTCGGGGACCCGCACCGAGTTGTTGGAGTTCTGCCCGCTGACGGTGGCGTAGGCCTCGCCGTTGAAGTCGTAGTCGAGCTTGAGGCCCAGTCGCTTGGCGGTTTCCTGCTGCTCCTTGTCGAGGTGGTGCAGCCCCTCGACCATCGCGGCGACCTTGATCTCCTCGCGGACCTTCCAGTTGATGAAGGTCTGGATATCCGGGTGGTCCATGTCGAGGCAGACCATCTTCGCGGCCCGGCGCGTAGTGCCGCCGGACTTGATGGCGCCGGCGGCCCGGTCGCCGATCTTGAGCCAGGACATGAGGCCGGAGGACTTGCCGCCGCCGGAGAGGGGCTCGTTCTCGGCACGGAGGCGCGAGAAGTTGGTGCCGGTGCCCGAGCCGTACTTGAAGAGGCGGGCCTCGCGCGTCCACAGGTCCATGATGCCGCCGGGGTTCACCAGGTCGTCCTCGACGGACTGGATGAAGCAGGCGTGCGGCTGGGGGTGCGTGTAGGCGTCACCCGCCTCGCGCACCTCGCCGGTCTTGGGGTCGGGGATGAAGTGGCCCTGGGCGGGGCCGGTGATGCCGTAGGCCCAGTTGAGGCCGGTGTTGAACCACTGCGGGCTGTTGGGAGCGCCCATCTGGTGGACCATCATGAACGCCAGCTCGTCGTAGAACGACTGGGCGTCGCTGGGCGTGTCGAAGTAGCCGTGCGTTTCGCCCCAGTGGCGCCAGCAGCCGGCGAGGCGGTGGATGACCTGCCTTGCGGACTTCTCGCCGCCGAGGGGTGTCAGGGTCCCCTTGGGAGGCGGCTTGAAGTCTGGCGACGCGAGACCTCTTGGGCCGCCGTCCTGCGGAACGCCGGCGCGCCGGAAGTACTTGCTGACCATGATGTCGGTGGCGAGCTGCGACCAGGTCTCCGGGACCTCGGCGTCGTTGGTTTCGAAGACGACCGAGCCGTCGGGATTCGTGATCTTGCTCGAGCGCTTCACCCACTTGACGGTGGCGAAGGGGTCGGTGCCGGCGACTGTGAACTTTCGGGGGATCTTCATGGATCGTTGTCCGCTTAAGACCAAGACGGTTGAAGAACAAGAAGGCATCAAGGCATGAGGCATCAAGGCATCAAGGCATCAAGGCGGGAGGCATCGAGGCGATCAAGTCGATCCGAGGCTTCTGATCAATCCGGCGAGAACTCTTTCGCATTCGTCCAGCTCGCGCTTGACGCCGAGGTACTCCGACTCCTCGTAGTATTTGAAATCCAGCGCGAAGAGAAGCTGTGTGTCGATCTCGTAGAGCTCGCCTCGCGCCTGCTTCAGGAAATAGACATAGTCCTGCGTGTTCCCTCTTCCATACCCCTGGGCGATGTGACTCGCGACGCTGTACGACATCCGGCGGAGCGAAGCCATCAGACCGAATCGCTCGGCTTCGGGAAGTTTGCCGGCGAGGCGGTAGAGCGACTTGCCCAGCGAATAGGCCCTCTGCCAGGCAATCAGATCCCGGTATGACTTGATAGGTTCGGTCAATCACTTGGCTCTTCGCCTTGGTGCCTTGATGCCTTCTGGTTCTTTGACCCCGCTCAATCCACCTTCGGCAACGTCAACCCATCCTGGTCCTGGTATTTCCCGCTCTTGTCCGCGTAGCTCTGCTCGCAGACCTGGTCGGCGCGGAGGAAGATGAGCTGAGCAATCCCCTCGCCCGCATAGACCTTGGCGGGCAGGGGGGTTGTGTTCGAGATCTCCAGCGTCACCTTGCCGCGCCACTCCGGTTCCAGCGGCGTCACGTTCACGATCAGGCCGCAGCGGGCGTAGGTGCTCTTGCCGACGCAGAGGACCAGCACGTCGCGCGGGATGTCCAGCCACTCCACGGTCTCGCAGAGGGCAAACGAGTTGGGCGGGATGATCACGTGGTCCACGCCGCGCTCGGCCGTGTCGATCTCCACGAACAGGTCCGGGCTGAAGGCCTTGGGATCGACGATGCTGATGCCGCCTGTCCGCGGCGTGGGGGTGAAGATCTTGAACCGCGTGCCGACACGGATGTCGTACCCGTAGGACGAGACACCGTACGAAACCTTCCCGGGGCGCTTCACCGCTTCGGCGAAGGGCTTGATCGAGACGAGTTCGCGAATTTGACTATCACAAAGCACGGGCATTGTGGTGACCTCGAAGAGGCCTGGATTGTGGCGGGCTCCCACCCTGCGGGGTCCGTGATGCGACGAAAGAGCAGCATACCACTACCTGTCGTATGTTCAACAGCCAAAGCTACAGAATAATGTGGATGGTGTCGTGACAAGCTGTCGCTTCGGGCATAAGTCTTGGCCATTTCTGAACTTACGCGGCATGATTATTTTCGCGCGACCGGCCCGCGACCACTACGGCTTGTGGAAAATCTCGGGTGCTGCCCACACCCTGTAGCGGTGTCGCAGGGTCCAGATCGGGTCCGGCGGCTTCCCAAGGACCCCCGCCACTCGCCCCGTCGGCAGAATACAAAATGTCCACGAACATTCACCCCGCATGATAGCCTGACGTTCGGTATGCGGTCAACGTGTTCGGGCCCCCTTGCACGGTCCTGAACCGAGCTTGGATTCGTGGCGCTCGTTCAACGCGCCCCCACGGTTCGGTTGAACCGTCCTTCGCTTTCCCATACCGTCCGTTTGTCGCCGCGCCCGCCGGCGAACGCGTCCGCTCGCTCCCCGCTTGCGTATCGCATCGGCGCACCGCCGCGACGACCGCCACCCCCCCTCGGACTACCGGATCCACCCACAATGCCCACGACCGCCGCCCGCTCGCCAACGCGCTCACCCGCACGCATCGCCGGCACGGTCTTGGCCCTCGGCGCGGCCGCCGCGGGCCTCTGGCTCGGCGCCTGTGCCAAGAAGGGGCAGGTCGTCCGCGCCAAGGAGCCGATCATCCGCGACATGCCCGACGTGCTGCGCGGCACCATCGGCGCCGAGTGCACGTTCCGCGGCGTAGAGCCCCAGCTCGTCTCCGGATTCGGCATCGTCGTCGGCCTCAGCGGCACCGGCGGCGGCAACCTCGACCCGGCCGTCCAGGCCACCATGGAGCGGGAGCTTGCTCGCGGCGGCGTCGGCCTCGGCGGCAACAACGAGCAGTTCCGCGTTTCCCCGGCCCAGTTCCTCCGCGACCCCAACGTCGCCGTCGTCATTGTCGAGGCCGCCGTCCCGCCGGGCGCTCCCAAGGGGATGAAGTTCGACGTCCGCGTCCGCACCCTCCCCAACTCCGGCGTCACCAGCCTCGAGGGCGGCACCCTCTGGACGACCGACCTCCGCATCGGCCCGGCCACCGTCTTTACCGGCTACACGACCTATCTCCTGGCCAAGGCCTCCGGCGGCATTTTCATCAACCCCTTCGCCGAGCCCGGCAAGACCGGCGACGACGCCGTCACCCGCACCGTCGGGCGCATCCTCAACGGCGGGTTGGTCTCCGATCCCCTCAAGCTGGAGCTCGTCCTCGACAATGAGTCCCACGCCCGTTCCCGCTCGATTGTCGCCGCCATCAACACCCGCTTCCCCATCGGTCCGGGCGACGACGGCCCCACCGCGCGCGGCCGGGACGCCGACAGCGTCGCTGTCCGCGTCCCCGCGGCCTACCGGGACCGGCCCGCCGAGTTCCTCAAGCTTCTCCGGCACACCCGGATCGACCAGGCCCTGCCGCAGGAGTTTGCCATCCGGTACGTCGAGGCCCTCAAGCAGCAGCCCGAGCTTTCTGACGCCCTGAGCTGGTGCCTCCGCGCCCTGGGCAAGCCCGCTGTCCCCTTCCTGGCCTCGATGTACGACTACCCCGAGATCGCCCCCCGTTTGGCCGTCCTCGAGGCCGGGGCGTTCCTGGACGACCCCAAGGTCGTCCCCTACCTGCAGGAAATGGCCCGCTCCGGCCCGCCGGGCTTCCGCACCCCGGCCATCGAGATGCTCGGGCGACTGTCTATCGGCAACCCCCGCATCAGCCTCGCCCTCCGCGACCTCACCAGCGTCGCCGAGCTCGACGTCCGCGTGGCGGCGTACGAGGCCTTGGCCGCGCGGTTCGACCCCTCCGTCACCCGCACCCCCGTCGGCGAGGACCCCCAGCACCCCCGGTTCTTCATCGACACTGTTCCGGCCACCCGCCCGCTCATCTACATCACGCAGCAGGGCCAGCCACGCATCGTCATCTTCGGCGGCGGCGGGGGCATCACCACCGCCAAGGACGCCCTCAAGATCGCCAAGCCGCTGGTCGTTTCCGCCTGGTCCGACCGATTGATGCTCGCGGCCGACGATTCCGCCTCTCCCCTCCGCCTCTTCTACCGCGATATCCGTTCAGACAAGCCCACCTCGCAGAACGTCCCCGACGGCCTCGCCGCGTTCACCGCCTTCCTCGCCCACAAGCCCACGCCCGAGGACCCCGGCCCGGGGCTCAACCTCACCTACGCCGAGGTGGTCGGCGCGCTCTACGAGATTCACAAGCAGGGCGGCGTGCCGGAGGCCGAGTTCGCCACCGAGCGCGACCGCATCCAGGTCGCTGTTCTGGAGGCCCGCGCCTCCACCATCGTCGAGGACCGTCCGGAGTCCAGCGGCACGAGCACCAAGAACCTGCTCGTCTACGAGCCCACCAAGCCCCCCGCTGACCAGACCGGCACGGCGGCCGCCTCGGGGCCGAAGAAGCCGTCGCTGGTCGTCCCCATCAACCCCAAGGGCGCAAGCAAGTAGGGAGCACTTTGTGCCGCTTCCCCCTTTCGCGTCGATGAAAGAGCGGCTATTCTGTGCGTCGAGCACACCGGCGCTGCCGGCAGGGTGCCATGTCGTCTCCGCCCACGGGGACGATGCCCACGGACGGCTCGTTGACCGCAACACGGAGGTTGCCGCGCTATGCGCCTGGCCAAGCTCACACTCACCGGCTTCAAGTCGTTCGCCGACCGGACGGAGTTCACCTTCGACGAGCCGGTGACCGGCATCGTCGGGCCCAACGGCTGCGGCAAATCGAACGTCGTCGACGCGATCAAATGGGTGCTGGGCGAGCGGTCCAGCAAGTCGCTGCGCGGCAAGGAGATGATCGACGTCATCTTCGCGGGCTCCGCCTCGCGCAAGCCCATGGGGATGGCGGGGGTCACGCTGACGTTCGAGAACCGCGTGATCGATGAGGCGGCGGCCTCCGCTGGGGACGCGGCCCGGTTTGCGGGCGCGGTTGGGTCGCCCGAGGCCCTCTCCGCGCCGGATCCGGCTCTGGAGATCGCGGTGGCGACCATCGAAGAGCAGGAGTTGCCCGAGGTGTTGGGCGAGGGCGAGGCCGTTTTCCCGGCACCCGAGCCCGACGTCCCCGACGACGGCGCCGCGGTCTTCGTGCACCGCCCGGGCCAGGCGCGACGGGCCCTGCCGATCGATACCGACGTGGTCGACGTCGAGCGTCGGCTCTTCCGCGACGGCACCAGCCAGTATCTGATCAACGGCCGGCGCGTGCGGCTGCGCGACATCCGCGACCTGTTCCTGGACACGGGCATCGGCGCCGACGCCTACTCGATCATCGAGCAGGGGAAGGTGGACGCGATGCTGCTGGCCTCGCCGCAGGAGCGCCGGACGATCTTCGAGGAAGCGGCGGGAGTCGCCAAGTACAAGCAGCGCCGCGTCGAGGCGCAGCGCAAGCTGGAGCGCACCGAGGCCAACCTCGTGCGGACTCGCGAGCAACTGCAGAGCACCGAGCGCCGCCTGCGCATCGTCAAGGGCCAGGCCGCCAAGGCCCGGCTGTTCAAGAAGCTCGACGCCGAGCTGCGCGCCCTCCGCATGGCCCTGGCGCTGGACCAGTACGACGATCTCCGGCGCAGGCTGCACGACCTGACGAGCCAGCTGGACACGCTCGACCAGGGGCGCAAGGCCGCCGAGCAGGCCCTGGTCGCCGCGGAGCAGGAGCGTCAGGAGGCCGAACTCCAGCGCGCCGACCTCACCGACCGGCACCGGCGGGCCGAGTCGGCGCAGCAGGCGGCCGTGCACGCCGAGGCCGCGGCCACGCAGCGCAAGGAGATGACCCAGCGCGCCATCGACGAGGCGCAGCGGCAGATCGAGGAGGGCGCGGCGCAGCTGGCCGACGTCGACCGGCGCATCGATGAGCTCCTGGCGGCCGTGCAGCAACAGGCCGAGCAGGTCGCCGCGCTGGCCGAGCGGCTCGGCGACGCCGAGGCGGCCCTGACCACCGCCGGGGCCGAGCGCTCCGGCGCGCTGGCGCGCCTGGCCGAGGCCCGGGCCGAGCACTCGCAGCGCCGCGCCGCCGCGGCCAACATCGATCGCGAGCGAGCTTCCCTCAGCGCCGCCGTCGAATCCGACCAGCGCCGGGCCGCGGCCATGCGCGAGCAACTGGCGCGACTGGCCTCCAAGGCGGCCTCCAACAAATCCGAGCGAGAGTTGCTGGATTCCCGGCAGGCCGAGGCGCTGGCCGAGGCGGAATCGACTCGCGCCCGCATCGCCGGGTTCGAGACCGACCTGGCCCGCGCGGAGGACCTCGCGTCGGTGGTCTCCTCGGACCGGCGGGCGCTGGCGCAGCGGGTCGATGAGCTCAGCCAGCAGCACGTCCGGCTCGACAGCCGGCGGGCCGCGCTGCAGGAGATGGAGCAGTCGCACGCGGGGCTGGGCGAGGCGGTGCGATTCGCGCTGGACCGCAGGAACAGTGGGGGGGAGGAGCAGGGCGGGTTCGGCGGGGTCCACGCCGTTCTGTCCGACCTTGTGCAGACCGACGGCGTGCATGCCGCGGCGGTCGAGGCCGCGCTGGGGCCCAGCCTCCAGGCGCTGGTGGTGGATTCCGTCGGCGCCATCCCCTCGCCCGAGCATCTGGCCGCGCTCCCCGGACGCGTGACGTTCCTGGCCATCAACGTGATCGGGCTCGCCGGCGCCGAGCCGGCGCCCGATGGTGATGGCGCCGACGGGGCGCGGAGCATCGCCGAGTACGCCGGCGGGCGCCTGGTGCGGCTACGTGACGTCGTCTCGGCGAGGACGCCCCCGGCCAGCGGCCCCGGCCTGCCGGATATCTCGCCGCTGCTGGACCGCCTGCTCGGCCGGACCTACCTGGTGCCCGACCTGGACACCGCGATGCTGCTGGCGGGGCCGCTCTCCGGTGGTGGTGGGGTGCCGCGGTTCGTGACGCATGATGGACGGGTGCTGGAGCCCGATGGGCGGGTGCTGGCCGGGCCGATGACCCCGGGGACCGAGGGCGTGGGCGTGTTGCAGCGGCGGAGCGAGCTGGCCGCGCTCGACGCCGAGCTGTCGCAGCTGGGCGCCTCGCTCCAGAGCCGGCGGTCGCACCTGGCATCGATCGACTCGGAGTCGGCGGCCCTGAGCGCGGGGATCGCCGAGCTTCGGACTCAACTCGCGGGCGCGCAGCGACTGCTGGTCTCCCACGAGGCCGGCGCGGAGCGCGTCGCCGCGGACATCGCCCGCCTCTCGCGCGAGCACAAGAGCCTGGCGGAGGAGATCACGCAGGTCTCGGCCCGCTGCGAGGCGATCGACAAGGAGCAGGAGGCGCTCCGCGAGCGGGCCGCGCGCCTGCAGCGACTGCACGAGGAGCAGGCCGAGGCGGCCCGGGCCCTGGAGCAGCAGATCGAGGAGGCTCAGACCGCCGCCGATGCGCACTCGGATCGCCTCACCGCGGCCAAGGTGGAGGCCGGGCGCATCAGCGAGCAGCTCTCGGCTGCCCGGCGCGAGAAGTCGCGCCTCGAGGTTGCCGCCGACGAGGCGCAGCGGCAGCGGCGCACGCTCGACCAGCAGATCGACCAGCGCCGCGCCGCCCTCGCGCACCACCAGCGGACGCTCGAGGAGGCGACGTTCGCCATCGCACAGGCCGAGGCCGCCGCCGCCCAGGCCGCCGAGGAAGCCGCGATGCTCTCCGGCAGCCTCGCCGACGCCGCCCGGCACTCGACGGGCCTCGCCGAGCACGTGCTCGCGGCCCGGCGTCACGCCGGCGAGATCGAGCGGCAGTGGCACTCCCTGGAGATCTCCCGTCGCGAGATCGAGGTGAAGAGGGAGAACCTCGAGGACCGCGCGATGGAGGAGATCGGCCTGCAGCTGGCGACCGAGTACGCGCACTACCGGGAGATCCTCGACGACGGCGGCGTCCTGGCCGTCAATCAGCCGGAGACCGCCGCGGAGATCGAGTCGCTCAAGTCCGACATCCAGAAGCTCGGCAACGTGAACCTCGACGCCATCGAGGAGGAGAACCTGCTCGAGTCGCGTAACGAGGAGCTCATCCGCCAGGTTGCCGACCTGGATTCCGCCACCGCCAAGCTCACCGAGCTCATCGCCCGGCTCAACACCGCCAGCGAGTCGCGTTTCAAGAAGATCTTCGAGGCGATCCAGCACCACTTCGCCGCGCCCGACGGCATGTTCCGCCAGCTCTTCGGCGGCGGCCGGGCGGAGGTGCGCCTCATGCCCGTGATCAAGGAGATCAACGGCGAGAAGGTCGACACCGGCGAGATCGACTGGCTCGAGTCCGGCGTGGAGGTCATCGCCAAGCCCCCCGGCAAGGAGCCCCGCTCCATCAACCAGCTCTCCGGCGGCGAGAAGACCATGACCGCCGTCGCCCTGCTCATGTCGATCTTCCGCTCCAAGCCGAGCTGCTTCTGCATCCTGGACGAGGTGGACGCCGCCCTCGACGATTCCAACGTCGACCGCTTCTGCAAGGTCATCCAGCGCTTCCTCGACCGCTCCCACTTCATCGTCATCACCCACCACAAGCGGACGATGCAGGCCGCCGACCAGCTTTACGGCATCACCATGCAGGAGCGAGGCGTCAGCAAGCGCGTCGCCGTGAAGCTGGACCAGGTCGCGCACGATGGACGGATCAAGGTCGAGGGCACCATCGGCGACAAGCCCGCGCCCGAGCAGGCCGGGATCCCCGGCGCGCCCGACGCCGCCGACCCCGCGCCCGCCGCGGTGAGCGAGCCCAAGCCGGCGCCCAAGCGCGGCGTGCTCCGGCGGGCTTTGGCCGGGATGCGGGAACAGACGCCTGCTCCCGTCGAATAAGGCACCGGATCGGGTTCGATCATCGGCGAGTTCGGGGTTGCCGCGGCAAGGTGCAGGGCTTCGTGCCGGGTCCGGCCATACATTGTCAGGGCCGGCCCGGAACCTCACTCATCCATGACCGCCCGCTCCCTGAAATCCATCTTCGCCTGGCTCGCCGGCGCCGTCATCATCACCGCCGGCGTCGGCGCGCTCGACGTCTACTTCCTCGACCAGTACACCGATCACCTTTCCATGCAGGTGTGGCCGTCGGTCCCCGGGGTGGTCACCAAGAGCACCACGGTCAGCCGGCACGGACCGAAGCACATCCGCGTCTACGGGCCCGACCTGGCTTTCGCCTACACCGTCGGCGGGCGGCCGTTCCTGGGGCGCAGGTACCAGCTTCATGACGAGCCCTCCGGGAGCAAGGCCCGGGCGCAGCGAATCGCCGCGTCGTTCCCGATCGGCCAGCCCGTGACCGTCTGGTACGACCCCCACCTGCTCAACCGCGCCGTCCTGGACCGCGGCTTCACCGAGGGCGACATCGCTCTCTGGAACGTCACCTTCCCCGTGCACGCCCTGGCGCTGGGCCTCTGGGCCGGGGTCGGTTCCCGCACGTGGTGGCGCCTCACCCGCCACCCTGCCGGCGGAGTGCGCATCGTCGTCCACCCGGGGCTGGTCCGCGCCATCCTCTGCAAGCGGGCGCCGATGACCGAGGCCTTGGGCTCCGCGGCCGCCGCGGGGTTCATCCTCGCCGGCGCCGCCGGCCTCCCTTGGATGCTTATGGACGTCGGCACGCTGCGGGTGTGGCTCGTCCCCGCCATCGCCGCGGCCGGCGCCGCCACCGGCCTGATCGTCCTCCTCTGGCGCACCGCCCTCATCCGGGCCGGGCGATTCGACCTGCTGATCGACGAGCCCACCGGGCTGCTCGTCCTGCCGCGCACCATGGGGCGCATCGACGAGATCCCCATCCCGCTGGGCGCCGTCTCCGGCGTGACCGTTCTCGAGGTCGTCCGCCAGGAGGGGCGCCACAAGGCCCGGTACTACCAGCCCCTGCTGCGCTTCGCCGATGACGGCGGCAACGCCGCGACTGCGCCGCTGGTCGAGTGGCCCGACCAGGCCAGGGCCGACCGCTTCGCGGCGTGGCTGCGAAAGTGGCTCGCCGATGCACGACCGGTGCGACCGCGGCGCTGACGTGTCCGTTCCTCGTTCTCGCGAGAGTTGCCAACGTCGCGCGCCGATCACTCATGGGCCTGCGCGGTGTCAGGCAAGCCCGATCCTCGGCGCCTATGCACCCGAACAAGATCTCGCACGGGCACGGAGACGATGAACGCACCCACGGCAAAGAGCGCGAGCCCCAAGGGGATGAATGCCACGTGTTCCCTTTCAAGGTTGGCGAAGCCTGGCCGCAATACCGAGTCCTCTGGGTTGGAAGGGTCATAGTACACCGTGCACGGGCCAGCAGACAATGGCTTGCCAGGTCGGTATCTACGAATGGCGGTGTCATTATAACGAAGCCATGTACCGACGAACTGTTGACCGTTGACCACGTATTCATATGCAAGTCGAAGATGGTAAACACCCGAAGCTACGCTGGGCTTCGTCCGCTCAACAGTCACGAGCGTTCCTTGCGTGCTGGTCCACGCCCCGGTGCGGATCTGTCCATTCACAATGACCAGGCCGGAGAGTAATACAATATGTAGATGCCCCAGAATGCGAGCGCCACTGCGGCAGCCGTGATAATGACAGTCGCTATGGGGCCGGCTGTTCGCCACACGGGTTCCCTGGTCGGGGTAGCTGTATTCATGGCGCGTGCTCTTACGTCATTAATCGGCGGCGCCTATACACCCGAACAAGATCTCGCACGGGCACGGAAACGAGGAACGCACCTACGGCAAGGAGAGCCAGCCCCACGGGAATGAATCCCAATGAAATATCAAAATTATCAAAGCCAGGTCGCAGTACCGAGTCGCCTGGGTTGGAAGGATCATAGTACACTGTGCACGGGCCGACAGATAGTGGCGGATATCGCTTGGCAGTTCCGGATCGACGAAGCACATTGTCGTTGTAGCGAAGCGACGAGCCGACGAAGCGTTGACTGTTGACCACGTACTCATATGAAAGTATGAGCTCAAAGCTGCCCGTACTTACGGCGGGCTTGGTCCGCTGAACAGTCACGAGCGTTCCCGGCGTGCTGGCCCACGCCCCAGTGCGGATCTGTCCGACGAAAATGGCCAGAACCCAGACAGCGATATAGACGCCAAATATTGCGAGGCCAGCTCCGAGAGCCATGAGAAGGACGCGCTCTATCGGGCCATTTGTCCGTCGCTGGGGATCTCTCGGCGTATCGCTCATTCTCATGCAACCCAAGGGGCCGGTCTGAAACGACCTGCCCTCGGAGCATCCAGCCAAGTCTGGCGTGCAGACTGGAGCCCCGCCTCGTCAGAACGCCACGCTCACCTTAATCCCCACAAACGGCGCAGGGTCGGTGTTCGTCTCCGAGATCCTGTTGCCGTCGCTGTCGTCGATCCTGAACTGCTGCCACACCACCGCGCCGCCGCTCAGCGTCACCGTCATCTTGGGGGACGGGCTCCACGCGATCTCCAGCCCGATCGGGATCCGCGAGTCCCGCGCGACGCCGCTGGGGATCGGGCCATCGTCCCGCAGCCGGTATTCGCGCAGCTCGTAGTTCCCGCCGAGCGACACCGTGACCGTCTCGGACATCTTCGCCGTCACCCTCACGCCGTTGGCGTAGCCCGCCGAGACGGTCACCTGGTCGTTGACCCTCCAATCCAGCCCGACCACGGGGATCGCCAGCGCGCTGTCCTCCAGGCGCGTCTTGGCACCCAGCCCGAACGTCAGCGTGAAATGGTCGTCGAACGCGTACTTCGCACCGCCGAAGGCCCCGTACGTCGCGGAGTCGCCCACGTCGGCGCTCGCCTCCCCGGAAAAATCCAGGATTCCACCCACGAACCACGACCAGTGCTGATCCTGCTGCATCTTGAACGTCGGCCGGATTGTCGTCTGGTACACGTTCTCGAACGGGTCGGTCGTCCCCGGCGCGAGCCCCGCGGCCCCGTGGAAGAGGTACCACGACACCTCCTCGTCAATGTCCAGGGTCAGCCGCGACCGCTCGCTGGTGAACCCCGGCGGCGTGCCGATGCTCACCCCGAAGCCCGCCCGGTACACCTCCACGCTCCCCGCCGTGTCCTGGATGTCGGACTCAAAGTCGATCACCCCACCGCCGTGAAGCTCGATCGACCACTTCCCCGACCCGCCCGCCGGCGGCTGCGACGCCGCGGGCGCGGCCTGCTCCTGCGGCGCGCCCGCGGGTGCTCCCGCCGCCGCCGGTTTCTCCGGGGCGGGCTGCGCCTGCGCCATGCACACGCGTGTGCCGATCGCCGCCGCCACCGCCACCACCCCGATCCTCGCCGCGTTGCACACGCCCATCGTCACGCCTCCGTATTCGCCTCGCCTCTTCTGCTCACTGCTCACTCCTAGATCCTCATCTTCCAAGCGTACAAGAACCACTCGATCGTGAGGAGCGCGGCCGCGGCCAGCACGAACCAATGCCAGATCTCCCGCCGCCCCTGCTCATCAACCTGCGACCCCGTCGTCTCCTCCACCGGCGCCCCGGCGATCATCGGGCGCTGCACCGTCAGTAGCCGGCTCTCCAGCGGGTCGCACAGGTTCACCGCCAGCACCTCGTCCCGCGCCGAGGCCCCCTCCACGCGGTAGATCCCCGCCCGCTCCAGCAGCCCCAGCGATGTCTCAACCTCCCCCTTCCCCGCCCCCCCCGACCCGGCGGCATCCGCGCTCGGCACGCTCACCCGTGCCTCCATCGGCCCCGAAACCCGCAGCTCCCGCACGCCCGGCCTGGCCAGAACGTTCACCGGCTCGGCCGTCGTGAACGCGCGCCCGGCGCCGCTGCTCCCCCGGACGGTCAGGAACTCCACCGCGTTGCTCAGGAAGACCGGGAACGAGAAATCCGGCCCCCACGTGCTCTGCCCAAGCTCAAAGCCCACCACAAGGCGGCGCACCCTCCCGCCCGCTCCCCCGCCGCCCATCGCGCCGGCACCCCTTCCCGCCGCACCCGTCGGCACCTCCCCTGGCCCTCCTTCCAGAAGCACGATCATCGGCCCCGCCGCACCCCACGCCAGCGGCGTCGCCTCCAATCCCGAACCTCCCGCTCCCTCCAGCGCCGTCGGCGGCACCGTCACCAGCCCCTGCGGCGACACCACCACCTGATCCAGCCCGACGTACCGCATGACCGGGTGCGTCCGCCGCCACGACAAGAAATGGCCGGCCCCGTCTCCCTCGCGCGCCGGCACCTGCCCCACCGACACCCCCGCGATCGGCACCGCCCGCCCGAAACTGATCGACGGCACCGGCGCCAGCGACTCCGGGCGCACGCGATCGAAGATCACCAGGTCCCACCCCTTCAGTCCCTCCCCGTCCCCCGTCGTCCCTGCCGCGACGATTTGTTCATACCTCGCGCTGTCGACCACGCGCACCGTCTGCAGATCCATCGCCTCCAGCGCGCCCAGGAGAAACGGGTCCACTCCGGTGGTTCCGGCGTTGGCCGCGTCGCCCTCGCCGGCCGCCGCTCCCGCCTCTTTCGGGGCCGGCCCCGGTCCCACCACCAGCACCCGCGCCTTGCTCGGCGGCTCCAGCACCAGCCCCGCGACATCATCCGCGCTGAGCAGGTCCTTCCGCGCGATCGACACCAGCACCACCCCGCCGGTCGTGTTCTGCAGCTCCAGCGTCACCGCCGCCTCGCCGGGCCGCTCATCTCCGCTCTTCTTTTCCCCACCCGCCGCCGCGGCTGGTTCCGGCCTCGGCGCCTCCGCCGCCGGCGTGCCGCCCGGCCCCGCGGCGGGGGCAGGGAGGGGGGGCGCGCCCGGCTTCTCGCCGCTCTGCATACCCGGCACCGTCACCGGCCGCATCTGCTCAACCTCGCCGTTGACGCGCAGCTCCAGCGTTGTCTCCACGTCCTTCCGCCCCGAGTTCTGCACCCGCACGAACACCCGCACTACTGCCGGATCCTCGTAATCCCGGCGCGAGCTGATCGCCACGATCCCAAGGTTGCTGATTTCCGGCGCCCCGCCGCCCGCCCCCGCTGCGCCATCCGCCTCCGCCTCTTTCGCCGGCTTTACCGCCGGCCCGACTCGCACATGCCGCACCTCCACCCCTCGTGCCCGCGGCAACGACTCGGTATCCGCAAACGCTCCGTCGCTGAACAGGTACACCACCGTCCGCTCGGCCTTCGCGGATTCCTCCCCTGATCCCGCCGCGCCCCCCAGCGCGTCCAGCAGCCGCAGCGCCCCCGCCAGGTCCCCCGGCTGGTCCGTCGGCCGGACCCCCGCGACCGCCTCCTTCAGCATCGCCGCGTCGGCCGTGAACGGCGTCCTCGCCATCGCCCGTGCGGCAAACTCCACCACCGCCGCCCGCCGCTGCCCGCCCCCGCCCGGCGCGTCCTCGCTCCCCAGTCCGCCGCCGCGCCCCCGCAGCGAATCTACCAGTTCGCCCGCCCGGCGCTTCGCCTCGTCCAGGCGCGTCACCGGCTTCGGGTCGCCCGATCGCCGCGCCGGCACGCCGTCCGTCGCCGACATCGACGCCGACCGGTCGATTATGATCACCACCCGCGCCGCGCCCACCCCGCTCCCCTTGATCGCCGGCCTCGCCACGGCCATCACCAGCAGGGCCAGCACCGCAAGCTGCAGGAGCAGGATCCACGACACCCGCAGCCACCGCAGTGGTGTGTTCACCTGCAAGTACTGCGTCGCACGCTCCCACAGGATCGTCGAGCTCACCCGCAGCGGCCGCCGGCGCAGCTTCAGGAAATAGAACAGCAGCAGCACCGGCACGCACACCGCCGCGCCGATGATCCCCGCAAGCGGCGCCAGAAACGTCACGCCCGGCCCCCCCCGCCCCCCCGAGGGGCAAACCCACGCGCCCCCCCCCCCCCCCCCCCCGGCGCCCCCCCCCCCCCCCCCCCCCCCCCCCCCCCCCCACAAAAAAAACCCCC
>JBGPJM010000072.1:0-20106 GCA_041485385.1 Phycisphaerae bacterium | reverse complement strand
TGATCGCCTCGGCGCCCTCGCCCCCGTGCTGGAAGTCGCCTCGCCGATCAATCGCCTCGACAACACCGACTGGCGGGGTCGCGTGCTCCAGCGATGCCCCATCGGCTGGCTCGGCCGCCACGTCGCCATCCAGCGCCCGCAGTTGCTGAGCGCCCTCCTGGCCCTCGTCCCGCCCGCAGCGATCCTCACGGGCCGGCGCCTGGTGGCCGTCGAGCAGGACACCTCCGGCGTCACCGCCCGGTTCGAGGACGGCTCGGAGGCCCGCGGCGATGCCCTCATCGGCGCCGACGGCCTCTGGTCCGCCGTCCGCCGCACGCTCGACGCCCGCGCCGAGCCTACGTACGCCGGGCACGTCGCCTGGCGTGGCATCGCCGAGTTCTCGCACCAGCGGTGGCCCGTCGGCGTGGCCGTCAGCGCGATGGGACGGGGAAAGCACTTCGCGGTCGAGCCACTGCTGGGCGGGCGCATCTTCTGGTACTCGACCTGCAACATGCCGATCAGCGTCGAGAGCCCGCCTCCAGAAGGGCTCACCCGCGAGCTCCTGGACCTCTTCACCGACTCCCACGACCCCGTGCCGGTGCTCATCGCCGCGACACCCGCCGAATCGATCGTGCGCAACCGTGTCTACGACCTGCCCGCACCGGCCCGCTGGGCGCAGGGGCGCATCGCGATCATCGGCGACGCGGCCCACGCGATGCGCCCGAACCTGGGCCAAGGTGCGTGCCAGGCCCTGGAAGACGCCGTCGTGCTCGGCGATTGTTTCAGAGGTGCCCCCGACATACCGGCCGCGCTCCGCCGATACCAGCGCCGCCGCGTGCGCCGGGCGCGATGGGTCGTCTACTGCTCCAGGCAGATCAGCCTCCTCGAGCAGATCGAGCGCCCAGGCCGCTGCACCGCCCGCGACCTCACCCTTCGCTGGCTCAACCCGGGCGTGGTCAACCTGCCGTGGCTCTGGACAATCGTGCGATTCCACGGCGCGCCGCACCCGGGGGCGTGAAACCAGCACGCCCGGTCGGCCCCGGGCGCGGCGTAAACTTGCGTATCCCACCGAGCCGGACAGGCCGCGAGTTTCCTCCCGGCCGCGCGGCTTCTCGGAGGCGGCCATGAAGCGTACCTCGCTCTGGATCGGCGCCGTGGTGTCGCTCGCGGTGGCTGCGGCCACCCGGGCGGACGACGGCGTGTTCTATCGCCTGCCCTTGGACATTCTCAAGATCACCGAGGGGTCGTGGCCGAAAGACAAAGGCTCCGGCCCGGCGCACTGGGAAATGTACGAACTGCTCTCGCCCTACGCCGTGATCGACGGTGGGGGCGAGGCGTACGTAACCGTCCGCGACAGGGACGATGAACGGTCGTACCGGCCGCAGCGATGGTCCCTCGACAACAGTGTGCTCCTGGTCGGCCGGACAGGCGCGGGCCCGCTCTCCGGCTGGGTCTTCGTTCCCAAATCCGACTGGAGCGGGTTCGAGCGAGTGCGCTTCTCCGAGCCCGAGGCCGCGCCCTCGCCCCAGGCCGGCGCCGACTTCTACGCGGCCAAAGAGGCCCACTACGACCGCCTCCAGTCCGCCGGCATCCCGGGGGCGGCCTGGTTCCGTCGCCAAGCCACCGAGGCGCACCGCGCGGGGCCAACCGCGGGCGCCCAGAGCCGCCTGCCGCAACGCATCCCCTCTCGACCGCCGTCGGACATCGCCGACACCTACCAGCTCTTCATCGGCGGGCGAGCCCTCAGCGAGAACCTCCAGCTCGCGCGCGACCTCCCCCCACCTCCCGCTACCCCCCCTCCCAAGAACTCACCGCCGCCCGCGCCCGACGAGCCGCCGGTCCCAGTCTCATCGATCGAGGGCATCACCGTCGCCGCGATGGACTTCGGCGACCTCCTCGGCGACCGCAAGCCCGTCCTCGACGCGCTCGCCGCGGTCATCCCCGCCAATCAGCACGCCCTCTTCTTCCCCTCCTTCGATGCGCTCATGGCCATGGCCGATGAGACCACCGAGCAGGGCCTGCCGATCTTCCGCGGCGCTCTGGCGCATTCCGAAGACGGCCGGATCATGGAACGCTACCAGCGCCAGCTCGGCCTGAAGCCGACAGCCCTGGCCCGGATACTGGGCCCCGCCGTCGTCCGCTCCGTCGCGATCACCGGCTCCGATTCGTATTTCCCGACCGGCACCGACGTCGCCGTGCTCTTCCAGGCATCCGACACCAAGGCCCTCCTGGAGCTGATCACCGCCCAGGTCCGCGCGAATGTCGCCGGCGCCGCCGACGCGGCCTGGACCACCGAGACCATCGGCGATACCCGCTGCGCCGTCGTCGCCACGCCCGACCGCTCCGTCTGCGCCCATATCGCGGCCATTGGGGACGCCGTCGTCGTCGCCAACTCAACCGAGCAGATCCGGCGCCTCGCGCTCGTCCAGACCTCGCGCCAGGAAACCATCGACGCGCTCCCGGAGTACCGCTTCTTCCGGACCCGTTACCCGGCCGGCGCCCAGGGCGAGACCGCATTCCTGTTCATCAGCGACGCAACGATCCGGCGCTGGTGCGGGCCGCAGTGGCGGATCGGCGCCTCGCGCCGGCTCCGCGCCGCGGCCATCATGGCCGACGTGACCGCCGCGCACATGGCCGAGCTGGTCGCCGGCGTCGGCCAGGCCCGCCCCGTCCAGTCCGACACGCCCATGCGCACGATCGGCGAGCTCACGCTCGGGCCCGGCGGCGTGCGCTCCTCGGTGCATGGCTCGCCCGCCTTCCTCACCCCCATCGTCGAGCTGGGAATCACCGACGTCGCCCCCGACGAGGCGGACGCGTACAAACGCTGGCGCGGCACCTACCAGCGGAACTGGAGCTGGGCCCTGGACCCCATCGCCATCAGCTTCGGCATCGCGCCCGATCACGTCAGCGCCGACCTCACGATCACGCCCCTGATCATCGGCACCGCCTACCGCTCCTGGCTCGACTTCGCCCAGGGCGCGGCCATCGGTCCCGATGCCGGCGACCCGCACGACGCCATCGCGCACGCGGCGGTCGCGATCAACATCGAATCGGGCGCCGCCAAGGCGGCCTCGGGCGCGGCCCGCACGTTCGTCCCCAACCTCGACATCGAGCCCCTTGGCTGGCTCGGCCAGTCCGTGTCGCTCTACGCCGACCCGGACCCCTTCTGGGGCCAGATGCTCGGCGCGCCAGACACCGGAGCGTTCCTCGAGAAAAACGCCCCGCACCTCCCCGTCGGGCTGTACGCCGAGGTCGGCAGCGCCCTCAAGCTCACGGCCTTCCTGACTGCGGTCCGCGGCTTCGTCGACCAGGCCGCCCCGGGGATGACCGCCTGGGAGACGGGCACGTACCACGACCAGCCCTACGTCCGCGCCGGCCTCACGGAGAAGGCCCGGGCCGAGGGCGGGGGCGGCGCGTTCGACTCGGTCTCGATGTTCTACGCCGCGACCCCCAGGGCGCTCATCGTCTCGCTGAGCGAGGACGTGCTCAAGCGCGCCATCGACCGCCAGGCCGCGCGCGCCAGCTCCCAGGGCAAGCCCCCGGCGCCGCACCGTCCCTGGCTGGGCTCGGGGCTGTGCTTCCAGTTCACCCGCCAGGGCCTTGAGCTGCTCGGGGGCAGCGGCGACTCGGAGATGCGGCGATCCCTCCGCCGCGCCTCGTGGTCCAACCTCCCCATCCTCAACGAGTGGAAGCGCCTGTACCCCGACCGCGACCCCGTGCTCGTCCACCAGGCCTTCTGGGGCGTGCGCCTGCTGGACCCCGCCGGGGGCGAATACCGCTGGAACGAAGACTTCAAGACCCTGGAATCAACTACATACGGCCACCCCGGCCGGCCCAAGCCCGGGCCTGATGACCTCGGCCCCCTCGAATCCATCACCTCCGGCAACGCCGGCGTCACCTTCCAGGACAAGGGCCTGCGGGCCAGGGCCGAGATCGAGCGGCGGCCGGGCAAGCGGTAAGGCGGGATGCCCGCACGGGTCACCCCCCGCTTCCCCCGGGCCCGTCCCGATGCGCTCGTTGGTCGCGGATGCGCCCCAGCGCCTGCTCGATGGCGATCAGGTCGGGCTGGCGCGGGGCATCGCGCAGCCAGTTGTACTTCACGCAATAGGCCTCGGCAGCGAGCAGCAGCGGCTCGGCCTCGTCGGCCCTGTCCCGGGCCATCAGCACCAGGCCCAGCGCCGCGTCCACCTGCATCCGTTGGTCATCCGGGAGCGACGGGTGCTTGAGCGCGATCTCTCGCCCCTGGCGCGCCATCGCCTCGGCCTCGTCGATCCGTCCGGCGCCCAGGAGCGCCAGGGCGCACTGGCTCATCGCCAGCCCGCGCGAGTGGTGCATCGGGCCGCAGTTGGCGGCGAAGCCCGCGATCGCCTCCCGGAAGTTGGCGATCGCCTCGTCGTATCGCCCGGCCCACGTCATGTTGCGCGCCAGCTCGCGCTGGCAGAGCGCGACGTTCACGCCCTCCAGGGCCGCGCCGGGCTGACGCCGCCAGATCCTCAACTCGCGCTCATACACCTCGACCGACTCGGCGAACCGGTATTGGCGGATGAGCGTGTCCGCCAGGCGCTCTAGGCAGTTGGCGACGGCCAGGTCGTCGGGGCCATACTGCTCTTCCAGTATGGCGATGGCCTCGCGGAGCGGGCGCTCGGCGCTCTCGTTTCGCCCGGCATCGAGCAGCCGCCAGCCCATCCCCGCCAGCGTCTGCCCCACCCCCCGTGCGCGGTCGCCCAGCATCACCCGCTTCAGCGCCAGCAGATCGTTCAGGGCCGCATCCCCGGGGTCGGCCTGCCCGGGCTCCGGCGACCCCGGCGCCCCGTCGGCCGGGTCCATCGCGCCTAGGTTCGCGGCGATTCTCCGCAGGTGCGCGCCCAGTTCGCGCACGCCTCCCAGGCCCGCGGCCCGAGCCAGGTCGACTGACTCCGACGCCCCCCCTCCCGCATCCAGGACGTCCGCCAGGCGCACCAGGCTCTCGGCCAGCTCCGGTTCGTCGTCGCTCAGCCGCCCCAGCCGGATCGCCAGGGCGCGGCGGCACGCGTTCTCGGCCGCGGGCGCCCGGCCAAGGGCCACCAGCGCCGCCGCCTGCGTGTCGAGGCACCGGGCCATCGGCAGTCCATCGGCGCCGGCGGACGCCGTCAGGATGGCCGCGGCCCGCTCGCCCTCTTCCAGCGCTTCGGAGGGGCTGCCCGCGCGCACGAGGATGCGGGCGCGCAGCTCGCGGCTCTCGGCGGTCGCGGGGTCGCCGGCGCCGAGGATCTCGCTACGCATGCGGATCGCCTGCTCGCAGTACTTCTGGGCCTCCCACAGGCGCTGCCGGTCCAGGAGCACACCCGCCAGGTCGTGCAGCGCCTGGGCCACCGCCGGGTGGCGCTCGCCGTGCTGGGTGATCAGGCGGCACAGGGCCAGACGCAGCGATTCCTCCGCGAACGGCAGGCTGCCCCGGTCACGGAACGCCAGCGCCAGCATCGTCTGGGCCGCGGCCTCCCGGGCCGGGTCGTCGGCCACGTACCCCAGCGCGAGCTTGCCCCGCAGCCGCTGCAGCCCCTCGTCCACCCGGCGGGCGTCCGCCGCCGGCGGGCGCACACGCGCCGGCGGCAGGATCTCGCGGAGGACCGCCGAGAGCGCCCCCACCCGGACCGTCTCCGCCGCGGCGTGCTCGCGCTCGCTGGTGGCGCGCCCGCGCGCGATCACCGTCTGGATCCGGCTGTACGCCACGACCGCGACGCTCGCCACCACCAGCAGCGACACGAGCAGCAGCGCGGCGATCAGCCGCCGCCGGCGCGCGACCGTCTTGCGGAGCACGTACCAGGCGCTGTCGCGCTTGATCGTGACCGGCTCCCCCGCCAGGCACCGCGCCAGGTCGCGCCCCAGCGCGCCGGGGCTCTGGTACCGCTGCGACGGATCCTTGCGCAGCGCGTGCAGCATCACCGCCTCCAGGTCGGTTTCGATCGAAGGGTCGATCGCACGCGGCCGGGCTGGCTCCTCGGTCCGGATGCGGGCGGCCACGTCCAGGATCGACCCCTCCAGCGAGCAGGGAGGCCGTCCGCACACCAGGAGGTACAGCATTACTCCCAGCGAATACACGTCGGTGCGCGCATCCACGAGCTCCGGGTTGCCGGCCACCTGCTCCGGCGAGGCGTACGCCAGCGTCCCGGCGAACTCGCCGGTCATGGAGGCGACCGCCCCGGCCTGCGAGCCCCCGATCGCCTTGGCGATGCCGAAATCCAGCACGTGGGCCCCGCCCGAGGCGTCGACGACGATGTTCGCCGGCTTGAGGTCGCGGTGCATGACGCCGTTGTTGTGCGCGTACTGCGCCGCCTCGCACACCTGCACGAACAGCCGCAGAATCGCCCCGCGCCGCTCCCGCGCCGTCCTCCCCGGCGGCTGCCAGGCATCCAGGTGCACGCCCTCGACGTACTCCATCGCGTAGGCGTACCGCCCGCCGCGCACGAGCGTCACGTCGTAGATCGTGACGATTCCCGGGTGCTTCAGCGCCGCGGCGATCTCGGCTTCCCGCTCGAAGCGCCGGCGCTGCTTGTCGGTGGCGAACGTCCCCTGCAGCAGCATCTTCAGCGCCACCACGCGCTTGGTCCGCTCCTGGATCGCCCGGTACACCACGCCCTGCGAGCCGCGGCTGATCTCCTCCAGGATCCGGTACCCCGGCACGAGGTCGATGGGGGTCACGAGCGCCGCTTCGGCCGGCGCCCCGCCGATCACGCGCCGGAACCGCGTCAGCAGCAGCGCGTTGGCCATGACGTCGTCCAGGGCCCGCCGGCAGACCCGGCAGGAATCCAGGTGCGACTGCTCGGCAGTGTCCGCGGCCCGTTGCGACGCGATGGCCTCGATCACCCCGAGGTCCAGGCATGGCGGCGCCGGCGCAACGGCCCCGGCCGGGGTCCCGCGGGTCTCGGTTGGGCGCTGGGGAGGGGGGGGGTTCAACCGACACTCCGGCCGGGCGTCTTCGAACACTTCTCCGGGTTGGCGGCAGTCGGCCACTCCATACCCATCCAGCGTCGGGCCGCGTCCCGCGTTGCACCCGGATCAACATCATTCGTCGGTGTTGTACGCATCGGTCAGCTGCTCCACCGTCTCCCGGAGCCGGTTCATGATGCGGTGCTTGGCAAGCCGGACCTGCTCGACGCTCATGCCGCACTCGGCCGCGGCGCCCTCGTTGGACAGGCCCTGCAGCGCGGTGAGTTCGAAGACGCGGAGCGTGGCGGGGTCGGCCCGCGTGGTCTCTAGGAGCTCCTTGTAGGCCGCGTCGAAGATGGTACGTTCCTCCTCTTCCTGCCAGGCCGAATGCGTGAGCGCCTCGGACGGGATGTTGATCAGTGCGGAGTCGCCCAGGGCCGGCGAGGCCCTGGCGCGGGCCCGGAGCAGGTCGATGGCGCGGTTGCGCGCGATCGTCATGATCCACGTCCGCAGCCGTCCCCTCCCCCGCTGGTACAGCCCGCGCCGGTAGTCGCGGACGAAGACCGTCAGCGTCTCCTGCGCGACATCCGCGGCGTCCTCCTGGGGCAGGCCCAGGCGCCGAGCGACGCCCTCGACAATCGGGCGGTAGCGGGCGTCGAACCCGATCCACACATCCTGATTCGATTCGTCCTGAAGTGAGTCCAGGAGCTGGGTCGTCGTGACTGATGGATATCTGTTCGGGTCCGTCATCTCCGCCACAAGTCTAAGCAATGAGCAGCAAACAGCGCCGGGAATGTGAAACGCGCGAGCGCCGCGCCCGCATCGGGAGGGCGGGGCTCAATGTCGGCGTGCCGTGGGGGGCCCTGTCGCGGCACGTGTGATCGATGGTTTCCGGGGAGCGGTCCAGGAGCGATCCGATGTCCAGGAAGATCCAACTGTTGTTCAGTCGCATCCCCCCTTACGCGGCCTTGGCGCTCGCGGCGCTGGGCGCCGGCGCTCCGGCGCAGGCGCAGTCCAACGTCATCTGGCCCAACGACGAATGCCCGTTCGCCACGCCCATCGCCGGCGACGGCTCCTGGCAGTTCGACACCGCCTCCACGTTCGTGACCACCAGCGCGCCCCCCATCGCCAGCTGCCCCGACTGCTCATGCAGCACCGCCTTCCAGGGAATCGCCAACGACGTCTGGTTCTCCTGGACCGCCAACTGCACCGGCCCGGTCGAGATGAAGACCGGCTCGCAACCCGACGACACCCCCATCCCCGGCCGCCCCGACCCCTCCAACTGCAACCTCGACACCGTCCTGGCCGTCTACACCTCCTGCCCCGTCGCCGGCGGCGGCAACCCCATCCACTGCTGCGACGACTCCTGCGCGCAGGGCGGCGGCACCTGCGACCTCGCCAGCTACCTGCACTTCGACGTCGTCTGCGGACAGCAGTACATCATCCGCCTCGGCAAGAAGCCCGGCACCCCCGGCGGCGTCGGCAGCCTCAAGATCCATTGCCTGGGCACGGCGTGCCCGCCCCCGCCTCCCCAGTCCTGCAACGACTGCTGCGGCGGCTCCCCGAGCTACACCGACCCCAGCTTCGCCAACTTTCAGCACGGGCACGTCGCCATCGAGACGGCCGAGGACCCCGCCACCGTCCGCATCTTCAACCTCAACGACACGCCCTGCCCCAACCAGGCGTCCCCCTCGGTGTGGAGCCCCAACGCGGGGCCGCCCTTCCGCTGGCCCTTCGGCGCCGTCGTCAACGACTGGACCCAGGCCAAGCTCGGCTCGGTCTTCGGCCTCACGCTCGACTCCATCGGTAACATCTACGTCGCGCACACGACCGTGTACCTCTTCGACACCATCGGGACCGTGACATCCGGCGACTCCTCGACCTCGATTTACAAGCTCGCGACCAATACGCCGCTGGGCACGCCTTCCGTCTTCGTCAACCTTCCCGGTGGCTCCAGCAATCCCAGCGACCCCGGGCTGGGCAACATCCACTTCTCCTGTGCCACCGGCACCCTCTACGCCAGTCACCTCGCCGATGGACGCATCTACCGCGTCAGCAGCGCCGGCGTCGTCCTGGGCAGTTTCGACCACGCGACCGACACGGTCGTCTCCGGGTCCGCCCCCGAGGCCGGCGTGAACTACCGCCAGTACGCCCTCCTCGGCGAGCGCGTCTGGGCCGTGCAGACGCACAACGGCCGCCTCTACTACAGCGTCTGGGGGCAGAACGCTGACATCAACTCCAACTACCCCGCCCCCGGCCTGGCCAACAGCCCCATCCCCAACCGCGTCTGGTCCGTCGCGCTGAACGCGGCCGGCGACTTCGTCACCGGCACGCGCCGCCAGGAGATCCAGCTCCCCTGGAACATCTACAACTTCGGCTTCGGGCCGCGCTTCTCCAACCCCGTCTCCGATATCTCCTTCACCGCCGACTGCCAGATGCTCGTCGCCGAGCGCAGCATGATCGACGACACCACCACCTCCGCCCACCGCTCCCGCGCCACGGCCTTCATCACCAGCGGCAACGCCTGGATCCCCAGCGCCGCCAACGGCGCCGGCCCCGGGGTCGGCCTCACCATCGGCGACGGCTCCACGTTGATCAGCTATTACAACAGTTCGGGCGGCGTCGATTCAGACGCCGGCGTCTCCCCCAACTGCGCCTCCGTCGGCGGGCGAATCTGGGTCTCGACCGACCAGTGCCTCACCAACCCCAGCCTCGTCTACGGCATGTGCGGCGTCCTCCCCACCGGCGCCACCGCCTCCAACAACATCTACATCGACTACAACGACATCTACAACGGCTCCAACGACAAGTTCACCCTCGGCGACGTCGAGATCCCCTGCTCCCGCGGGTGCGCCACCATCAACGACACCCGCATCCTCTGCGAGATCACCGACACCCAGCCCCCCGTCTTCACCGGCAACTACACCTACACCTTCACCTTCACCAACAACACCACCCAGCCCATCCAGTACCTCTTCTTCCCCAACGGCTCCGGCATCGTCCCCCTCTCCCTCGCCCTCGGCACGCCGGTGCCCCCCGGCGGCACCTCGCCCCCCATCACCGTGACCATCACCGGCCAGCACCCCGGCACCTACTGCTTCGACATCACCTTCGCCAACCCCGAGATCGAGGACTGCTGCCGGATCAACCACTGCATCACCCTGCCCGACTGCCACTGCTTCCAGTTCATCCAGAGCCGCGTCCTCTGCTCCCCCGACGGCACCGGCAGCTACCAGTTCACCTTCTCGGTGCAGAACCTGGGCGCGCTGCCCATCAACGAGTTGCACATCTTCCCGCAGCCGATCGGCTCCGGCGTGACCGCCACGCCCGCCGACTTCTTCTTCGCGTCCGTCCCCTTCGCCGGCGTCGCCGGTCCCTTCACCACCACCATCACCGGCGCCACGCCCGGCCAGCTCTGCATGCGGATCAGCGTCCACCTCAACGGCGTCGAGTGCTGCTCGAACGTCGAGTGCATCACCCTCCCGGACTGCGGCGGGATCCTCCCCTGCCCCGCCGACCTCAACCACGACGGCCTCGTGAACTCCCAGGACTTCTTCGACTTCCTCACCGCCTTCTTCGGCGGCACGCCCGGCGCTGATTTCAACGGCGACGGCCTGACCAACTCCCAGGACTTCTTCGACTTCCTCACCGCCTTCTTCGCCGGTTGCCCATAGCCGCGCGCCCCCACCCGGCGCCCCCCGGGCGCCCCCAACGGCCTTCCCCGAAAGCTCAATCCGCTCAAGAGGAGAAATCGTCCATGTCGACATCCCGTTATTCGTCGCTCGTCCGCAGAATCCTCTCGTTGCCCCTGGCCGCGGCCACGGCGTGCGCCGTCGCCGCCGCGGGCGGGTCACCCGCCCTTGCCCAGGGCGGCCCCGACTGCCACCGCGACTCCATCCAGCTCAACACCGGCTTCGACCACACCGCCAACACCATCTACCCGATCGGCTCGCTGGACGCCTTCTACGAGGTCCTCTCCGACCCCGACCCGGGCACCACCGAGCCCCGCCCCGCCGGCGTCATCCTCAAGCACCCAGCCTGGGCCAACCCCGACCCCAACTCGCAATGGCTGGGCGCCTACCCCAGCGCCATCGCCCCCCTCAACGGCTTCTATGTCTTCCAGACCTGCTTCTGCCTCGAGCCCGGGTTCCACGATGTCTCCATCGTCCTGGGCTGCCGCGCCGACGACTTCGTCAACGTCTACTTCAACGAGACGCTGGCCGATGTCCTCAGCAGCACGGCCACGCCCATCCACACGGGCGACGGCTACAACGCGCCGACGCTCACCATGATCACCTTCAACGACCCGTCGCGCTTCCACGTCGGTCGCAACTGCCTGATGTTCCGCGTGCAGAACGCCGGCGCCGTCGCCATGGGCCTCAACGCCATCGTCACCGTCAACGCCCCCGGCGCCTTCGCCCTCGACCCCAACTGCTGCTCCAACGGCAGCACCATCTCCGGCCAGAAGTGGAACGACCTCAACGGCGACGGCATCCACCAGGCCAATGAGCCCTTCCTCTCCGGCTGGACCATCAACCTTTCCCCCGGCGGCTCCGTCGTCACCGACACCAACGGCTTCTACTACTTCACCGGCCTCTCCCCAGGGACCTACGTGGTGACCGAGACCCAGCAGTCCGGCTGGGCCCAGACCTTCCCCGCCGGCAACGCCGGCCACACCGTCACCGTGGGGCTGAACCAGGCCCTGCAGGGCTTCGACTTCGGCAACCAGATCAGGCCGTGCGCCGACATCAACGACACGCGCATCCTCTGCGAGGTCACCGACACGCAGCCCCCCGTCTTCACCGGCAACTACACCTACACCTTCACCTTCACCAACAACACCACCCAGCCCATCCAATACCTCTTCTTCAACAACGGCTCCGGCGTCGTCCCCCTCTCCATCGCCCTTGGCGTCCCGGTGCCCCCCGGCGGTACATCGCCCCCCATCACCGTGACCCTCACCGGCCAGCAGCCCGGCGACTACTGCTTCGACCTCACCTTCGCCAACCCCCAGATCGAGGACTGCTGCCGGATCCACCACTGCATCACCCTCCCCGACTGCGACTGCTTCCAGTTCATCCAGAGCCGCGTGGTCTGCTCCTCCGCCGGCTACCTGTTCACCTTCTCCGTGCAGAACCTCGGCGCCCTCCCGATCAACGAGCTGCACATCTTCCCCCTCCCCATCGGCTCGGGGGTGACCGTCAACCCCGCCGACTTCTTCTTCGCGTCCGTCCCCTTCGGCGGCGTCGCCGGCCCCTTCACCACCACCATCATCGGCGCCCAGCCCGGCCCGCTCTGCTTCCGCATCAGCGTGCACCTCAACGGGGTCGAGTGCTGCTCCGAAATCAAATGCCTCACCCTCACCACGTGCGGCACCGTCCCCTGCCCCGCCGACTTCAACCACGACGGCCTCATCAACTCCCAGGACTTCTTCGACTTCCTCACCGCCTTCTTCGCCGGTTGCCCATAGCCACGTGTTCGCATCGGCAAGCGGCTTGGCGCTTGCCAGGATCTTGATCCACACCCGCCAGACGCGGCAGGAGGAGTTCCGGGCTCACGCTCGGGACTCCTTTTCTTCTGTTCCAGGGAGCCCCGAACGCCAGCTCGATCGCGCAGCGTGAGCGACAGTGGACAATGGACAGTGGGCATCTGAGGCCCCCGTCCCCCAGTCTCCCCGCATCCCCGCATCCCCGCATCCCCGCATCCCCGCATCCCCTATAATTTAGGTTAGACCCTCACAGTTCGCCGGGCATCGAAAGTCGTTGCCATGCCCCATCCAACCCTTGGCGGTGATCCGCGGGAAGGCCGCGCCACGCACGGCGCGTTCACGCTGATCGAGCTGCTGGTGGTGATCGCGATCATCGCCCTGCTGGTGGGGATTGTTCTGCCAGGCCTGGCGGGCGCGCGGAACGCGGCCAGAACGATGTACTGCTCGACCAACCTGCGCTCCATCGGGCAGGTGCTGCAGATGTACGCCGACGACAACCGCGAGTGGCACCCGTTCACCACCGATTGGCAGGTGTGGGACGGCGACGGAACGCCGCCGGACGAAGCCGGACCGGGCTGGACCGAACTCCTGTGCGACGACGCAGCCTCGCGCCAGGTCTACGTCGACAGTGCGCGCCCGGATGCGCCCTTTGCCTACTTCCTGCAGGCGCGCTACCCGATCGCGCTGGCGGCGCACGCGGGCGTGCCGCCGATCCCGGGGAGACCGCTGGCGATCCATCTGCCGACGGTGGTTCTCTGCTCGCAGTTCGTGCTCGCGGGTGATTGCATGAACAGGGAGTTCTTCTCCGTGCCGTACGGTCCGGCGACCCGGCCGCCCAACTGCGACCTCGACGACGGCGAGCTTGAGTGCCCGTTCGTGGCGGGCGGGCTCGTGCCGCACCGGGGGATTGTGAACCTGCTGTTCGCCGACAACCACGCCGAGGGCGTCAAGGGCTACGAACCGGGGCGCATGACCTGGCACGGGCGAGAGATGCGCAGCTGGGCGCAAACGCAGTAGGTCACACGACCGGCGCGTGCCCTTCGGATACATCATCCCCAGCGCCGCCAGGCGCGCGTACAGCGCCAGCTCGGGCGCGCGGCGTGAGCGACAGTGGACAATGGACGGCTGAGAGTGGACATCTGAGGCCCCCACAGTCCCCTCCTCTCCGCGCCCCCCAGCGCCTCTGCGCGAGCCTCCCAGGTTCCGCGAGGCCGCGAGGTTTCTTGAGGTTCGCCATAGGTTCTTTGAGGTCCGAGAGGGGTTTTTGGAGGTTCGGCGAGGTTCCGTGAGGTTTTTGGGGGTTTTTTCGCCGCGTTTTTCGTTGCAAGTGCTTGTGGAGTATGGACTTGAGTCCGGTCAGCACCCGCCAATATGCGCCCGACCCCAAAACCGCTCGCGCAGAGGCGCAGGGCGCGCAGTCGGACATGTCCCTGGGCGGGACACCCTGAGACGATGAAAAAAGGGCTGCGGCCGTACGAACGGCGTGCGACTCCGGCCTCATTTTCAGAACAGAGAAGCAGAGGCCGCGATCCAAAGTCTCGGAACTCAAGTTCGATCCCCCCATCTCCCCGTCCCAGTCCCCGTGTCCCCCACTCTACGTTCCCGCCGCGGGGTGGCAAGAGAATCCGCACCTATTACCCCAATCTGGCGCGCAGTCGGACATGTCCCTGGGCGGGACACCCGAGACGATGAAAAAAGGGGGCTGCGGCCGTACGAACGGCGTGCGACTCCGGCCTTATTTTCAGAACAGAATGGGCCCAACCCCGAATCGCGGACCTTCTTGCCGCGGTGGCCGCGGAGTGAGTGGGCCGCGGGTAGCCGACGCCAACCGTCACATCCGCACCTCGACCTCGCGAGCCTCACTTCTTTCGCCAGGTTCCGTCTTCCCCCTTCAGCATGTCGCCGATCCGCGCGTTCTCGAAGTTGCGCTTGGCCATTCGCTTGACAATGACCGAGACTTCCACGTGCTCCTTCTCGGCCAGGGCCTTGTACTCGGCGGTGCGGCCGGCGTTCTCCTCCTCGACGACGCCCGCCAGAGTCTTATCCCCCCGGTCCGCGGCCTCGACGACTTCCGCCGTGCCGGCCGCGGTCTCGCCCACCTTGCCCTGGGCCTTGAGCTTGCTCAGCTTTTCGAAGCGCGGGTAGTCCTTGACGCGGATCCAGTGGTCCTTCGCCACCCGGATAAACTCGTCCTTCTCGGCGTGCTCGATGTTGCGCAGGGCGTTCCGGGCCCCGATCGTCTCGACCGTCGCCTTCACCTTCGCGTCCGGGTGCTCCTTGTTGATCTCGTCGGCGAGGATCTGGTACAGCAGGCGACGATCCTTGTTCTCGTCGGCCAGGAGCGTGGCGGTCTTCTCGTCGGCGGGCGCCTTCGCATCGACGGCTTCCACGTACCCGTCGAGGGTCTCCCCGACCCGGCCCTTCTGCTTCAGGTCGCGCAGGTCCGCCTCGCGTGCCTTGAACCGTGCCTTGAGCTCGCCCTTGTTGGGCTGCGCGTGCGCGGGCGCGGCGACGCCGCCGTGGATCAGCATGGCGAGCAGGATCAGGATGAATCGCTTCATGGTGTGGCTCCTTGCGTCTTGCCCGGGCCTGCCGCGGGGGGTGTCGCGGGCGGCTTTGCGGGCCCCGCCGGGTCGCTGAAGAACGAATCCAGTTTCTTGTCCGCTTCCAGGTAGATGTGCAGCGTGATGTCGATGGGCTCGACCCTGATCGGGTCCACCTTGATGGTGTGCGTGCAGCCGGCCAGCACGCCTGCGGACACCAGCACGAGGCCACGGCAGCGGTGCGTGTGATTCGGGGTCATGGGGGCGCCTCCTCGGGGGCGGGCTCGGGAGCGGACGGATCAAAGAAAAGGTCCAGGGCGTGCCGGGCGGCGGCCTTGTTCCTGGAAAGGGCCGCGATCCGCGAGGCCAGATCGCCTAGGGCGTTGGGAAGGTGCACATCCAGCGTGATGTTCAGGCCCTGCGGGTCGTCGCCGTGCCGACCGTACCCGGAAAGATACACACGGGCCACCATGCCGTCCTCCCCCGGTGAAACATCGACCGTGAGCGCGCTGAACGCGAAGTCCCGCAGGGCCGAGACGATCTTGTCGCGCAGCGGGCGCATGACGTCATCGGTCGAGAACCGCGGATCCTGCGTGTCCAGCAGCTCCCCGACCGCACCGGCGTCGGTCGCCTGAACGAACCCGTGCTGGGGATCGCCACGGAGGGCCGCGCTCAGCCGGCCAAGGCGCAGCCCGCCGGTGGTCAGGTCGATCGCGACGTCCGCCTGCCCGCTGATGCGCCCTTCGCCGGTGGCGTGACCCTTCGTGATGAGCGGCAGCCATTCGGCCAGGCTCAGGCTGGTCATCGAGAGCCGGGTCTGGAAGCGAGGCTCGCGGGGATTGAAGGTGAACGGCGCGGCCGCGATGGCGCCGCCGTCGCCGACGACCGCGGAGAGCACGGTGACATCGGCGGCCTCCGGCGACCGCATGACGACGCCGATCTCTCCATCTGAAAGGTCGATGTCTCCGCTCTTGAGCGAACCGCCGCTCATGGTCAGGCTCCCTTCCTGCACCCTTAGAGCCGCTCCATCTACTCGAATCCTGACACCGCCCGCCACCGAGCCGAGAACTCCGGTGATGCCCGAGGTTTCCCAGTTGAGCAGCACCGGGTCGGAGGTCCGCATTTCCACCGCGACGATCGCCGGATGCGCGCCCTTCTCGCCGGCCGGATCCGTCTCCAGCGTCGCTGTCCCGTGGACGCCGGGGATTTGCCACCCCTCGCCGGAGGCCGCGCCCTCAAGATTCAGCCGCGGCCCATCGAGCTGCACCGCCTTCAACTCGATCGAATGCACCGACAGGCCGCCCGCGAGCAGCCCCTGCGCGAGGATCGAGGCGGTCAGGCCGGTCATCTTCCCGCCGCCGTCGAATCCGGCATGGCCCGTCACGGTCGCCTTCGATACGGCGATCTCCGTGCTGCCGGCACGCTCCGCCAGCGAGTTGAGCTGGATGGCCAGGTCGATCTGGGTTGCGCCGCTGCCGATCGTCCGCTGCAGCGTGGCGTTCAGTTGCGCCTCCGGGGCGGGCGACCCGGCATCCGCCGCGGCGCCCGGTTCGCGCGTGCCGGGTGGACGCCCGGCACGGCCCTCCAGTTCCACCGTCAGCAGCTCGCCGCTCGTCTTCATCCGGGCCGTGAGCGTCACCGCCCGGTTCAGGGCCACCAGGTCGAGCCGGCCGGAAACTCCACCTGTCGCCATGGGCGTCAGCTCTCCGGCGACCGGGATCTCGCGCCCCTTGCCGTCCACGACCACGCGGACGACCGACTCGCGCAGGTCCACTCGATCGCAGGGGAGGTTCAGCGTGAGCGGTCCGGCGGCCTTCTTCCGCACATATCCCCAGTCGACGGCTCCCTCCCGGACCCGGACCGTCCACTTGGCGTTCCGCACATCGATGTTCGCCACGCGACGGGCGGCGATGCCCGCGAGCGTGTACCCCACGACCACGCTGTCGGCGGTCAGCCACGGCTCGCTCCCCACCGACAGGTTGGCGACTTCCATGGCACCCAGCCCCACGGACCGGACCTGAAAGGTCGCGGGTTCAAGACCGGCAGCCGCGAGCGCCCGGTGCACGGCCCATCGCGCGATGAAATGACGTGCACCGAACCACCCCGCACACAGCACAAGGGCAACCAGCACCGCCGCGGACAGCAGCCGCTTGCGTGTGAAAAAGGATCGGCGCATGAGCCGCATCCGGGCGACGCTCTCCCTTCATGTGTACCCGCCAGAACTCTAGTCGCGCGTCCGCCTGCGCTACGGAGGGTGCTCGCAGGCGCGTCCGCGGGCGCGCTCAGGTGGCGCTTCTCGTGGGGTTCGGGCTGATCCTCTGGTACACGGTCTGGCTCACGCTGCGCGAGCGTCGAGATGTGACCAAACCTCCCGGAACGCGCCGACCGCTACGTTCCGCTGGAGAGTCGCGACTCTCGGGGATCCGCCATCGTCACGAACGGCCGCGTGCCGCCGAGTTCGAGCGGAGCCGGCCGGCCGGCGCGGCGCTAGGGACATCCCTGGAAGAAGCACGTCAGGAAGTCGAAGAAGTCCTGGCTGTTGAGGAGGCCGTCGGCGTTGAAATCGCACCGACAGTCCGCCGCGCACGCGGTGTTGATGGGCGTGCTGGTGATCGTGGTGCGGACGCCCTGCGTGCCGAACGGGACGTTGACGCCGATGGTGCCGGCGGCGTTCTCGATGCCGATCGTGGGCGTATCGGACGAGTTGGTGACGGCGTAGCGGAACTCGATGGTGTTGGAGCTCTCAAAGAGGATGGCCTCGAACGTGACCGGGCTGCCGGCCACGCCGAAGTGGAGGACCTGGTTCCACTGCACGACGAAGCGGCGATGGGGGGCGTTGCCGAGCGTCAGATAGAAGACGTCGCCGCCCGCGCCCGGGTTCCAATCATCCCAGTACGGGGCGATCATCTCGTTGGGCGTTGTCGGGTTCGGGAAGGACGGATCATTCGTGAAGTCGGTGAGCACGCCGCCGAAAGTGAGGTAGCCGTTCGAGCAGACGTTGACGGCGGTGCGCGGAGCGCCGAAGAAGTCGAAGCTGAAGCCGATAGGCACGAGCTCGCCGCAGTCGTCGCAGCCGGAGGCGATCGGCGCGAGCGTGCCCGTCCCGGAAATGTTCTCGAAGTCGTACGACACCGGGGCGGAATACGCCTGGTCGCCGCAGGCAACCCCGTCGCCCCGGTACGTGCCCCCCGCGGCCTCGCACGCCGCCTGCGTGGTCACGGTGCAGCCGCCGGGTGTGCAGCAGGCGCCGGAGGCGGCGGTCCCCTGGTGCGCGTAGACGCCCCAGTTCAGGCCCGTGACCTGCGGGAAGTCGAAGGTGGCCGCCACGGTGCCCGTGGGGGCGCTTCCCGAGGAAGGCCGGGATTCGAAGAGCGCGATGGTGCCCGCGGGCTGGGCGGCCGCGACGACGATCGTCGCGGGGTCGATGCCGACGCCGCTGATGTTGAGCGCGATGCGCGCGATGTACCCGTCGAAGCTGGGCGAACCGGACGTCTCGGGCGGGCTGGCGAACCACACGACGTTGACCTCGGTGCTCGTCGCGGTCGCTGTCGGACCCGTGGGGTCGTAGCGCCCGGCGATCGCGGCGCCCGCGTTGTTGAACCGGGCATCTGCATCGCGCAGGCGGGGCTTGCTCACGCAGGTCACGAACCGGCTCGCGAGCCCCGGGTTGATCAGCGACGACGGGCCGCCGGCGCCGGCGTAAACGAGCGTGGCGCCGTTGAACGTCAGCCCGCGCATGCCCGCGGCGGTCCACACGTCGGTCGTCGCCACGTCAACGAAGACATCGATGACGACGAGATTCGCGGGAACGGGGGTTCCCGGCTCGGAACCGTCCAGGCGATCGACGCTCACGGTGACCTGCGCGAACGCCGCGGGCGCGGCAATGGCGGCGGCGAAGGCAAACGCCATCCAGGAGCTCGTGCGAAGTCCGGGCCGGTGCTGAGGCCGCGGGAGTCGAAGCCGGCCCTGGCATGTGGACGCGGCGCCCTGCGCGAGCGGACTCGGCGCGAGCATGATCGTAAGGAACAGTTCGGGGAGAATGCGTTTCATGATCGGAACCTCCAAGGCACACCCCACAATGTCGTCGCCGGCGCGCCTTCGCCGTACCGCGCCTGCCTGGCTTCATCGCCGCTCGGCCGCACCCGCGAAGAGTGCGATGTAAGGAAGTCGAAGGAATCCGGTGGTGCGGCCGGAGAAAGACGCGACAGCCCCCACATGGGTGTCGGCGCGGAGTTTACCGCCGACCGGCGGCGCGGCACAAGAGAAATCCGGGACAACCCCCGACGCTGCTCGCTACGCGTTCCTCGCGGACCGTAGCGCCGGCGGCGGCGGCCTGTTCCGGCGGCGAGTGAGGAGCGCCGACCAGGCCAGAAGCGGCGACGCGCCGGGTCCAGGGGGGCGATGGCGGCGGCGGGCGCACGCGGGCGGCTGTCGAGTCGGGGGCGCGCCCTGGTGCATCAGCTCATCGCCGTGCACGGCGCCCGGAACGATCGAAGCTCGGGCAAGGTGGCCGAGAAGCTGCGGGCGGCGATCGGGGAGGAATCGGCCGTCAAGCTGCTGCCCGGAGAGGCGTGGTCCGACGCGGTGATCGAGCAGTTGGATGGCATGGATGCGCAGGCGAACGGGGCCTGGGGCGGGCGGCGGCGGCACGCGCAGCGCTCGCCGGACGGGAAGCCCACGGCGAAGTGGTCGAAGGAGGCTGCGGGCGCTGCTCAGGCGAGCGCAGAACGCGAACTCCCCGAAGACACCGGGCGGAAGCCCGGTGCTACCGCAATCACACCATCAGCTTCTTCGCCAGATCCAGCGCCTCGTCCACCAGCGCCAGGAAGTCGCTCATGGTGTTCAGGAACTTGGCCACGCTCTCGATGGTCGCGATCGCCTTCTCAACCTTGGCGGTCCCCTTCTTCACCGCGTCCACGGCGTCGTCCAGGTCCTTGGACTGATCCGCGAAGAGCAGCGACCCCGTGAGCTGGATCCGGTGGCTGATCTCGAACATCTCGTTGGTGAGCGCCTCGGCGAGGGCGGCGTCGTCGGTTGCGACCAGCCGCTCGCGCACGAGCTTGTTCTGCTTGGCCAGGGTGTCCTGAAGGATGAGCAGCGCGGTGTTCATGGCTTAGATCTCCGTCGGCGTGTCGTCGGGGGGCGGTGGCGGGATGTGGAAAGGGGGCGGGAGGGGAAGGGAGGGGACGA
>JBGPJM010000071.1:0-20137 GCA_041485385.1 Phycisphaerae bacterium | reverse complement strand
TCAGAGCGGAAGGCAACTCTCAGCAGAAGAACGCGGTCCGTCGTGTAAGAAGGAGCAGCGCTACGACGAGTACCTCCCGAGAAGCGACCCTGCGCCGGTTCCTGCCGGCAGGACTGATTTGGAAAGGAGCCTTCCATGAGACGTGACGCCTTGACCAGCCGCTTGGTTCCCTGCGGACGCGCCGCCATCGCCCTTGCCATGGCCGGGGCCTGCGCCCTTGCGTCCCCCGCCGCGGGGCAGTTCTTCGAGAACTTCGAGATGACCCCGCCGGGGCCGGTGTGCGGGCAGCGCGGCTGGGAGCAATGGGTCGGGAGCCAGGACGTGTGCGGGTCGGTGATCCTCGGGCAGGCGTTCAGCGGGCAACGGTCGCTCCTGATCGTCGGGGCCCAGGGCGGGCAGACGGGGCAAGGGGACGACACGGTGCACCGGTTCGGCACGGTCGAGGGCGGGCGGTGGATCTTCCGCATCAGGACGTTCGTGCCGCAGGGCGCGACGGGCAAGGGATACGTCCTGCTGTTGAGCACGTACGACGATCCGCCGGGGTCGCCCGTGAGCGACTTCCGCTGGTCGGTGCAGGTGGGGTTCAACGCCGACAACGGGCTGGTGGAGGCGGACTTCAACGCGGGCACGGCCCCGCTGGTGCGCGGGCGCTGGGCGGAGTTCAAGGTGGAGGTCGACCTGGACGCCGACACTGCCGACTACTTCTACGACGGCAGCCGCTTCGTCACCGGCGTGAGCTGGACGACCCTGCTGGGCCCCGGCGGCCAGCCGCGCATCGAGGCTCTCGACCTCTACGGCGGCGAGCCCGGCCAGGGCGGCACCACGGGCATGGTCTTCGACGATGTGCGGCTCTACCGCAACGTGCCTGCGCCGCTCCCTCCGCAGCCGCGCGCCTGCCCCTGCGACTGGAACAACAACGGGCGCGTGAACAGCCAGGATTTCTTCGACTTCCTCGCGGCCTTCTTCGGCGGGCAGGCCGACTACAACGGCGACGGGCTCACCAACTCGCAGGATTTCTTCGATTTCCTCGCGTGCTTCTTCGCCGGCTGCCCCGAGCCCGAGGTCATGGGCGGCGTGCGGGTCGTCGGCGGCGTGCACGAGGTCTACTTCTCGGTCAGCGACGGCGCCGGCGGCCGGCGCGACGTCATGTCTTGCGCCTACGACCCCGGCACGCTCCAGGAAGATTGGGCCACTGAGCGTCTCTTCGGCATGACCGCCGACGAACTCCTCGCGATCACCGATCAGGATGCGGGCCTGGTGCTGGTGCAGGCGTACGTCCGCGACATCAACAACGTCTGGCAGGAGCCGGAGGACATCCCCTTCGACGGCACCGACGCCGAGATCGCGCTGGCGAAGCGGCAGTCGGAGACGATGCGCGGCGTGACGGGTGCGGCGGGGGCCGCGGCGCCGGGGTGGGAGACCAACGGGTGCACAATGGTGCCGGACTTTGACTTCGTGGACTGCTGCGACCAGCACGACATCTGCTACTGCCAGGGAGGGAACGAGGACGCGCGGGTGGCGTGCGATGAGGCGCTGCGGGACTGCATCGCGAACCGGGGGCACCCGTGGCTGGCGGAAATCTATTACGCGGGGGTGCGGGCATTCGGGAGGTCGTTCTTTAGCTACCACTGAGTGATGCGGGAGCCGGATGGCCTTGACCCGGGAGCAGCGTACAAGCGGGGGTCCCGCTGATCGCTGACGGTTACGCTTTTTGAGCGGCGCGTAACTCTCAGCAGCTAACCGCGAGAGCAAGGAGAAGTTCCCCGCCAAGTTCGGCAGGGGCGGAGACGAATCGCACGCCTCCTCCGCGGGCGCGACGCCGGAGGCTCCCCGGTCGGTCAGCGTTTGACCTTCCGGCTGGCCGCCTCCGGAAAGCGCCAGCAGTTCTGTACCTCCGGCGAGGTCCACGTTCCGAACTCCGCGCCGAAGTGCTCCAGTAGGCACGTCAGGAAGATTGCTCCGTAGCGGAAGACGCTCGCTACGTCGAACTCATCGGCGCGTTGGGTCCAACTGATTCCGTCCGGCTTGAGCCGAAGGAACCGATTGGCGAGGTTGACGCTTGCATGGGTGAAGGATGAGAGGGCGGCGTAGAACACGTCATACGCCTCCGCGTGGTCAACCTCCACGGCCATCTCGCGGATGCTCTTGCCCGACCACGAGCGCAGCGGCTTTCCCTTGGCGTCCTCGAACCGCGCCCGGACGCGGGCGTACTCGGAGTCGATCTTCGCCTGTCGCGGCGCGTACTCGTGGTCGTAGATGAACTTCAGCCCGTCCGCCCAGGAAGGGTCCGGGCTCGCGCGGTGCCTTGCCACTGCGTCCATCATCCGCTTGTTGAGAACGTGCTCGTAGGCGATGTACCGCTTGCTCCGAGCTTCGCGGTCGCGGCTGATGAAGTGCGCGAGAACGTCCACCTCGAAGAGTGACCGCACGATGACGTAGCCGGTCGTGGCGGGGAACCACTCCTCGCCGAACCGGGCGTGGAGCGCGAGGAGCGACTCAGCGGACCCCCGACTGTGCAAGAGGAAGCACACCATGAGGGACGTGTATTCCATTCCGGCGGGGTGCGGCTTCACGCCCTCCGGCGTCGCCAGTTTCACCAGCCGATCCACAACCTGCCGGTGCTCATCGGTCGTGAGTAGATGCAATCGTGGGGCTCCGTGTGATCCTCAAGGCGCGAACGGGTCCAACGGGTCAAAGTTGGACGCGGGAATCTCCAGCCGCGTGCCCCGCGCGGCCGTGGCCGGGATCGGCGCGCCGTACCACCCGATGCACCCGCGGCGCGGGAAGTGGTGAACGTCGCCCAACTCCTCCCAGTTGTAGAGCCGCAGCGCGAAAAGGCAGAACGGCGCACCGTTGTCGAGGTTGAGCCACGTACATCTGTAGTGGCACTTCCCATTGCGGCACGTCACCGCGTCTGTGCGACCCGCCTTCACTTGCTGCTTAAAGGTGAGCGTCATGTCGTACCGGCTCTCGTGGATGGGCTCCGGAGCCACCTTCCCTCCCTCAACAGGCTTGCTCTCCGGGAATGGCGGACCGATGAACCCGCCGCGGTCGGGTAGGTACTCACGGTACAGCGCCGCGTGAAAGCCGCGCACCCACCGGAAAATGATCCGGTTGAGGGGGAGGTCCCGCACGAACGCCATCGGGACGACGCTTCCATTTACGGAGAACAACTGGACCGCGAGCCGCAACCGCTCCTTCGCGGGGCGCTTCCCGTGGAGCAGCGACACGAGTTGCCCTATGACCTCATCATCCGTCGATTGACCTTGGTTGCAGCCGTCGTGCGCCGGCAGGATGAGCGGCGGCTCCCGGTCTTCCTTGGCGAACACGGAAGTCGGGGGAATGTGCTGGCGCGTCCGCTCCTCCCCATGGGCGAAGGGCTTGCCGCAGACGCAGCAGAACCCGACGCCCCAGAGGGAGCGGAGGTCTTTCTGCGTCATGGTGAGTTCGATCATGGCGTTCTAGTTTATGGGGGTCCCTCCGGGGACCCATCGCGGGCGAGCGGCTCTACCAGTAACATGGGCCCGGGGCGGCTGCAAGGACTCACCGATGGCATAGCGCAGACGGCGTCGCGTCGGACGGCTCGCACAGATCTCCGTCGCCGACCTCACCGCCGAGCTGGCGCGCCGCCGCGCCCAGGCCGGCGCCCTCCAGCGCCACCACGACGCGCTCGCGGCGGAACTCGCGGGCCTCCGCGCCGACCTGGAGGGCCTGGGCACGCTCAACGGCGCCGTGCCCCGCGTGGGCGGGCGTGGCGGCCGCCGTCGCGGCCCCGGCGCACCCCGCGGGCGGCGGATGCCCAAGAACAAGGTCAAGCTCCCCGACGCCCTGGCCGCCGTGCTGAAGGGCGCGACGATGTCCGTGGCGGAGGCGGGCGCCGCGGTGCGGAAGGCCGGCTACAAGACCAACGCGAGCAGGTTCGGCGCCGTGGTGGGCTTCGCGCTGACCAAGAGCGGCGAGTTCAAGCGGGTGGCGCGGGGGCGGTACACGGCGAAGTGAGCGCCCTTCGCACCTCACTCCTCCTCGTGGTCCTCGCGGCGATTGTCGTCTTCGTGGACCTCGTCCCCGTCGTCCTCGTGGTCTTCATCGTCCCCGTGGTCCTCGTCGTCCTCGTCGGGAAGCGGCTCGCCGAACTCGGCCGCCGCCTCGCGCACCGCGTCAATCGCGCCCTGGATCCCGCTCGAGTCTTCAACGTGTTCCAGCAGCGCCTTGGGCGTCAGCGGATGCGGCAGGTCGGCATCGTCCTTCAGTTCGCGGGCCAGGTCACCGACAGAGTCTTGGCGATCGGCTTGCCGCAGCAGCCATGTTCGAAATGTTTCCGAGCCTGCCATCCCCAATGGTATCGGGCCTATTCCGCGACGCGGGCCCGGCGACGCCCGCCGGTGGATGCACGACGGCTTCGAACCGACGCTCGTGACGGCCATGCTCGCGTGGAATACCGCGACCGTCATGGGCATCCGGCAAAGAACGCGTTGAGGAAGTCGAAGAAGTCCTGCGAGTTGACGGTGCCGTCGGCGTTGAAGTCCGCGCTGGGGGCGCTCGCGAAGAATGCGTTGAGGAAGTCGAAGAAATCCTGGGAGTTGGCCGATCCGTCACAGTTGAAATCGGCGGGGCACACCGTGAGCGTCGCGGCGTCGCTGGAGACGCTGCCGCAATCGTTGTCGACGCGGGCGCCGAAGGCCAGGATGCGGGAATGGCCGCCGAGGAAGATGTTGCTGATCGTCAGCGACGGCGTCGCCGCGCCGGCGACATCGTAGATCAGGCCTGTATCGGGGTCGGTGAAGGGGCCTTCGCTCAGGTCCCCGCACGGCGCTCCCTCCGGCGTCAGGCACTGCCATTGGTAGGAGACCGGCTCGGTCCCCGCGCCAGCGACGATGAACGTCGCCGAACCCCCGGGGCACACCGTCAGGCTACCGGGCTGGGCGGTGATTGTCGGCGGGTCGGCGATGGTGAGCGTCGCGATGTCGCTGGAGAGATCGGAGCAGGCGTTGGTCAGGCGGGCCGCGAACGTCAACGTATTGGGGTGACTCCCCAGGATGATGTTGCTGATCGTCAGCGAGGGTGTTGATGCGCCGGCGACGTCGTAGGTGAGCCCGGTGTCGGGGTCGGTGTACGTCCCGTCGCTCAGGTCGCCGCACGGGTCCCCCGACGGCGTGACGCACCGCCACTGATAGAAGACCGGGTCCGTGCCCGCGCCGGTGACGGTGAACACCGCCGAGCCCGCGGGGCAGGCCGTCGCGTCCTGCGGCTGCCCGGTGATCGCCAGGTCGCACGGCGGGGGCGGGGGAGCACCGATGCACAGGAACTGCACCCACACGGGCAGGCGCCCCGCTGCATCGCACGAATACTGCAGGAACTCCGGCCCGCCGCCGTGCTGCACGCCGACGGTCCCGCTCGCGCCCCCGAAGGGCAGCGCGCCGAAGTACACATCGCACCGCGGGATCGACTCGTACAGGATCACCTCGAAGTTCGCCGGCAGGAGGGTGTTGAAATAGACCGCCCGCCACTCGATCCCCAGTTGCCGGTTGGGGGCCGTGCCGAAGATGCGCGTGTACACACCCCGACCCGGCGCGCTCGTGCTCAGGTCGTCCCAATAGCCGAAGATCGTCGTGCCGAGGGCCCCGACGGGCAGGCAGGTGTTTATCCAGACTCTGTCGTTCGAGCCGAACTGGATGTTCCCGTTCGATGAGATGATCGCGGTGGTGTACTCCTCCCCGAAGAGGTTGACGGTGAAGGGCAGGGTGATCGGCGTTGTGCAGTCGTCGCAGTGATTCCCGGTATCGTCGGTGCAGGGCGGTACATTGCCGCCCTCGCTGACAACCCTCATCGGCGGCAGCGAGAACGTGTACACGTCCCCGGGGTTCGCGGAGTTCAGGGTGTTGCACCACTGGACCTGGTATCGCTCATCCCCGGCCTGAGTCCCCAGCGTCGCGCTCGCCCCGTGCTGATCAGAGGTGGGGAAGTAGAGCTTGTAGTAGTCCAGGCCCTCGAGGAACCGGAGCGTGAAGGCTGCGGATCCTGCGCCGTTGTAGTAGTGCGTGATCCATTCGATGTCGAAGATCCGGAAGGGAGCGGTGCCGGAGACGTTCGTGAACACACCCGTGCCGTCGTTCACTCCATCGGTCCGGAGGTCGTCCCAGTGCGCGAAGATGGTCGGGCCGAATCCCGGAACGGGCAGGCAGTCATTGGCATATTCGGGGTTGTCGGACGCGAACTGCAGATTCCCGTTGGAGCTGACGTTTCCAGATGTATACGTCTCGCCGTAGAACGTGATCGGGAACGGGAAGGTGATGGGCGTCACGCAGTCATCGCAGTGGTTGCCGATGTCGGTGACGCCGTAGGGAGCGCTCCCGGTGTATTGCGAGCGGCTGGATGTGTACGTCTCCGTGAACACGAACACGGTCCCCGGCGCGAACGGATTGGCGAAGTTGCACCGGATGTACCGGTCCAGTTCGCCCCGCCCCTTCTGCACCCCGATCGTGTACGTCTGGCCCGTGTACGTTCCGTACACGAGCTCGAAGTTCCGGGAGTTCTCGAAGAACCGCACCTCGAAGTTCGCCGAGCCGCCCTGCCCGTAGTAATGCGCACGCCACTCGATATTGAACACCCTGGTCGGCGCATCGCCCGTGGTCGAGGTAAAGACGCCGTCGTCCGGTTCGGTCAGTACAAGATCGTCCCACAGCACGAACACCGTGGTATCCATGTTCGTCGTCGGCAGGCACTCGTCCTGGTACTGCGTGGAGTCGCCCGCGAACTGCACGTTCCCGTTCGACGACACCATCGCGGAGGTGTAATCAACTCCGTAGAGCCGCACCGGGAAAGGAAAGTCCACCTGGGCTGTGCAGTCATCGCAGTGCAGGCCAAGGTCGTCCACGCCCGGATCGATCGCCCGCTCCGCATACCCCGCGGCCACCTCTACATCAGGGCAGGGCTGTCGAGCGAGCGCGGGCTGCGCCGCCATGAACCCGCCCGAGAGCAACCATGCCGCGATCAGCCGCCAAAGCATTTGATGTGCCATGCCACTCTCCGTTGCCGACCTTGAGAAACTGTCGACGGAAGGGGTCGCGGTGACCCGACCGGGGTGCACGCACCGTCCATTCCTTTGGCCCTGATTCATGAACGCCGGGAAGCAGGGAGCGGTGCAGGGAGCGGTCGATAGCGCGGTAATCATGATTCTTCTCTTTGGTCAGGGGCTTTGGCCGGACAGCTCGGCTGCGTTGCCGCTCCCCGGTGGAGCGACCAGAGAGAAACGCGCCGTCCCACCCGCGGCCATGTCACGATTCCTGGATGGTTCCGCCGGGCGCGGCGGTCACCATCGTCGACCTCGTCGAGCCGGCGGCGCGGCCAACGAGAGGAAGTAGCGGCGCGGCCCACGCTGCCCCCATGAACCGGGGTCAATGTTCTCCATTTTGACGCGACCGGGAAGGCACCAAGGCATCGGGCATCAGGCACTCGAAGAGGCGGACGGAGCCGCGCGGAACATCGTGGTTAGTCTACCGAACGTCCCCAAAAACGCGCCAAAACCATAGGGTAATTCCCGATTTGGGCGCGCAGAATAGACATCCCCCTAAACGGGTGAGCAGTAAGCAGCGAGGCCTCACTTGTTGGTTGGCAGGCCCTTGTCCTGCCAGAGGCGCTTGAGGGTTGCCAACTCGATGGGTTCCCAGCGGCGGCCGTCGGGGAGCTCGGTGCGGGTGAAGTCGCCGCGGTCGTTGAAGATGGACCGCTGCGGCTTGGCCTCGTCGCGGAACCTCGTCGAGATCGTCCACACGCCGCCGGCCTGCGTGTCGCGGGCCACGGTGTCGGTGCGGATGGCGATGGTCTCCGAGGCGCTGGTGTAGGTGTAGAAGGCAAAGTCGCCGTCGAGGCTGTCTTTGACGGCCGCGTTGATCAGGAGCGAGGGGAGGAGGTACGCATCGACCTGGCTGATGTACCCCTCGCCCTGGATGTAGGGGACGATCGGAGTGGGTTTTTTGCCGGGTTCCTGCACCAGAACGTTGACGTCGTTGCCGGAGCGGACGGCGGTTTCGGTCCAGCGACCCATCTCCTTGCCGGTCTTGTCCTTCTGGATCATGCGGACGGACCACGCCTCTTCGGCGCGGTCGGCGGTCATGAAGTAGCGGGCGACGCTGTCGATGATGTTGCCCTCCTGGAGGAGACGGACGGTGAGCTGGGCGAGGATGCCGTCGCGGTTTTCGTCGTCTTTCCAGCGGGAGCGGGGGGTATCGGGGTTGATCTCGCCGCGCTTGCCCTGCCAGAACTTGAGGCCGCGGTAGCCGAACTCGGTGGCGTCGGCGGGGGCGCCGGAGTTGGCGGGCAGGTAGAGGCGCTGCCAGGTCTCGGCCTTGCCCAGCGCGGCGGTGTAATCGGCGGGGGTGAGACGCTGGAAGAAGCCGATGCCGGACTTGACGGCGGAGCCGCGGGCCGCGAGGACGGCGCTCTGATCGGCGAACTTCACGGTGGCGATGGTGGTTTCGTAGACGGTGCGAGCGCGGGGGAACGAGGCCTCGGGAGCGAGGAGCTCGAAGAGGACGTACTGGGTGGGGGTGGTCTTGAAGAAGGTGTAGCCCTTGACGACGGGGGAGTCGCCGCTGCTGCGGGGAACGAGGATGTAGGCGCGGGCGGCGACGGGGAGGTCGGGGATCTGGAGCTGGTCGGTGCGGTCGAGGACTTTGGCCTGGGTGGAGAGGACCTGTTTCTGGAGCGGGTCGACGACGCCGACCTGGCCCTGGATGAGGGCGATCGTCTGCTCGAGGGCCTCCAGGGCGGTGGAGCTCGCGTTGCTGGTGACGGGGGTGCGGAGGTTGATGATCCAGCTGCTGTCGGGAGGGAGGATCTGGACGGTGGACTGCTCGGCGATCTGGATCTGCTGGGTGCGGGCACCCACGGGCATGTGCATGGTGAGGCCGATGGAGTCGAGGTGGAAGAGCTCATCGGCCCATTCGACGAGGGGGCCGTTGGGGGGCTCGGCTTTGCCGGGGGCGGCGGGACTGGCGGGTTTGGTGGTCTTTTTGGTCGGCTGCTTCGCGGGTTGGGTGGCGGCGGGCTGGGCCGCGGCGATGGGGAGCATGGCGGCGGCCAAGAAGAGGATGGGTGCGGCGGAGTGGAGAGTTCTGCGGGTCAATCGGGTCCATCGGATCATGGTGTGCTCAACCCCTGATGTGGTGGCGGAAAGCGACCTAGAGAACCGGAAGAGGATCGACCGAGCGAACGGGAGTGCTTGGGAAGGGGCGGGAGACGAGGCTGGGAGCGCGGATTTGGCAGGCGTGGGCGGTGGCTGGAAGAGGGTACGCGTGGGAAGGGGAGATGAATGCATGCATCCGGTGGCCGGCGGCTCGGAGATGATGCGGAGGGCGAGCGGGAAGGGTGCAGAAATGTGGGTGTGTGGGCAGTTGACATCCCGGCCCGGGGCCGTACGCTTCTGGGCTCGCTTTCGGGGTCGCGGAAGTGGGCTGTTCAGTGCATCAAGCCGCGGCGGATCTTCGGTCGGAACCGGCCGGGGCGTCGGTACCGCGGCATCGTGCACGAATGGCTGGAGTGAAGCGGCGTGGCAGGGCGCGGCGGGAAGGAATCGGCGACCGAGCTTGGACGGAAGGACACGATGACGGGCGGCAAGATTCGAATCCGGATGGAAGCCTACGACCACCTGGCCCTGGACGCCTCGGCCAAGGAGATCGTGGAGCACGCCAAGCGCACGAACGCGAAGGTGGCGGGCCCGATCCCGCTGCCGACGCGGATCGAGCGCTACACGGTGCTGCGGAGCCCGTTCATCGACAAGAAGAGCCGCGAGCAGTTTGAGATCCGGACGCACAAGCGGATCATCGACATCATCGAGCCTAACGCCCGCACCGTCGAGGCCCTCAACCGCCTCGTCGTCCCTGCGGGCGTTTTCGTGAAGATCAAGGCATAGAGGGACGGATTTCAGACACGGCCCTTCAGGGCCGTGCGTGTGTTTTGGGGGGAGCGGGTAGATCAAGACTTCCTCTGGCTGTTCCGGCGTACGGGACTGATCACGAAGCGGCCCGGCGGAGTGGTTTCCGCCAAGGCAGGAACGAGCACGATGGCTTTCTCGATGTTCGGAACGAAGGTCGGCATGACGCGCGTCTTCGACGCGGCGGGGGCGCTCGTGCCCGTGACGGTGATCCAGCTGGGGCCGTGCGTGGTGACGCAGGTGCGGATCGTGGAGAACGACGGGTACGCGGCCGTGCAGATCGGGTACGGGGACATGAAGGCGCGGAACTCGACGATCCCGATGATCGGGCATGACTCGAAGGCGGGGAGCGGGCCCAAGCGGCACCACCGCGAGTTCAAGGTGAGCGCGGAGGACGCGGCGAAGTACACGCTGGGTCAGACTCTGACGGCGAAGGACTTCGAGGGGCAGATGTTCGTGGACGTGATCGGGCAGAGCAAAGGGAAGGGGTTCGCCGGGGTGATGAAGCGGTACCACTTCAAGGGCATGTTCGCCTCGCACGGCACGGAGCGGAAGCACCGCTCGCCGGGCTCGATCGGCGGGCACTGCTCGAACCGCGGATGGGGCGGCGGCCTGAAGAAGGGGAAGCGGATGTCGGGGCACATGGGGGACGAGCAGGTCACGGTCCGGTCGGCGCAGGTCGTGAAGCTGGACCCGGAGAAGGGCCTGCTTCTGGTGAGGGGTCCGGTGCCGGGGGCGAATACAGGAACGGTGGTCGTGCGTGCGGCGGTTCGGCTCAACCGCAGCAAGGCCAAGAAGCTGGCGGACGTCGCCAAGGGTTGAGAGCCAGATTGACGAGAAACGTTCGGCCGCGACAGCGAGCGGCCGGCGAGGCCGGAGGGTCCGAAGCCCCAAATGGAGCAGAGGAAACCGCCGGTCAGGAACAACGCGACAGGCTCCCGAGGGGCAGTAGACCCCGCGGGAGAGACAGCCGAGTCGAGTCCGAGCCGCCCCATTGAATAAGAGGAGGCGAGCCGGATAGGCGAAGCGGCCCGCCCCCCTCTGTGAGGAAGCGGCGGGCGACGGACCCGGGTGAGTTGCCCGGGCCGGAGCAGGCGTCGGACGAGGTACGACACATGGATGTCCCCGTCTACAACATGAAGGGTGCGTCGGTAGGCACCCTGAAGATCGATGAGCAGGCGTTGGGCGGGGATGTCTCGCCGGTGCTCATCAAGCAGGCGTACGTGCGGTACCACGCCAACACCCGTCAGGGGTCGGCGCGGACGAAGAACCGGCACGCGGTGGAGGGGTCGACGCGCAAGATCTACAAGCAGAAGGGGACGGGGCGGGCGCGTCACGGCGACAAGAAGGTGCCGCAGTTCAAGGGCGGCGGTCACGCGCACTCGAAAAAGAGGACGCGCGAGGACTACCGGCTGGACATGCCCAAGAAGATGCGCCGCAAGGCGAATCGCAACGCGCTGCTGGCCAAGCTTCTGGACCAGGAGGTGCGGGTGATCGACAAGCTGGCGTTCGAGTCGCCGAAGACCAAGTCGTTCATCGAGTTCCTGAAGGCGATCAAGATCGACCGCTCGGCGCTGGTGGCGCTGGCGACGGACAACCACAACGCACGTCTGTCGGGGCGGAACGTCGAGGACGTGACGCTGTGCCAGGCGCAGCAGCTGAACTGCTTCGACATGCTCAACCATCGCTACCTGGTGATCGCGAAGGCGGACCTGGAGGCGTGGTTGAAGGGGCCGTCGTCGCAGACGGGCAAGGACGCGAAGGTGAGCCCGATGGGGCGAGCCGCTGCTGAGGAGGCCGCGTAATGGACCACACCTACATCATCCGCAAGCCGCTGGTGACCGAGAAGAGCACGTACGGGATGAACGAGCTGAAGCGGTACGCGTTCGAGGTGGACCTGCGGGCGAGCAAGGACCAGATCAAGGCGGCGGTGGAGAGCCTGTACAAGGTCCGGGTGGTGGGGGTGAACACGCAGGTGCGCAAGGAGCGGACGCGCCGGCTGCGGTACGGGGTGGTGCCGGGGAAGCGGTGGAAGATGGCGATCGTGCGGTTGCATGAAGAGGACACGATCGATCTGTTCTCTTGAAGAAGTGAGCAGTGAGAAGTGAGCAGTGAGCAGGAAGAGATAGAAGTGAAAAAGCGAGAAGTGAAAAGTGAGAAGCAGGAAGTCGGGACTTAGCACTTAGAAGTTGGGAACTGCCATGCCGATCAGAGTTTACAAGCCGACCTCCGCCGGGCGCCGCAACGCTTCGGTGAACACGCACTCCGAGGTGACCAAGAAGCGTCCGGAGAAGTCGCTGATGCGCCCGCTGTGCAAGACCGGCGGGCGGAACCACAGCGGGAAGATCACGATGCGCGGCATCGGCGGCGGCGCCAAGCGCAACTACCGGCTGATCGACTTCCGTCGCTCGGACCGCGACGGAATCGCGGGGAAGGTGGTGGGGATCGAGTACGACCCGAACCGGACGTGCCACATCGCGCTGATCGAGTATGCCGACGGGGTGAAGCGGTACATCCCGGCGCCGACGGACCTGAAGGACGGGGAGACGCTGGAGTCGTCCGGAACGGGGCCGGTGGAGCCCAAGACCGGGAACAACATGCGTCTGAAGGACATCCCGACGGGCCTGAGCGTGCACTGCGTGGAGATGATCCCCGGGCGCGGCGCGCAGATGTGCCGCTCGGCGGGGATGTCGGCGCGGCTGACGAACAAGGAAGGGCACTACGCGACGCTGGTGCTCCCCTCGGGCGAGCAGCGGCTGGTGCCGGTGGACTGCCGGGCGACGATCGGGCAGGTGGGAAACGCGGACCACAAGAACCGGATGCTGGGGAAGGCGGGGATGAGCCGGCACCTGGGGATCCGGCCGATCACCCGCGGCGTGGCGAAGAGCCACAACGCGCACCCGCTGGGCGGCGGCTCTGGGCGGAGCAAGGGGAACCGGCCGCCGTGCGGGCCGACGGGTGTGGAGTCCAAGGGCGGCGGGACGAGGAATCGGAAACAGCACAGCTCGAAGCTGATCATCCGGCGGCGGGTGAGCAAGCGGTACGGGCAGCTGAAGTAAGAGGTTGAAGAACAAGAAGGCATCAAGGCACGAGGCATCAAGGCATCGAGGCAGCGGGCGGCGGCGGGTGAGCAAGCGGTGCGGGCAGCTGAAGTAAGAGGTTGAAGAACAAGAAGGCATCAAGGCACGAGGCATCAAGGCATCGAGGCACAGCGGGGGACCAAGGAAGCGAGTATGGGCCGGAGTCTGAAGAAAGGTCCGTATGTTGTCGAGAAGCTCTACCGCCGGGTGGAGCGGCTCAACCAGCAGAACAAGCGGGAGCCGCTGAAGACGTGGGCCCGCCGGTGCACGATCGTGCCGGAGTTCGTGGGGCACACGTTCAAGGTGCACAACGGGCGGATCTTCATGGACGTGTTCATTACGGAGGACATGGTGGGGCACAAGCTGGGGGAGTTCGCACTGACGCGGACGTTCCGCGGGCACACGAACAAGAAGGAAGGCATCGAGGCGGGCATCAAGGTCGAGGGCGCCGCCACGAAGTCGTGAGGTCGGTACGGGCAGCATTTCCCGCGTGGGCGCGGGCACAGCGAGGACAGGCCGTGAGAATCAGAGGCGACAAACTCAGAGCGCTGGCGACCGAGAAGGGCGTGGGCGTCGATCAGCTCGGCGAGGCGATCCAGCGGACGGGGCTGGACGGCGGCGAGGCGGCGGCGGCGGTCACGAACTGGATGCGCGGGAGCGACCATCCGCGGTGCAAGGCCGAGGACATCAACCGCCTGGCCGGCGCGCTGGGGACGACGGTCGCGGGGATCGCGCGGTTCACGACGGTGCACAAGTACCACCGCGGGAGCCCGCGGAAGGTGGGACTGCTGGTGGACCTGATCCGTGGCAAGAGGGTGGACGAGGCGCTGAACCTGCTCACGTTCACGACCAAGCGTGCGGCGGTGAACGTGAAGAAGGCGCTGAACGCGGCGATCGCGGACGCCGAGCAGGCGGAGGCGGACGTGACGGTGCTGGTGGTGGCGGAGAGCCGCGTGGACGCGGGGCCGACGATCAAGAGGTTCCAGCCGAAGGACCGGGGGCGGGCGCACCCGATCATGAAGCGGATGGCGCACATCACGATCGGCGTCGAGGAGCGGAACTGATGGGACAGAAGACACATCCATTCGGATTCCGGGTCGGGATCACGATGGCGCACCGTTCCCGCTGGTTCGCGCCCAAGGCGCTGTTCGGCGAGTTGCTGGTGGAGGACTTCAAGATCAGGAAGTTCCTGGACCAGCGGCTGAACCGGCAGCCGCCGCACGCGGCGGTGTCGGATATCCACATCGAGCGGACGCGCGAGGAGTTGAAGGTGATCATCAAGACGGCCCGCCCGGGCCTGGTGATCGGCCCGAAGGGGGCGGAGGTGGACCGGATCACCGAGGAGCTGCAGCTGATGACGGGGCGGAAGGTCTCGATCTCGATCCTGGAGATCAAGAACCCGGACATGGACGCGCAGCTGGCGGCGGAGGCGATCGCGGAGCAGCTGAAGAAGCGGGCGTCGTTCCGGCGGGTGATCAAGATGCGCGCGGAGTCGTGCATGCAGGCGGGGGCGCGGGGCGTGAAGATCCAGATCTCGGGGCGGCTGGGCGGGGCGGAGATGAGCCGGAGTCTGGATGTGCGGCTGGGGTCGCTGCCGCTGTCGACGCTGCAGGCGAACATCGAGTACGGGTTCGCCGAGGCGTTCACGACGTACGGGGCGCTGGGGGTGAAGGTGTGGGTGTACAAGGGGATGTTCGAGGAGGGGGCCGTGGACGAGGCGGAGTCGAAGGCCGCGGGCGGGAAGGCCCGGGCGCGCGGCCGCCGCTAGGTTTTGTCTTTCTGCTCACTGCTACCTGGCCCTGGAGTTGACCGATGGCGTTGATGCCCAAACGAGTGAAGTTCCGGAAGGAGTTCCGTCGCGTCCGGGTGCGGAAGGCGACGAAGGGGAACTATGTCTCCTTCGGGGACTACGGCCTGCAGGCGCTGGAGGGGACGTGGGTGAGCGCGAGGCAGCTGGAGGCGGGGCGCATCGCGGCGCAGCACCTCCTGAAGCGGGAGGGGAAGCTGTTCATCCGGGTCTTCCCGGACAAGCCGATCTCGAAGAAGCCGCTGGAGACGCGGATGGGGACCGGCAAGGCCGAGGTGGATTACTGGGCGGCGCGGGTGAAGCCGGGGACGATGCTGTTCGAGATCGCCGGCGTGCCGGAGAACACGGCGAGGCTGGCGCTGGTGCGGGTGGCGGCGAAGATGCCGGTGCGGTGCAGGTTCGTCGGGCGGCGGGTTGCGGTGTAAGAACGAGCGACTTCATCGGCGCCGGGGCACGGGCCGGCGCGAGGCAAGGAACGGACAATGAAGGCCAAGGAAGCACACAAGCTGACCGACGACGAGATCGACGTGGAGACCAGGCGTCTCCGCAACGAGCTCTTCACGCTGCGGACGCAGGCCGTGACCGAGAAGGTCGAGGACATCTCCCGATTCAAGAAGACCCGCCGGGACATCGCCCGGCTGCTGACCGAACAGAAGGTGCGCCTGACAAAGGCGAAGGGATAGGAGGAGTGCTGAGTGCTAGGTGCTAAGTAAGGGCAAAGGGCACCAGCAGGCGGCACGCGACAGAGCACTCAGCACTCAGCACTTAGCACTGGATTCCCCATGACCAGCACGATGAAGAAGCCCGAAGCGACGCCCACCCCCAAAGGGACGAAGGTCGGCACGGTCGAGTCCGACAAGCGGGACAAGACCCGCACGGTGGTGGTGCGCTTCATGGTGAAGCACCCCAAGTACGGCAAGTTCGTGCGGAAACGCACGGTTCTGCACGTCCATGACGAGAAGAACGAGTCGCACCTGGGCGACACCGTGGAGGTGGCGGCCACCCGCCCGCTGAGCAAGACCAAGGCCTGGCGGCTGGTGCGGGTCGTCGAGAAGAACAAGTCAATCACCGTCGACATCCTCACGTGAGACCGGGGGGGCGGGGGGTGGGGGGGGCGGGGGCGTTCGAACACACCGGATCCTGAGCCATGCTGCAGCAAGAAACACGATGCGAGGTCGCGGACAACTCGGGGGCGAAGATCGCCTACGTGATCCGCGTGTACGGCGGGTCGACCGGGAGCGGGAAGTTCTCGCGCCGGACGGCGGGGATCGGCGACCGCGTGCTGGTGTCGATCAAGAAGGCGCTGCCCGGCGCCGAGATCAAGGCGGGGGACAAGTCCAAGGCGGTGGTGGTGCGGACGACCAAGGCGCAGCGCCGGCCGGACGGCTCGTACGTGAAGTTCGACGCCAACGCGGTGGTGCTCATCCAGGACGACGGCAACCCCAAGGGGACGCGCATCTTCGGGCCGGTGGCCCGCGAGCTCCGCGACCGCAACTACATGAAGATCGTCTCGCTCGCGCCGGAGGTGGTGTGATGGCCAGGCACGTTCGTAAGGGCGACACGGTGATCGTCACCAGCGGCTCCCACAAGGGCAAGACCGGGCAGATCATGACCGTGAACACGGCCAATGACACCGTGATCATCAAGGGCATCAACCTGCGCACCAAGCACCTCAAGCCCACGCGGGTGAGCCCGCAGGGGGGCATCATCACGCGCGAGGTGCCCGTCCACATCAGCAACGTCAGCCCCGTCGTCGACGGCAAGCCCACCCGAGTCCGCTTCGAGACCCGACCCGACGGCAGCAAGGTCCGCGTAGCGGCCCGCGGCGGCAAGGTGCTGGGCACCGTGCACGGGCCGCGCACCAGCAAGTAGACCCCCGCTCCACCCCCACCCCGGCATCCTCAGCACTCAGCATCCGGAACTCTCCCATGCCTCAGGACAAAGACAAAGACAAAGACAAGCAGCACAAGCCGCAGCAGCAGAAGCAGCAGAAGCAACAGCAGCAGCCCAAGAAGGGCAAGGGCGGCGGCGGAGGCAGCGGGGGGGCGGCGCACGACGAGGGCCCCGAGGTGCCGGCGGGCCCGAAGGTGCCGCCGCGCCTGAAGGTGATGTTCGAGCAGACGATCGCGCCGAAGCTGGCGGAGAAGTTCGGGCTGAAGAACCCGATGCAGCGCCCGCGGATCTCTTCGGTGGTGGTGAACGTGAACATGGGCCGGCACCTGGAGGGGACGAAGTTGCCGCCCAACGTCCGCAGCACGGTGCTGGAGACGATCTCGAAGATCACGGGGCAGCGTCCGGTGGTGATCAAGGCCAAGAAGAGCGTGTCGAACTTCAAGGTCCGCGAGGGGTACGAGACGGCGGCGATGGTGACCATCCGGCGCGAGCGGATGTGGCACTTCCTGGACAGGCTGATCAACCTGGCCACGCCGCGTATCAAGGACTTCCGCGGCGTGAAGGAGACCGCGTTCGACCGCCAGGGGAACTACGCGATGGGCCTGTCGGAGCAGGGCGTGTTCCCCGAGATCAACATGGCGGAGGTCGTGTTCACGCACGGCATGAACATCAGCATCGTTTTCGAGCACTCGACGCCCGAGCTGAGCAGGTTCATCCTGCAGGAGCTGGGGATGCCGTTCCGCAAGCCGGAGGCCGCGTAAGAGTAGAAGTGCTGAGTGCTTAGTGCTAAGTGCTAAGTACAAGGCAGGAAAGGGCAGGCGGAAAGCGACCGAGCACTTAGCACTCAGCACTCAGGAATCCCATGACCACCAAAGCACAAGTAGCGAAGTCGAAGCGTACGCCGAAGTTCAGTTCACGGCTTGTCCGCCGGTGCGAGCTCACCGGGCGGGCGCGCGGCGTCTACCGCAAGTTCCGCATCAGCCGCATCATGCTCCGCAAGCTCGCGCTCGAGGGGAAGATCCCCGGCATGCGCAAGGCCAGCTGGTAAGACCGACGACAGGCACACACGACCGACCGACCCGACTTCACCGGAATCACGAGATGGCCCTGAACGACCCGATTTCCGACATGCTCACCCGCATCCGCAACGCGGCCTGCAACAAGTCCAAGACCGTGGTGTGCCTGAACACCAAGGTCTGCCGCGGCATCGCCGACGTCCTGCGCGACGAAGGGTTCATCAACGGCTACGAGGTGGTGGAGGACGGCCGGCAGGGGAAGCTGCGGGTGAAGCTCAAGTACGGGCCGCGCGGCGAGACGATCCTGCACTCGCTCAAGCGCGAGTCCAAGCCCGGGCGGCGGCTGTACAGCACGGTGGAGAAGCTCCCCCGCCCGCTGCAGGGGCTGGGGATCGCGATCGTCTCGACGTCGCGCGGGGTGATGAGCGACCGCAAGTGCCGCGTGGACAGGGTGGGTGGGGAGCTGCTGTGCACCGTTGAGTAGTGAGAATTTGGAAGTGAGAAGTGAAAAGCGAAGAGTGAGCAGTGAGAAGCAAGCAGTAAAGCCGCCTGTGATGATGGGCGCGGAGCAATAAGCCATGTCCCGTATTGGACGACAGCCGATCCAGGTTCCCGAGAAGGTGAAGGTCACGATCAAGGACCGCGTGGTGACCGTTGCCGGCGCGGGGGGCACGCTGACCCTGACGCACAACCCGGATATCACCGTGAAGTGGGACGAGACGGAGAAGGCGATCAAGGTCACGATCGACCCCAAGGACGTCGAGAACGCCGCGGTGAACGCCCGGTGGGGGACGACCCGCGCCAACATCCAGAACATGGTGATCGGCGTTACGAAGGGGTACGAGAAGAACATGGAGGTCGTCGGCGTCGGCTGGACGGCCACCGTGCAGGGCGCCAAGCTCAAGCTGGTCGTCGGCTACGCCAACCCGATCATACTGGAGATCCCCAAGGGCCTGAACGTCACGGTCGAGAAGACGTTCGTCAAGATCAAGGGGCCGGACAAGCACATGGTGGGGCAGTTCGCGGCGGTCATGCGGGCCAAGCGCAAGCCCGAGCCCTACAACGGCAAGGGGATCAAGTACGTCGAGGAAGTCATCAAGCGGAAGCAGGGCAAGACGTTCGGCGCCTGATCCGGCGGCGGATCCCGGGCCGTGCTCCGACCCGTGCTCAGGTAGTTTCAAGGATCGTTCACATGGACCACAACCAGCACAAGACATTCCGCAGGCGCCGGCGGCACAAGGCCGTCCGCGGGCGAGTCGTCGGCACGCCGTCGCGCCCGCGCCTGGCGGTGTACCGGTCGCTCAAGCACATCTACGTGCAGGTGATCGATGACCTGGCCGGGCGCACGCTCGCCGCGGCGTCGTCGCGGGAGTCCGGCGAGGTCGTCAAGGCCGGCAAGACCGGCAACGCCGGCGCGGCGGCGGAGGTCGGCATGCTGATCGCCAAGCGGGCCCAGGAGGCCGGGGTGAAGGCCGTCGCCTTCGATCGCGGCGGGTTCAGGTACCACGGGCGCATCAAGGCCCTGGCCGACGCCGCCCGCAAAGGGGGCCTGAGTTTCTGACCGCGTCCGTACCCGATTCTGCATTGATTACCTTCGAGAACACCCATGCCCGAGATCCTGGACGAAACAAGTCATATTGAATCCACCACTGTGGGCGTCTACCGCACCGCCGCGACCGTCAAGGGCGGGCGCCGGTTCAGCTTCGGCGCGCTGGTGGTGGTGGGGAACCGCAACGGGCAGGTGGCCTATGGCTACGCGAAGGCCAACGAGGTCCCCGTGGCGATCGAGAAGGCGCAGAAGGTCGCCCGGCGGGTGCTGGTGAACGTGCCGCGGATCGGCACGACGATCAACCACGAGGTCGAGGGGAACTACGCCTCGTCGAAGGTGCGGCTGGTGCCGGCGTCGCCGGGGACGGGCGTGGTCGCCGGCAACGTCGTCCGTGCCGCGCTGGAGCTGGCCGGCGTGTCGGACTGTCTCAGCAAGTGCTACGGCTCCACCAACGCCCGCAACACGATCAAGGCGGTGTTCGACGCCCTGTCGAAGCTCCGCAACCCGGCCAAGGTCGCCGAGCTGCGCGGCGTGACGCTGGACAAGACGCCCATCGAGGTGAAGATCGAGGCCTCCAAGGCCTTCATGCCCAAGTTCTCCTCCGAGCAGCGGGCCAGGGGCCCGGTGAATACCGTCGGCCAGGACCGTAAGGGCGGCGGGCGCGGCGGGCAGCGCCGGGGACGTCGCCCCGATGGCGGCGGTGGTGGGGGTGGCGGTGGTGGGGGTGGCGGCGGTGGGGGTGGAGGGGGTGGCGGCGGCGGGGGTGGTGGTGGGGGCGGCGGGGGCGAGGCCGTTCCTGCGTCCGGGCCGCCGGCATAACTTCCGGTCCTTCTCTCTGCTCGCCTCTAGTGACTAAACGCT